>DATBDB010000170.1:0-14849 GCA_036270155.1 Gaiellaceae bacterium
ACTTGTTGGCGCGGTCCTTGAAGCCGAGGTAGGACGGGATGGCGATCGCCATCAGGATCCCGAGGATGATGATGACGACGAGGAGTTCGATGAGCGTGAAGCCCTCTTCGCCCTCCAGGCGCATCCGCAGTCTGTTCAGCATTTAGTCCAACTCCTTCCGAGAGCGTTCGTGCGAATTGGGTGGCCCAACCCGTATCGACAAGCACCGTCGTCAGGCTTTACCCCCCATTCGGGGGGACATTGGCTCACTCACGGCGTGGGGGGCGCGACAGGACGCTGCCGCTGGCTCCGCCGCTCGAAGCCGGCGTTGGCGAATCCCTCAAGTCAGGCACACGGCTTGCCGATAGCGCTGACTGAAATGGCTGAAACGACTGTCACCTCAGTTGACCAGCTGCTCACGCAGATGGTCGAGCTCAATGCGTCGGACCTCCACATCACGGTGGGATCGCCGCCCGTCGTCCGCCTGCGGGGTCACCTGCAGCGCTTCGATGGCGTCGCGTCCCTGAGTGCCGAGGACACGCGCAATCTGATCTACCGCATTCTCTCGAGCGAGCAGCAGAAGCGGCTGGAGCACAACCGCCAGCTCGACTTCGCCCACTCGATCCCGGGCGTCGCACGCTTTCGCGTCAACGCGTTCTTCCAGCGGGAGACGCTCGGTGCAGCGTTCCGCTTGATCCCGAACGAGATCAAGTCGCTGGAGGAGCTCGGGCTGTCCTCGTCCTTGCACTCCCTCGCCGAGAAGCCGCGCGGCCTCGTGCTGGTCACCGGGCCGACGGGGTCAGGCAAGTCGACCACGCTCGCGTCGGTGATCGACGAGATCAACCGCACGCGGCACGACCACATCCTCACGGTCGAAGACCCGATCGAGTTCTTGCACCGCCACAAGGGCTGCATCGTCAACCAGCGCGAGATCGGCGTCGACGCATCGTCGTTCGCCGAGGGACTGCGCGGCGCGCTTCGCCAGGACCCGGACGTGATCCTCGTCGGCGAAATGCGCGACCTCGAGACGATCGCGACGGCGATGACCGCCGCGGAGACGGGTCACCTCGTCTTCGGCACGCTCCACACGCAGTCGGCGCCCGGAACGATCGACCGCATCATCGACGTCTTCCCGCCCGAGCAGCAAGAGCAGGTGCGCGTCCAGATCGCCGGCACCCTCCAAGGCGTGATTACCCAGGCGCTGCTGCCGACGGCCGACGGCCAAGGCCGCGTCCCGGCGCTCGAGATCCTCCTCCCGGACGATGCCGTGCGGAACCTGATCCGTCAGGGCAAGGTCGAGCAGATCTATTCGGTCATGCAGACCGGTACCGCCAAGGGAATGGTCACGATGGAGCAGTCGCTTGCGGAACTGATCATCCGCGGCATCGTCTCGAAAGAGCTCGCGGTGTCGCGGTCCTCGCGCCCGGAGCAGCTCGTCGGGCTGCTCGAGCGTGCCGGCTTTGCCGATCCCGACGCGCCGCCCGCAGAATCGAACGGACATGCACCCGCCGCCACCGCCACCGCCGCCGCGCCCGACCCGGTCTTTGGCGGGTTGCGGGTTTCCGGGAGCTAGGCACTCGTGTCTGAATCGTTCTGGAAGAAGGAGATTTCCTTCGGCCGCAAGGCGAAGAAGCCCCAGGACGCGGAAGCTGAAGTGGCTCCCGCCGTCAAGGCAGTCCTCGCGCCCGAGCTCGAGCCCACGGCCACGGTGGAGCCCGAGCAAGTGGCGGTCGAGCAGGCCCCAGCGCCGGTGGAGCCGCCCGCTGCCGACGACGCAGCCGCGCTTCCGAAGGGCGACTACGGCTGGCTCACGACGTCGTTCGACCCGAACGACGTTCCCGATGACATGCCGACCGTTGTCGCGCCGCCGCTGTCGCCTCCGCCGCTGACTCTGTCGACTCCGATCGGCCCGCGGGCAATCCAGGCGATCGCCACCGGTGAGGGGCCTGACCTCGAAGCCGTCGTTCCGCCGCCGCCGCCGCCTCCGTCCGTGCCTGCAGGCGCCTCGACGCCGTTCTGGAAGAAGGAGCTTTCGTTCTCGCGCGGGCCGAAGACGCCCAATGTATCGAAGGAAGCGAAGCAGCCCAAGCAGCCGAAGGCCGCCAAGGAACCGAAGGCACCCAACGAGAAGGCCGCGCCGTTCTGGAAGAAGGAGCTCTCGTTCGGCTCGAAGTCGAAGGCTGCCCCGGCCGCCGAAGCTGCCGTCAAGACGCCGAAGGAGAAGCAGCCGCCGCTCTGGAAGCGCGAGCTTAAGCTCTCGAAGCCGAAGCTCGAACGCGGGCCGAAGCAGCCGAACGAGGCGAAGCAGCCACGCGCGAAGAAGGAAAAGGTCAATCGCACCGCCGCAGCCGTAGCGAAGAACGGGATCGTCGGATTGAAGATCGGCGCGTCGCAGGTCGCTGCCGCGCGCGTTTCCAACAACGGCTCGCCGCAACTGCTCCAGTTTGCGCGCGCCCCGCTCGACGAAGGTGTCGTCGTCGGCGGCGAGCTCCGAGACATCGAGGCTCTCGCCGAAACGCTCAAGGAGCTCTTTGCGAAGAACAAGTTGCCGAAGAAAGGCGTGCGCCTCGGGATCGCCAACAACCGCATCGGCGTCCGCACGTTCGAGATCGGCGGCATCGACGATCCGAAGCAGCTCGCGAACGCGATTCGTTTCCGCGCCCAGGAGACGCTCCCGATCCCGCTCGAGGAAGCGGTCCTCGACTGGCAGGTCCTGTCCGATTCGACCGACGAGGAGACCGGGGTCACAACGCGGCGCGTGTTGCTCGTCGTGGCGTACCGCGAGCTCGTCGACAGGTACGTCCTCGCCTGCACCAAGGCCGGCATCAAGCTTGCCGGGATCGACCTCGAAGCGTTCGCGATGCTCCGCGCGCTCGCGACGCCCCTCGCGCCCGACGCTCCTGCGTCGACGGCCGCGCAGGTGCTCGTCAACGTCGGCCATGACCGCTCGACCTTCGCGGTCTCCGACGGCGTCTCGTGCGAGTTCACGCGCGTCCTCGGCTGGGGCGGCCAGAGCCTCTCCGTTGCGATCGCCCGCGCGCTCGACCTGACGCCGAGCCAGGTCACGCCGATCAAGCACGCGCTCTCGCTCGTCGCACAGTCGGAGCCTCCCGAAGGCATCGCACCGGCGGTGCTCGACCAGGCACGTGACGCGGTCACGCGCGAGCTGCAGTCGTTCGCGCGCGAGCTCGTATCGAGCCTCCGCTTCTACCAGAACCAGCCCGGCTCGCTGGGCATCGGCGAGGTCATCCTCACCGGCGGCACCGCGCACCTGCCCGGCTTCGCCGAGGAGCTACATCGGCTGATCGGAGTGCCGGTTCGCGTCGGCGATCCGCTGAACCGGGTGGCGGTGCCTAAGAAGTTCCGTGAGCCCGAGGACTACTCCATGGGCTCGTTGACCGTCGCCATCGGCCTCGGGATCGAAGACTGATGCGCGCTGTCAACCTCCTCCCGGGGCAGGACACCGGGGAATCCAAAGCGCCGCCGATCCCGATCCTCGCGGGCTGTATCGGCACGGTCGTCGTGGTGGCGGCGCTCGCGATGATGTTCCTGTCGGCGAGCTCACAGGTCGCGCAGAAGCGCAGCGCCCTGCAGCGCTTGCAGACCGAGTACGCCGCGATTCCCGCGCCACCTCCGCCGTCGCCCGTCGTGGCGCAGCTACCCGAGCAGCGTCAGACGCGCACGACTGCGCTGGCCACCGTCCTGGGGCAGCGCGTCGCCTGGGACAGACTGCTGCGTGAGGTTTCTCAGGTCGTGCCGAGCGATGTCTGGCTCGTCACGTTGAACGCGCTGGCCCCGTCGACCGCGCTGCCGGCGGCCGGCCAGTCCGTGACTGGGGACCAGGGCTTCACCGTCCAGGGCTGCACCTACTCGCAGGATTCCGTCGCGCGGTTCCTCGCGCGGCTCGCCCTGGTGCCCGACCTTTCCGGCGTGACCCTTGGCAAGTCGTCGGCGGGCGCCACCTCGACCGGCTCCGACACGAGCACGTGCCCGGCGAAGATGGTCTCGTTCCAGCTGAAGGGCACCGTGCGGACTGCAGGGGCGTCGTCGTGAAGAAGAAGCTCGCGGCTCTGGATCTGAAGTTCCAGCTCATCGGCATCGCGGTTCTGCTCCTCGTGGTGGGATTCGCGGGGCACTTGCTCGTGGTCTCCCCGCAGGGGGCACAAGCCGCCAAGCTGCAGAAGCAGGCCGACGACGAGCAGCTGCAGATCGCCAGGAAGAGGGCCGAGCTCCGTAAGGGCCTGCACCCGCCGACGATCCAGGTCGCCGACCTGTTCCGGCTCGCCCGCGCGATGCCGGATCGCGAGGACATGCCGGGGATCATCCTTACGCTCAGCCAGGTCGCGCGCGCGGCAGGCGTCTCCTTCGACTTGATCGAGCCAGTGGCGAGCCCGAGCCCGCTCTCGGCAACCGGGAGCTACTCGACGCTCAGAATCCACCTGCTCTTCAACGGCGACTTCTACAGCCTCAGCGACTTTCTCTACCGCCTGCGCAGTCTCGTCGGCGTCCGGAACGGCACGCTCGACGCCACCGGCCGGCTATTCAACGTCGACCAGGTGACGTTCAACGTGCAGGGGAACACGTTCCCGAAGATCGCCGCCGAGATCTACGTCAATGCCTACGTCTACTCGAATGCGCCGTCCGCGAGTACTGCATCGTCAGCAACAACACCGACGACGACGACGTCGACGACAACCACGGCCGTGGACCCGGCCGCAGCAGGCGGGGCGGGGCCGTAGCCATGGCGAGCAAGCAGAAGCGGGTGGAGGATGCCAAGAAGCGCGACAAGCGGTCGAAGATCGTCTTGGTCGCGCTCGGCCTGCTGCTTGTGGTTGTCGCCGCGTACGAGATCCCGTCGATGCTGGCGCTCATGAACAAGAAGCCGCCGACCAGCACGACACACGCCCCTGCCCCGAGCAGTGTAGTTGCCGGCAGCGGCCTGCCGAGCGTCGCCACCGCCGGCACGACCGGATCGACGGCGACGACCCCGAGCGGCCAACTCGTCAACAGCGACGTGCCGCCGGCCTCGGCCGAGGGCCAGCTCGTGACGTTCGAGGTCTTCCAGACGAAGAATCCCTTCGTCCCGCAGGTCACGAGCTCGGTCGCGACGACGGGAACGTCCACGACGCCGACGCTCCTGAATCACCAGCCGAACTCGACCACCTCGACGACGCCGACGACGACGACGCCGAACAGCGCCGTGCCGTCGGCAGGCGGTTCGGGCACGACGCCTACCTCGACGCCCCCGGCACCCCCTCCGGCGCCGACCGTCACGATCGCGGTCAACGGCGTCGACTCTCGGGTGGGTGTCGCTGGGACCTTCCCGGTGGGGGCCCCGGTCTTCCGACTGGTCTCCTTCCAGAGCGGGACGGCCCAGGTCGGCGTCGTCGGCGGGTCCTACGCCGCAGGCGGAGCCACGCTCACGCTCCAGGTCGGGCATCCGGTGACCCTTCAGAACACGACGGACGGGAAGCAGTACAAGCTCGAGCTCATCAAGACCCCCTAGGGGTCGTGCTGGAGGCCATTCCTGCCGATAGAACGGGTATGGAGGCACCCAGCCCGCGGAGCGAGGCCGGCTTCGGCCTGATCGAGCTCCTGATTTCGATGGTCGTCCTGCAGATCGCGCTGCTGGCGATTATCGGTGCGTTCAGCGCCGGTGCACTTGCGCTCGGGCGCGCCGGGCTCGTGAACACGGCGGCGGCGCTGGCCGACACACAGATGGAGCTGTACCGCTCGATGCCCTACGACGCGATCGGTCTCGACACGGCAGGCGCGCCGACTACCGGGATGTACGTTGCAGACACGGTCGCGTGCCCCAGCGGTCAGACGCCGGTGTGCGCTAACACCGACCCGCGCAACAACACCGTTCCCAACACTGGGAACTGGAGCTGCACCGCAGCGACCGGCACGACGAGCGTGCTGACCTATTTCTCGGCGAACGGCATCAACCCGTGTGTCGCACATCGCACGGTGTCGGGGACCGCGTCGCCCGACGGTAAGACGTACTACGTCGACACCTACATCGCGTGGGCGGCCGCGGCCGGGCAGCGTGCGACGAAGACGGTCTCGGTGCTCGTGCGCGACTCCGCGGGCGCGAAAGTGCTGGCCAAGGTGATCACGACCTTCGACTGCTCGACCGGCCAATCCCCGACTGCAGGTGCTTGCTGATGGCGGCGTTCGCCTACAGCGCGATCAACGCGCAGGGCTTCAGCGCCGATGGCGAGATCCATGCACCGTCGGCCGAGGCGGCGCGCGAGCAGTTGCGCATCCGCGGCCTGTTGGCCGAGCGGCTCGTCGAACTGCCATCCATTGGTGAAGACGGCGTTAGGACGACCTTCAAGAAGATCAAGCCGAAGTCGCTGCAGATCTTCTCACGGCAGTTCGCGACGATGATCGAGGCCGGCCTCAGCGTTGTCGCCGCGCTGGTCATCCTCGAGGAGCAGACCGACGACAAGTACCTCGCGCAGATCATCGCCGAGCTGCGCGCCGACGTCGAAGGCGGTCTGCTCCTCAGCCAGGCGATGGAGCGCCACCCGAAGATCTTCACGCGCCTCTTCGTGTCGATGGTCGAGTCCGGCGAGGCGGCCGGCATCTTGGACCAGGTGCTGGACCGCATGGCGTTCCAGATCGAGCGCGAGACGAAGCTGAAGAGCCGCGTCAAGGGCGCGATGATGTACCCGACGATGGTGTTGGTCTTCGCGACCCTCGTCCTCACGGGCATGTTGCTCTTCCTCGTCCCGTTCTTCAGCAAGGTCTTCCTGACCCTCGGTGGCAAGCTGCCGACGCTGACGCAGTGGGTCGTCAACGCCTCGAACTTCATGAAGGCGGACTGGTATCTGATCCTCGCGTTCGCGATCGGCGGGACGTTCGGGTTCAAGAAGTGGCGAAGGACCGAGCAAGGGAGGCGCAACTGGGATCGCTTCAAGCTGAAGCTCCCGATGAAGATCGGTGACGTCGTCCTCAAGATCACGATGGCGCGCTTCTCGCGCACGTTCTCCACACTCGTCGCCGCAGGCGTCGACATCATCAAGGCGATCGAGATCACGTCGCAGACGGCCGGCAACTGGGTCGTCGAGGCGGCGTTGATCGACGCGAAACAGAAGGTGCACGAAGGTGTTCCGATCTCGCAGCCCCTTGTCGAAAACCCCGTCTTCCCGCCGATGGTCTCGCAGATGATCAAGGTCGGCGAGGAGACCGGCGAGCTCGACAAGATGCTCGCGAAGATCGCGGACTTCTACGAGGAAGAAGTCGACTCGTCGATCGAGACCCTGACCAGCATCATCGAGCCGGTCATGATGATCGGCGTCGGCTTGATGGTCGGCGTAATCATCATCGCGATGTACCTGCCGATGTTCAAGATGCTCACGCTCATCAAGTAAAACAAACAAACACACACCCGCCCGTTCTCGATGAACCGCGGACTTTCTCAAAGCCGCTGGACTTAGAGCGACGACCCGTAGGAGGAGGGACGTCCACTTCGATCTAGGGAACCGCTACATCAACTCTTCAAGGTGCGCGCATTCGGAGACGTGACGCACCTGGTCGACTCGGGGTCGACCTGCGCCGGACAGACGCTCGGACGCGGGTGAATGGTCGGCAAACGACGCGACGCATCGCACACGCCACGGTGATCTCGCCTAGCCGTCCGGCCCCGGGAAGGCGGACGTTGACGGCAGAAAGACATCCCAGAACGATCTTCCGCCGCGCGATCGAGCGCGGCAACCTCGTCGTCGCGGAGATCACGGCGCGCGAGATGGGACGGCTCAGCCTGGAGGAAGCGCTGTACCTGACGCGCTTGTGGCACTCAAGGATCCGCGGCGCCGCTCCCGCTATGCAGTTTGATGGCTTGCCCGGTTCCTCGGTGAGTTCGACGCTTCGATAGACGAGGCGGCGTTAGCTGCATCGGCGCTCAATGCCCTCGGCGGTCCTGCGCACGATGGGGCCGGGAAGTCCCTGGTGGCGCTGTCCGAAAGGGCCACTAGTCGTCCGCGCGCGGCGCGCTTACTGTCGAAGTTGCCGGCGAGTCGGGCGGAAGCGTCCGTCTCTGCAGCGGAGGTGGCCTGCGTATCGGTGGTCACCGTGCGGGTGGAGAAGATCCGCTAGCGGGGAGTCTTGCGCACTGCCCCGGGCCTTGGGGCCTGGTTGATGGGGGTCAGGGCTCGGTGGGCAGGCGGAGGGTGAAGCTGGCTCCGGTTGGTGTGGGGTCGCAGGTGAGGTCGCCGTGGTGTTGGTGGGCGATGCGGCGGGCGATGGCGAGGCCGAGGCCGTGGCCGGGTTTGCTGGGGTCTAGCCGGGCGAAGCGTTCGAAGATGCGTTGGCGTTGGTGTTCGGGTACGCCGGGTCCGTCGTCTGTGACGCGCGCGTGGATGTATCCGTTGAGCCGTTGTAGTTGTACGTCGATTCGCCCGGTGGGTTGGATGGCGGCGAGGGCGTTGTCGATGAGGTTGTGGAGGACGCGTTCGAGCGCGTTGGGGTCGCCGTGGACGGTGGTGTCGTTGTCGGCGTTGAGAGTGATGGTGGCGTGCGGTGCGCGAACCTGGGCGTGTTCGAGGAGTGGGCGTGCGATGGAGGCGAGGTCGGTGGGTGTGCGGTTGGGGTGTGCTTCGAGGCGGGCGAGTCCGAGTAGGTCGTTGACGAGGCGGCCGAGTCGTTCGCTGTCGCGGGCGACGGCGGCTTCGAGGCGGTCGCGCTCGGGCCGTTCGGGTTGTTCGCGCAGGAGGGTTTCGGCGCTTGCTTGGAGGGCGGCGATGGGGGTGCGGAGTTCGTGGGAGGCGTCGGCGAGGAAGCGGCGGGTTGCGGCGTCGCTGGCGCGTGCTTCGTCGATGGCTGTTTCGAGGGCGTCGAGCATCTGGTCGAACGCTTGGGCGAGGCTGCCGAGCTCGGTGTCGGTGCGGCTGGGTTTGAGGCGGAGGTTGGAGTCGCCGTGGGCGATGCGGGTTGCGGTCTCGATGACGGCGGAGAGAGGGCGGAGGGCGGTGCGTGTGGCGTGGAGGACGAGGACGGTGGCGAGCGCGAGGGCGGCGGCTGCGACGAGGAGCTCGACGAGGAGCAGGTTGGTGACGGCGCGGTCGATGCTCGCGCGGCTGGCGCTGAAGAAGACTTGCGTTCGGTCGGGGAGGACCTCGTCGAGGATGAGCAGCGATCCGTGTGTCTGGATCGTCGAGCCGGTCTTCGCCGGCACGGTCGCGGGGGCGCCGGTGCCGGCGGGCTTCGGCGCCGCTGCGGAGCCTTCGAAGCGGGTGGCAATCCCCTCGAGCGCGAGGCCCGGCAGGAGTGGCTTTGCGTTTCCGGCGGAGCCGGCGCGCTCGACGGCTGTGCCGGCCCCGGCGAGTCGGCTGCGGAGGTCGCCGTCGAGTTTGGCGCGGTAGGCGAGGGTGACCGCGGTCAGGACGGCGGCGAGGACGATCGCGAGCAGTGTGAGCGTGGTGAGGATGACGCGGGCGCGGAGCGAGCCGGTCTTCATCGCGGGTCGAGCCGGTAGCCGAGGCCGCGGACGGTCTCGAGGATGCGGGGGCCATGTGCTTCGAGCTTGCGGCGCAGGGCGCTGACGTGAACCTCGACGATGTTTGGGTCGTAGGCGTCGTAGCCCCAGACCTGGGTGAGCAGCTGGTGCTTGGAGAGAATCAGGCCGCGCTGGCGGACGAGGTAGGCGAGCAGTCGCAGCTCGGTCGGGGTCAGCTCGAGCGGCGAACCGGCGCGAGCTGCCAGGCCGGCCTGTTCGTCGACGACGACGTCACCGGCTTCGATCGCCGCGCCGAGGCGGCCTGTTCGCCGAAGTACGGCGCGCACGCGGGCGAGTAGCTCTTCGAGCGCGAACGGCTTGATCAGGTAGTCGTCAGCGCCGAGCTCGAAGCCGTCCAGCCGATCCTCGACCGCGTCGCGAGCGGTCAGGAAGACGATCGGCAGATCACGGGCGGCGCGCAGCGCTCGGGCCAGCTCGAACCCGTCGCCGCTGGGAAGCAGCACGTCCAGCACGGCCAGATCGGGGGCGGCAGCGAGGACCAGGCCGGGATCGGGGTAGTCGGAGAAGCCGGTGACGGCGAACCCTTCGCGCCGGAGCGCGCCCTCGACCGCTTGCCGGACGGGGTCCTCGTCCTCGACGAGCACCACCCGTGGCGAGTGCGCGCTCACAGAGGGAGTATCGCGGGCCGATCCTGAGCGCTAGCTGAAGATCGCCCCGTCTTCAGGGCCAGCACAGAAACGGCTGCGACGCTGGGCGAAGCATGATGAACGACAGAACGCGCGTCGTACGCTCGACACGTTGGGCATGGCCGCCAGCAGCGCGAACCGCGGCAGCCACCATCGCTACGGCCGGCCTCGCGGTGCTGGCCGCCGGCTGCGGCGGCTCGCCGCGCAGTGACCTCGCGCAGCTCGGCACGACCGTGGCAGCGAGCAGCTCCCAGTCGCAGATGCTCGCGTTCTCGCGCTGTATGCGCTCGCACGGTGAGCCGACGTTCCCCGACCCCGACGCTCAGGGGCGGATCAAACAGCAGCTCAGAGCCTCACGGATCGATGAGAACTCGTCCCAGTACCAGGCCGCCGCCCGCGCCTGCCAGCGCCTCCTCCCCAGCGGCGGTACGGACTATTCGAGCGAGGCCGAGGTGCAGCAGGAGTGGAATGAGTTTCGGCGCTTCACCCAGTGCATGCGCCACCACGGGATGCCGAACTGGCCGGACCCGACCAGCCGATCTGAAAGCGACAAACGACCAATTTTCAAGATACAGCCCGTCGACCCGAATTCCCCCATCAACCCCGACTCGCCGCAGATCAAGACCAAGCTGCACGCGTGCGACTCGTTGCTGCGCACTCAAAACCCGAATCACCTTTGAGTGACCAGTTAGTCCGACGGTCATTTCTTCGCTGCCTTCGCGGCTGACGTGAACCGCCCCGGGCTTCGTGCAGGCTGTTTGGTCTGAGTCTCGGACCCGGTGACGGCGAACCCTTCGCGCCGGGGCGAGCGCTCGATCGCTTGACGGACGGGCTCCCTGTCCTCGAATCGGGCAGGCGATACTCCCTCTGTGAGCGCGCACTCGCCACGAGTGGTGCTCGTCCTGAGCGTTAGCTGAAGATCGCCCCGTCTTCAGGGTCAGCACAGAAACGGCTGCGAGGCTGGGCGGAGCATGATGAACGACAGCACCCGCGTCGTACGCTCCACAGAGTGGGCGTGGCCGCCAGCAGCGCGAACCGCGGCTGCCACCATTGCCACGGCCGGCCTCGCGGTGCTGGCCGCCGGCTGCGGCGGCTCGTCGGGGAGTCACGCGACGCAGCGCGGCACGACCGTGGCCACGAGCAGCTCCAACCCCTCGGCAGCGTCGGCGCAGAAGAATGGAGCGCTCGCCTTCTCCCGCTGCATGCGCTCCCACGGGGTGCCGACGTTCCCCGACCCCACCAGTGGCGGAGCGATCCCTAAGGTCGCCCTGCAGCAACTCGGGATCAGCGACTCCCAGTTTCAGGCGGCCCGGCGAGCCTGCCAACACCTGCTCCCGAACGGCGGTCAGCCGGCGAACGAGGCCGAGCGGCAGCAGATCAAAGCACAGGCGTTCAACTTCTCCCAGTGCGTGCGCTCCCACGGCGTCCCACATTTCCCCGACCCCGACAGCACCGGCCGCATCCCCGACCCTGCCACCGTTGGAGTCGATCAGGGTTCGCCGAAGTTCCAGTCAGCAAACCAAGCCTGCCGGAAGTACCGGCCCCCCTATCTTCCTTCGAATGGTGCCTACAACTCCTACGCCAGGACGCATGGCTGATGAGCGCGGCGAACAAGCAGGACAGGGTGCGCGCCGACGACCGCGACGCCGAACTGATCCGAAATGTCGAGTGGTTCCGGGAGGCGCGGACAACCCAGAGATCTCCGCGTTGGGTTGGGTTTACTTCTCCTGGCTGCTCCCGCGACTCCGCGATGTTCGACGGCGGGGAGGGCTTCGCGGCCTATGTTGCGCACGAGTTGCGCGCGCCGATTGCGCTCCAGCGTGCGCTGGTCGAGGTGACGCTCGCCGACCTGTATGCGGACGCGGCCGCGCTGCGCGAAATGGGGGAGCGCGTCGTCGCAAGCTGTATGCGGCAGGAGCGCCTGATCGAAGCGCTGCTCGATCTTGTGCGGAGCGGGCGCGGGCTCACGCGTCGAGAGCCGGTCGACATCGCGTCGATCGCGGCCGAAGCGCTACGAGGTTACGACCTGCGCGGGCTGGAGAACGTCGTGGCGCTCGAGTGGGCTCGGACGAGCGGCGACCCGAACCTCCTCGAGCGACTCGCCGCCAACCTCGTCTCCAACGCGATCCAGCACAACATCGTCGGCGGCCGGATCGAGGTCGCTACCCGCACCGAGGCAGGACGTGCTGTTCTCTCCGTTGCCAACAGCGGTCAGCTGGTCCCGGCCGGCGAGCTCCAGCGTCTCTTCGAACCCTTCCAACGGCTCCCACCCCATCCGCCCGATACCGCGGAGGGTGTCGGGCTTGGCCTCGCCATCGTGCAGTCCATCGCCAACGCGCACGATGCGGTCGTCACCGCAACACCGCGTTCTGGCGGCGGCCTCAAAATCGACATCAGCTTCCCCTCCGCAGCTTGACCCGGATCAACGAGGGAGGACATCCGGCGTAACTGAATGTTCTAGCTGGATGAACGGCAGGCGGCATCTTCGTAGTCGAAGAGTCGGTGAGACAGATCCAAAGCATGTGCGGACGCCTGCGAGTCCGGGGCCCGTAAACGATGTTGGCGCGGGGTGGGAAATCACGGTTGAGGTCGCCCAGAACCCGAGATTCATCGCGGCCGAGAAAGCCTGCCGCGGCTTGCTCCCGGGCGGCGGTCAGGCTCCAGCGCCGCTTTCTGCCCAGAAGATCGCCGCAGAGGTGAGGTGGGCTCGCTGCATGCGCTTGCACGGCCTCTCGGGTTTCCCGGACCCAAACAGCCAGGGCGCGTTCGACAGCAGCAAGTTCGATGAGAACTCGCCCGCGTTCCAAGCCGCCAGCAAAGCTTGCGGATCGGTGCAACCGACTGGTGTGACATTGAGTTCGCAAGGGCCACCTGACATGGCTTCCTTTTCGGCGTATACGATCGCGCGGTGCACGAGTTGCAGCAGGGTTTGTGGTGGTGGGAGGCCGTTCATCCCGAGTGGACGGCGGAGGACGATGCCGCGGAGCGCGACTGGGGGCCGGAGGTGTCGGCATACGCGATCGATGACGGCGAACGGCTGCTGCTGATCGACCCGACCGCCCCGCCGACGCCGATACTCGATCTCGCGGCCGAGCGCGAGACGGTCATCGTTCTGACGAACCCGTGGCATGAGCGTGCCGCACGCAGCCTCTCGGAGACCTTGGATGCGCAGGTGTACGCGCCGCCCCCCGACGACAACGGCAGGGGAACTCGCATTCCGGCAGAGCTGTTCTCCGCCGGCGATCGACTGCCCTTCGGCGTCGAGGCGTTCCCCGGACGGGAGCCGCCGTACGATGTCCTGCTCTGGATCGAGAGCCACCGCGCCGTCGCCATCGGAGACACGCTCATCGACCGCGGCCACGGCATCGAAATCGTGGACAGTTGGCTAGCCAAGGGCGTGACGCGGGAGCAAGTCGTCGATGGACTACGCCCTCTGCTCGCGCTGCCGATCGAGTTCGTGCTCCCGACGCACGGCGCGCCGACTGACCGAGCGACACTCGAGCGCGCGCTCGCCTAACGACTGACATCCATTTCGTCGCCTGCGCGCAGTTCGCGAATGAATCTCCTATGACTGTCAAGTCATCGTTGGGCTCGCGTTCTGCATGACGCGGTAGAGGTGGCGGGCGAGGTAGCGCTTGAGGATCCGGGTGGCGTCGCGTGTGCTTTTGCCTTCGGCGAGGCGGCGGGCGATGTAGTCGCGGGTGGCGGGGTCGTGTTGGCGGCGGTGGAGGATGACGGTGTGGAGGGCGCGGTTGAGTTGGCGGTCGCCGCCGCGGCTGAGGCGATGGCGGATCGTCTGGCCGCTTGAGGCGGGCAGTGGTGCGACGCCGGCGAGGCGGGCGAATGCTGCTTCGTTGCGGAGGCGGTCGCGGTGTGACCAGGTGACGGTCAGTTGCGCTGCGACGATCGGGCCGACGCCTGGCTCGGTGAGCAGCTCGGGCACGAGTGCGCGGACGTGGCCGAGGATCTCCCGCTCGAGCTCGCGTGCCTCTTCGGTTACCGCTTCGATGCGGCGTGCGAGTGAGCGCAGCGCGAGGATGATCGCGAGCTCATCGGGCGTCCGGGCGCGAGTGTTCACTGACGCGTGAGTCTTCTACCAGCCGGGACATTCGAGGCTGAGCCGGTGGTGTGTGCTCGCTTCACGTCACCTTTGTTGAATGCGTCGACGAACCGGAAGAAGACGCCTCGTACTTCAAGCCGTGTGCAGACTTTCTCGACGCGCTCGTGACCTGCGACAGACGCCGGGCGGCTACCGGTTCGCGCTGCCGGCGGCTCAGACGAGCTCACGGGCGCGCGCCAGCAGCGCCGCCTCGGCAGACGTCTCGCGATCCTGCGCAGCGTTGCTCCACGACTCGTTCGCCGCCAGGGTCGCATCGAGCCCCTCGAGCATTACGCCCATCGCCGCTTCTGACGAGGAGCCGATCTGTAGACGGGCTGCGGCGCACGCAGCAGGATCGAGCGCGGCACGCAGCGTCGCCTCGTCGAGCTCGACCGGCGCCCCAATCGCGGCCTCGGCGGCCGCAGACAGGCGCGCGGGCGTCAGCGCCGCCGGAGGCTCTCCTGCCTCGACGAGGTCACGGACGGCTCGTCCGACGACCTTGTGCGCGCTGCGGTAGTCGAGGCCGCCCTCGAGCGCGAGGACATCGGCAACATCGGCCGCGGTGACAAAACTCTCGCGTGCGATCTGCTCGAAGCGCGCCGGCCGCAACTCGATCCCGTTC
>DATBDB010000171.1:0-11301 GCA_036270155.1 Gaiellaceae bacterium
CGCGAACGAGCGCTCACGCTTCATGTTCAGCTTCGGGGACGGCGCGGTCGCGGGGCTGCTCGCAGGCGACGCCGACCGCAACGAGGTGCTCGGCGCTCACGCGATCACCAACGGGGCCTACTCGCTGCAGGTGAAGGTCCCCGGCGGCGGGTCCGTCGACCCTGACGGTTACCGCTACCTCGACGTCGCCGATCCCCAGTCGATGAAGGGCGGGCTCGACCAGGTCTCGCTCCCGAATTTCGTTGCCGCCGCGTGCGGCGCGGTCGAGCGCTCTGGGCTGACGATGGACGAGATCGCGTTCGTCTGCCCGCTCCACACGAAGCGCTCGATGTTCCTTGCGTTGCTCTCGGAGCTCGGAATGCGCGAAGATCAGGCCGTGTACCTCGACGACACCGGGCACATGAGCGGCGTCGACTCGCTGCTCGGGCTCGACCGCGCCGTGCGCGACGGGCGCGTGCGCGACGGCGACGCCGTGCTGCTGCTCGCCGCCGGCACCGGTTACACGTGGGCCGCGACCGTCGTCCGCTGGGGCGGCGCGCAGTGCTGAAGCCCGGCGACACCTTCGGGCCGTCGAGCTGGATCGAGATCTCGCAGTCGAAGATCGACGCCTTCGCCGAAGCGACGGGCGACCATCAGTGGATCCACGTCGACCCCGAGCGTGCCAAGGACGGCCCGTTCGGCTCGACGATCGGCCACGGCTACCTGACGCTGTCGCTGCTGCCCGTCGCGTCGTACGAGGTGATCCCCCGCAACGGCGCCATGGGCATCAACTACGGCCTCAACCGCGTGCGGTTCCCCGCGCCGGTGCCGGTCGACTCGCGTGTCCGCGCGTCCTTCGAGGTCGTGTCGGTCGACGAGCTCGACGGCGGCGCGCAGGTGACGATGACTGCGGCGGTCGAGCGCGAGGGCGGCGACAAGCCGGTGTGCGTCGCCGAAGTCGTCTTCCGTTATTACGGGTGACACGCGTAGCGCTCGTCACCGGCGCGCGCGGCGGGATCGGCGCCGCGATCGTCGAGCGGCTCGAGGCCGAGGAGTGGATCGTTCATGCAGTCGACGTCGACGACGCCGACCTCACGACGCGCGAAGGGAACAAGGCTGTCGTCGACGCTGCGCTCAACGCGCACGGCCGACTCGACGCGGTCGTGCCGAACGCGGGTTTCCAGCACATCGCTCCCGTGCGTGACTTTCCGGAGGAGACGTGGGACCGGCTGCTCGCACTGCTCCTCACCTCACCGTTCCTGCTCGCGAAGTACGCCTGGGAGGCACTCGCCGCGTCAGGCGAGGGCCGCGTCTGCGTGATCGCCTCTGCGCACGCACTCACCGCCTCGCCGTTCAAGGCGGGCTACGTCGCCGCGAAGCACGGCGTGCTCGGGCTGGTGAAGACGCTGGCGCTCGAGGGGGCGGAGGTGGGGGTCACGGCGACCGCGGTGTGCCCGGCGTACGTCCGGACGCCGCTCGTCGAAGCGCAGATCGCCGACCAGGCGAAGGCACACGGCGTGCCGGCGGAGCGCGTGCTCGAGGACGTGATCCTCGAGCGCCAGGCCGTGAAGCGGCTGCTCGAACCGTCGGAGGTGGCCGATCTGGTGGCGTTCCTGCTCGGCCCGACGGGCAGCGGGATCACCGGCGTCGCCGTGCCGATCGACCTCGGCTGGACCGCGCGCTAGCGCGAGCCTCTCAGTCCTGTTCGTGGTCGCGCTCGCACCAGTCGGGGCAGGTGCACTCGGCGAGCTCCCACATCGGCACGATTTCGGGCTCGTCCACGGGCACGGGCATTTCGACGGTCTCGGGCATCACGTTGCTCCTTTCGGATCCAAGGGTGTTTTCCAGGATAGAGAGTTTCGGATCCAAGTCAACGAGGATCTGGACGGAAGTCTAGGCTTGACGGCGGTTCATTCTCCACTTAGGATCCCAGAACAGACATTCCCGAAGCCAGGAGCATCGCGTGGACATCGAGCGTCGGATCCAAGAACAGTCTGCACAGCTGGAAGCGCAGTGGGCCCAGGACGAGCGCTGGGCCGGCATCGAGCGCACCTACACCGCCGAAGACGTCGTCCGGCTCCGTGGCTCGGTCGTCCCCGAGTGCACGCTCGGGCGCATCGGGTCCGAGCGGCTCTGGCGTCTGCTCACGACGCCTTCGGAAACACAGCCCGGCTACATCAACGCCCTTGGTGCTTTGACGGGCGGCCAGGCCGTGCAGATGGTCAAGGCCGGCCTGCAGGCGATCTACCTCTCCGGCTGGCAGGTCGCAGCCGACGCCAACCTGTCGGGGTCGACGTATCCCGACCAGAGTCTCTACCCGGCGAACTCGGTGCCGCAGGTCGTGCGGCGCCTCAACAACGCCTTGCTCCGCGCCGACCAGATCGACTGGTCGGAGGGGCGCAACGGCACCGACTGGCTGGCGCCGATCGTTGCCGACGCGGAGGCGGGCTTCGGCGGCGCCCTGAACGCCTACGAGTTGATGCGGGGAATGGTCGAGTCGGGCGCCGCCGGAGTCCACTTCGAGGATCAGCTTTCGTCGGAGAAGAAGTGCGGTCACCTCGGCGGCAAGGTGCTCGTGCCGACGTCGCAGTTCATCCGCACGCTGACGGCGGCGCGCCTGGCCGCCGACGTGCTGAACGTGCCGACCGTCCTTGTCGCGCGCACGGACGCGCTGAGCGCGAACCTGCTGACGAGCGACGTCGACGAGCGTGACGCGGCGTTCGCGACCGGCGAGCGCACGAGTGAGGGGTTCTTCCGGATCCAGGACGGCCTCGAGTCCGCGATTGCGCGGTCGCTCGCGTACGCGCCGTACGCCGACGTGCTGTGGTTCGAGACGGCGACGCCGGACCTCGGCGAGGCGAAGGAGTTCGCAGCAGCGATCCACGAGCAGCACCCGCGCAAGCTGCTCGCCTACAACTGCTCGCCGTCGTTCAACTGGAAGAAAGCGCTCTCCGACGAGGAGATCGCCGGCTTCCAGCAGCAGCTCGGTGAGTGGGGCTACCGCTTCCAGTTCATCACGCTGGCCGGCTTCCACTCGCTGAACGCCGGGATGTTCGAGCTCGCCCGTGGCTACCGCGAGCGCGGGATGAGCGCTTACGTCGACTTGCAGGAGCGCGAATTCGCGATGGAGGCCGACGGCTACACCGCAACGAAGCACCAGCGTGAAGTCGGTGCGGGATACTTCGACAAGGTGATGCAGGCAGTGTCGAAGGACTCTTCGACGCTCGCGCTCCACGGGTCGACGGAGGAAGAGCAATTCGCGTAGCTACTAAAGACGTCCTCGCGATCGAGGCGCTCGCGTTCGTCGACCGCCTCCACCGTGAGCTGAATCCCGAACGCGAGCGCTTGCTCGCGGCTCGGGACGCACGAAAGGGAAGGCAGCTGGGATTCGTGCGGGCGCCGGAGGAGTTCAAGGTCTCTCCGGCGCCCGCCGACCTGCAGGACCGCCGCACCGAGATCACCGGGCCGGTCGAGCGCAAGATGATGATCAACGCGCTCAACTCGGGCGCGAAGGTCTTCATGGCGGACTTCGAGGACGCGAACTCGCCGACCTGGGACAACGTGCGCGATGGGCAGCGCAACGTGTACGACGCCGTGCGGCGCACGATCGAGCTCGACGCCGGCGAGAAGCACTACCGGCTGAACGACGAAACGGCGACGCTCGTGATCCGTCCGCGGGGCTGGCATCTCGTCGAACGGCACCACGAGGTCGACGGCGAGCCGATCAGCGCCTCGCTGTTCGACTTCGGGCTCGTCGTCTTCAACAACGCGCAGGAGCAGCTCGCGCGCGGGACGGGGCCCTACTTCTACCTCCCGAAGCTCGAGTCGCACGAGGAGGCGCGCCTGTGGGCGCGCGCGTTCGCGCTCGCCGAGGACGAGCTCGGACTGCCGCACGGCTCGATCAAGTGCACGGTGCTGATCGAGACGATCCTCGCGGCCTACGAGATGGACGCGATCCTCTACGAGTTGCGCGACCACTCGTGCGCGCTGAACGCCGGCCGCTGGGACTACATCTTCAGCTGCATCAAGAAGACCCGGGCGGTGCTCCCCGATCGCGGCCAGGTGACGATGACGGTTCCCTTCATGCGCGCGTACTCGCAGTTGCTCGTCAAGACGTGCCACGATCGTGAGGCGCACGCGATCGGCGGGATGGCGGCGTTCATCCCTTCGAGGCGCGATGCGGAGGTGAACGCGGTCGCCCTCGCGAAGGTCGCCGAGGACAAGCGCCGCGAGGCCGGCGACGGCTTCGACGGCACGTGGGTCGCGCACCCGGATCTCGTGCCGGTCGCGATTGCCGAGTTTGACGCGGTGCTGGGCGAGCGCCCAAACCAGGTCGACCGCAAGCGCGACGACGTGCACGTGACGGAGGAGCAACTCGTGGACTTCGAGATTCCCGGCTCCGAGATCACCGACGAGGGTCTGCGGGTGAATGTCAGCGTCGGCGTCCGTTATCTCGACGCCTGGCTGCAGGGCGTCGGGGCAGCAGCGATCGACAACTTGATGGAGGACGCGGCGACGGCGGAGATCTCGCGTGCTCAGGTCTGGTCGTGGGTGCAGGCGGGGCGGTTCGACGAAGCGCGGGTGCGCGAGGAGATCGTCCGGGTCGAGGCCTCGGACGCGGCGAAGGAGGTCTTCGCCGACGTCGCGCTCAGCGTGCCGTTGAAGGACTTTCTCACCACGGAGGCGTACGATCTCTTGCCGTGAGCGTAGCCTTGACGGAGCGGTGAGTAGATGAGCCTCGAAAGCACCAAAGCAGATGACATTGCGGTCCTGATCGAGGAGGCAATCGTCTCCGGCGAGCTGACGCCCGGTTCGGTGCTGCGGCAGGAGCAGCTGTCGGAGCGGTTCGGCGTCTCGCGGACGCCGGTGCGCGAGGCGCTCCGCAAATTGGCCGCGCTCGGGCTCGTTTCCTTTGAACCGAACCGCGGCGTTCGCGTGCGGACGCTGTCGCACGACGACCTGCGTGAGGCATTCCTCGTGCGCGCGGAGCTCGAAGCGCTCGCGACCGAGATCGCGGCGCGGAAGATGACCCCGGAGGCGCTCGAGGAGCTCGGGGAGTGCGAGACGCGTTTCTCGCGGCTGACGAAGGAGGTCCGCTCGCACGAGCCCGGCGGCGGGCGCCGTTCGCTGATGTCGGAGTGGATGCGCGCGAACCACGCGTTCCATGACGTGATCTACGGCATCGCCGACGTGCCGTACATCGAGTCGGTCTCGAAGGCCGCGCGCCGCACGTTCTCCGGCCCGGCGGTGTGGGCGCCGTCGGACGACCACCTCGACCAGCTCTACGAGCGCAACCAGGCCGAGCACCGCGCGATCCGCCAGGCGCTCGTCGCAGGCTCGGTCGCCGGTGCCCGCGAGCTCGCGCACGAGCACGTCATGCATTCGTTCGAGCTGCTGACGACGATCCTGGAGCACGTCGGCTCCGACTGGGCCGCGAAGACCTAAGCCCTCCACCCGTCGCGGAGCAGCCGCACCGCCACGGCCGCCAGGAAGAGGGCGAAGAGGAGACGTAGCGCGTGCGCGGGCAGGGCGAGTGCGACGAGCGCGCCGACCACGCCGCCGGCCGCGCCGATGGTGCCGAAGCGCAGCGCGAGTGCTGCGTCGCCGATTCCCTTCCGGCGGAGGGCGATCGTTGCGACGATCGCGGTCGGGAGGATGACGAGCAGCGAGGTCGCTTCGGCCTGGTGCTGCGACGCTCCGGCGACGAGCGTCAGGAACGGGATGATCAACAGCCCGCCGCCGATCCCGAGCAGCCCGGCGGCTGCGCCCGCGACGAAGCCGAACGCGACCAGCGCGGCGTAGAGCGCGACACCGCTCATTGCAGGAACAGGAGAATCGAGGCGGCGGCGGCCAGGAGCCCGAACGCGATCTTCAGTGGACGCTCGCCGATCCGCGCGAGGAAGCCGACGCCGACCCGCGCGCCGACGACCGAGCCGAGCGTCAGTGCGATCGCGTAGCCCAGCAGTACCTGTCCGGCCGCGCCGAACGTGATCACGCCGGCCAGGCTGATCGGGATGATCGCCCCGAGCGACATTGCGTGCGCGTCGCGCTGGCTGTAGCCGGCCCGGAAGACGAGGAGCGGCACCATGATCAACCCGCCGCCGACGCCGAGCAGGCCGGAGAGCAACCCGCCGGCGGCGCCGATCGTCACGAGCCGGCGATCGAGACGGCCACGCGGGGAGGACGGCTCGGCCATCGTCAGACCTTAGACCGGTACCGGCGTTGGCCACGCCCCGCAAACTGGCCAATTCAGACATGTCCCGGGGACAGGCCCCGGGACATGTTGCGAAAGGTGTGGTCCTAGACGAGCAGGTAGACCACGAGCGCTGCGATCGCCGCGACCGCGAGCGGTGCGACGAGCTTGAAGAGCGGGGTCGGAAAATCCTGGCGCGGGCGCAGCATGTTCGGCAGAATGATCGGCATAGTCGCTGCCTGACCTGATCCCTCGCACGCGTACGATGGGCGCCCGATGAAGATGGAGCCCAGATACGAGCCCCTGGGCGTCGAGGAGCGCTGGCAGCAGACGTGGGAGGCCGAAGGCCTCTACAACGCCGATCCCGACGCGTCGCGCACGCCGTACGTCGATGCGCACCCGCCGCCCAACGTCACGGGCGAGCTGCACATCGGCCACGCGCTCCAGCTCTCGGTCGGCGACACGATGATCCGCTGGAAGCGGATGCAGGGCTTCAACGCGCTCTTCCAGCCCGGCTACGACCATGCGGGCATCTCGACGCAGAACGTCGTCGAGAAGGTACTGCTCACCGAGGGCACCTCCCGCCAGGAGCTCGGCCGCGAGAAGTTCGAGGAGCGAGTCTGGGAGTGGCTGCACGAGTACGGCGGCAAGATCCTCAACCAGTTCCGCCGCATGGGCGCGTCGCTCGACTACCGGCGCACGCGCTTCACGATGGACGAGGGCTATGTCCGGGCGGTGATGCGCTGGTTCGTGCACCTCTACGGCAAGGGCTACATCTACCGCGCGAACCGGATCATCAACTGGTGCCCGCACCACGAGACCTCGCTCTCCGATCTCGAGCTCGAGCACGAAGACACCGACGACACGCTCTCGACGATCCGCTACCCGCTGGCCGACGGCGACGGGTACATCGCGATCGCCACCGTCCGTCCGGCGACGATCCCCGCAGACGTCGCAGTGGCCGTGCATCCAGAGGACGACCGCTACAAGCACCTGATCGGCCGCGACGTGATCGTGCCGTGGACCGAGAACCGCGTGCCGGTGATCGCGGATGAGCGTGTCGAGCGCGATTTCGGGACGGGCGCGCTGAAGATCACCCCGGGGCACGACCCCACCGACTTTGCGATCGGGCGCGACCACGGCCTTCCGGAGCCGAGCTGCATCGGCCCCGACGGACGTGTCACCGCGGCGGGCCTCGAAGGGCTGACGCAGAAGGAAGCCGAGGAGAAGATCCTCGCGTGGGTCAAGGAGCGTGGCCAGCTCGAGAAGCGCGAGCACTACCGGCACAGCGTCGCCTTCTGCGAACGGTGCCACTCGCGCATCGAGCCGCTGATCTCGCTCCAGTGGTGGTGCTCGATGGAGGAGCTCAAGCAGCCCGCACTCGAGGCGCTGCGGAGCGAGCAGGTGGTCTATCACCCCGAGAGCCAGCATCGTTTTGCGATCCGCTCCCTCGAGGACGCGCCCGACTGGAACATCTCGCGGCAGATCTGGTGGGGCCATCAACTGCCGGTCTGGTACTGCCCGGGCGAGCACATCACCGTGCAGGAGACGGAGCCGGACGCATGCGCGACCTGCGGGTCGACCGAGCTGACGCGCGAGACCGACGTGCTCGACACGTGGTTCAGCTCGGCGCTCTGGCCGTTCGCCACGCTCGGCTGGCCGGACGAGACGCCCGACCTCGCCTACTTCTACCCGGGCGACCTGCAGACGACCGCCCGCGAGAT
The DNA here is from genome assembly GCA_036270155.1 of Gaiellaceae bacterium. Classification (GTDB taxonomy): domain Bacteria; phylum Actinomycetota; class Thermoleophilia; order Gaiellales; family Gaiellaceae; genus PALSA-600. The sequence continues at coordinate 7,897 of DATBDB010000171.1, forward strand.
CATCCGCCTTTGGGAGAACCGGATGATCTTCTCGGGTCTCGAGCTGATGGGCGACATCCCCTTCACCGACGTGATCATCCACTCGACAGTCCTGGCGCCCGACGGCCGGCGGATGTCGAAGTCGCTCGGGACCGGCATCGACCCGATCGAGATCATTGAGAAGTACGGCACCGACGCGACGCGGTACGGATTGATGAAGAACTCGCTGACGCAGGACGTCCGCTTCTCGTACTCGGCGATCGAAGAGGGCGGCAAGCTCTCGAACAAGCTCTGGAACGCCGCGCGCCTGATCGTGAACGCGTGCGAGGGTGCGCTGCCCGCGGAGCAGCCAACCTCGCTCGAGGAGCGCTGGATCCTCGCGCGCCTCTCGCAGACACAGCGCGCGGTCGAGTCGCTGCTCGGCCAGTTCGACTACGCGCACACGATGGACGAGCTCTATCACCTGACCTTCGACGACTTCTGCGACTGGTACCTCGAAGCGGTGAAGGTGCGCCTCTACGACGGCGACGCCGGCGCGCGCGCGACCGCGACGGCCGCCCTCGAACGGCTCTTGAAGCTGCTCCAGCCGGCAATGCCGCACGTGACCGAGGAGATCTGGTCGTTCCTGCCGGCGCGCGCGTCGCGGCTGATGATCGCGCCGTGGCCCGAGGCGGGCGACGAGTCGGAGGCGGGCGCGCTGATGCGCGTGCAGGAGGCGGCAACGGTGTTCCGCCGCTCGGGCGTGATTCCGCAGCTCGACGGTGACGAGCGCCGGATCTTCGATGCGGTCGTAAAGCCGGAGCGCGCGAAGGCCAACGGCAACGTCGACGCCGAGCGCGAGCGCTTGCGCAAGGAGATCGTGCGCTCGGAGGGGATGCTCGCGAACGACCGCTTCGTCGCGAACGCCCCGCCTGACGTCGTGGAGGCCGAGCGCGAGAAGCTCGAGCGGTACCGCCGTGAGCTCGCTGCCATCGGCTGACCTGCGTAGGCTCGACGGAGCCGGCAAAAACACAGTGTGGGTTGAATCGCTGAGCCCGTGGCCTCGTGACGGCTTCGGGACCGAGCGCATGGTCGCGCTCCTCGAACGGCTCGACAACCCGCAGCGCGCCTTCGAGGCGGTGCACGTCGTCGGGACGAAAGGGAAGTCGACGGCTGCACGCCGCATCGCCGCGACGATCGGTGGGGTCGCGTACACCTCGCCGCACGTCTCCGGCTGGCACGAGCGGCTGCAGACCGACGAGGCCGGCTTCGAGCGCGCGATCCAGCGGGTGCGGGCCGCGGCGCAGGAGCTCGGCGCGACGCAGTTCGAGACGCTGACCGCCGCTGCGTTCGCCGACTTCGCGGCCCGCGGGATCGAGGCGGCCGCGATCGAAGCCGGCCTCGGCGGGCGGCTCGACGCGACGAACGTGATCGACGCACGGGTCGTCCTCCTGACGAACGTCGCGCTCGAGCACACCGAGGTGCTCGGCGAGAGCCGTGAGCTGATCGCCGCGGAGAAGCTCGCCGTGGCGGGGCCGGGCGCAGTCGTGGTGCTGCCCGACGCCGAGTTTGCGGCGCTCGTGGCGGGCAACGAAGTGCACGTGGGGGGTGCGCGCGAAGCTGCCGAGGCGTTCCTCGGCCGGAGGGTCGAGCTGGCCGAGGCGTCCCTGCCCGGCCGGCTGGAGCTGCGGGCCGGTGAGGTGCGCGACGGCGCGCATACGCCCGACGCCGTCGACTGGCTGCTCGAGCGGCTGCCCGAGCCACACGACTACGTCGTCGTCGCGTCGATCCTCGGCGACAAGGACGCGGACGGGATCCTCGAGCGGCTGGGGCAGGCGGGGACGACTCTGGTCGCGACGAGATCCTCGAACGAGCGCGCCCTGCCTGCGGGGGAGGTTGCGGCCCGAGGGCGAACGTGGTTCGAGGTGGTGGAGACGGCAGACGATCCCGGCGAGGCACTGCGCCTTGCGCATACGCTTGGGCCCCGCGTCCTCGTGACCGGCTCGCTTTACCTGCTCGCCGATCTATATTCGCTTGCCGAAACCAGCAGGGATGAGTGAAATGCTTACGATGTCTCGCTCCAGTGACCGGATCAGCGTCTTCCTCTTCGCCCTCTTCCTCTTGGTGGGGTTCGTGGTCATTGCGTTTGCCGCCGGGTACGGACTAGGAAGGATCCTCCTGTGATCGCAGCATCGACGTTCGGCGGCGTGCACGACTTCTTCCACTCTTCGACGTGGTACGTGATCCGCAACCTCGCGATCTTCTTCGTGCTCGTCTTCTGGGTCGCGACGGTCTACTGGGTGAACAAGGACGCGAAGCGTCGGATCGAGGACCCGCTGATCGTCTGGGTCGTGACCGCGATCGGTGTCGTCCCGTTCATCGGCCCGCTGATCTACATGCTGTTCCGCCCGCCGGAGTACCTCGACGACATCCGTGAGCGCGAGCTCGAGATCAAGGCAATGGAGAAGCGGGTCGGCGGCGCCGACCTGCATTGCCCGGTCTGCCGCGCGGACGTCGAGGAGGAATTCCTGATCTGCCCGGTCTGCACGACCAAGCTGCGCCAGGCATGCGTGAACTGCAACCGGCCACTCGAGGCGCTGTGGCAGGTCTGCCCGTACTGCGAGACGCCGATCGAGCACGACGCCACCGTGACGCTTGCAGAGACGAAGCGTCCGCCTCGGCGGCGCACGAACCGCTAGTCTGCGCGGCCGCATGGCCGTCGAACGCACACTCATCCTCGCCAAGCCCGATGCCGTCGAGCGCAACCTCGCCGGCGAGATCCTCGCCCGCTTCGAGCGCCGCGGGCTGAAGTTGCGCGCCGCCCGCTTCGTGCAGGCGAGCCGCGAGACCGGCTCGACGCACTACGAGGAGCACAAGGAGAAGCCCTTCTTCGGCGAGCTCGTCGACTTCATCACCTCGGGCCCGACGCTCGCGTTCGTGCTCGAGGGCGAGGGTGCGATCGCCACGTGCCGCAAGACGATCGGCGCTACGAACCCGGCCGACGCGGACCCCGGCTCGCTGCGCGGCTCGTTCGCGCTCGCGATGCCGAACAACCTCGTGCACGGGAGCGACTCGCCCGAGTCCGCCGAGCGCGAAATCGGGATCTGGTTCCCCGATGGCCTCGTCGACGCCTGAAGACGACGTTGCCAAGAACGTCGCGCTCTGGACGCAGGCGAACGCCGAGTACACGGACGCGAACGCGACCACGAACTGGGCGCTCGACGACATCTCGTGGGGCATCTGGGCAATCGACGAGTCGGAGCTGAAGGTCCTCGGTGACGTGAAGGGCCTCGACGTCGTCGAGCTCGGCTGCGGCACCGCCTACTTCTCCGCCTGGCTCGCGAAGCTCGGCGCGAGTCCGATCGGCGTCGACGTCACGCCGGCACAGCTCGAGACGGCGCGGCGGATGATGGCCGAGACGGGGATCGAGTTCCCGCTCGTCGAGGC
>DATBDB010000172.1:0-2031 GCA_036270155.1 Gaiellaceae bacterium
TCTGACCCTCGACCACGTCGCCGGGCTGCAGCTTGTCGAGAATCTGCTGGCGCTGCTCCTTGCGCTCCTCTTCGAGCACGGCGCGGCGCGAGAGCACGACGTTGTTCCGCGAGCGGTTGAGCTCGATCACCTTCGCGCGCAACTCCTGGCCCAGGAACTCGTCCAGGTCCTGCACGCGGCGGATGTCGACGAGCGACGCCGGCAGGAAGCCGCGCACGCCCAGGTCGAGAATGAGACCGCCCTTGACGACCTCGATCACGCGGCCGTTGACCGGCTCGCCGGACTCGGCGGCCTGCTCGATGTTCTTCCAGGCGAGCTCGAACCGCGCGCGCTTCTTCGAGAGGATCAGGCGCCCTTCGGCGTCTTCCTTCGTGAGCACCAGCGCGTCGATCTCGTCACCGAGGGAGACCTCGTCGGCCGGGTTGACCGAGCGGCGGATCGAGAGCTCGGAGACCGGGATGACGCCTTCCGACTTGTAACCGATGTCGACGAGAACTTCGTCCTTGTCGACACGCACGACGGTGCCGTGGACGACCTGCCCCTCGTTGATTTCGGGGAACGTCGAGTCGTAGTCCGGGATCAGCTCGCCATCCGGGCCTTCGACCCAAACGCCGGGTTCAAGCTGCATGAGATCGTTGGTAGCCAAAGCGGCCGGGAAGTATAGCCACGTTGTCGATACGTTCCGGACAACCGTTCGGATTCGGCACGTGGGGCGGCCGCGAACGGCCGCCCCACGCCCTCGGCCCGCCTAGAGCCGGGCCGCCAGGCGCTTGAGGAGCGCCGCCTGGTCGGTGGTGAATGCCTTTCCGGTCTGCGCGTCGACCTCATGGCCGAACGCCTCGATCTGGCCGTGCTGCAGCTTGACGCAGAGCGAGTTCGCCTGACCCTCGTTCTTCGCCCAGCTCTGGACCGTCGCGCAGAGGCTGTCAACGGTCACGGTCCCCGGAACGGTCGCCGTGTACTTTCAAGACTCTGCTTCCGAGACGGAACTCGTGAACCTGGTTGAAAGAGCGAACCAGGTTCTTCTATGTATGTGACGCGGCGTAGGTGCCGCTCGTAGTTCAGCTCTTCGCGTCGGCCCAGTTGTCGCCGACGCCGACGTCGACGGCGAGCGCGGGGTCGAGGTCGTACGCGCCGCACATCTCTGCCCGCACGAGCTCCTTCACCTGCGACACCTCGACGTCGGGCACCTCGAGCAGCAGCTCGTCGTGCACCTGGAGCACGAGCCGCGCGCCTCTCCCCTCCTCGCGCAGGCGGCGCGCGATGCGGATCATCGCGACCTTGATGATGTCCGCGTTCGAGCCCTGCATCACGAAGTTGACTGCGACGCGCTCGCCGAACCCGCGTGTCTGCCGGTTCGACGCGCGCAGCTCCGGAACCGGCCTGCGCCGCCCGAGCAGCGACGTGACGTACCCGTCCGCCGCCGTCTGAGCAATCGTGCGCCCGATGAAGTCCTGCACGTGCGGGAAGCGCGCCAGGTACGCGTCGATGTACCGCTGCGCCTCCTCGCGCGGGATCTCCAGGTTCTCCGACAGGCCGTACGCGGAGATCCCATAGACGATCCCGAAGTTGATCATCTTCGCGATCGAGCGCTGCGCCGAGGTGAGCTTCGCCGGCTCGACACCAAGGACCTCGGCTGCGGTCGCCGTGTGAATGTCCTCGCCGCGCGCGAACGCCTCGCGCAGCTTCGGCTCGCCGGAGACGTGGGCGAGGATCCGCAACTCGATCTGCGAGTAGTCGGCCGAGAGGATGCGGTGACCTTCTTCGGCAACGAACGCCGAGCGGATCTCCTTGCCGAGCTCGGTACGGATCGGGATCGACTGCAGGTTCGGATCGCTCGTCGAGAGACGGCCCGTCGCTGCAACCGTCTGGTTGAACGTCGTGTGCAGGCGCGCGTCTGACTCCGAGAGCAGCGACGGCAACGGCCGCAGATACGTGTTGAGCAGCTTCGAGAGCTCACGCCACTCCTCGATCACCGGCACGATCGCGTGGTCGCCGCGGATGCCTCGCAGCACCTTCGCATCGGTCGAG
>DATBDB010000173.1:0-1941 GCA_036270155.1 Gaiellaceae bacterium
AGCCGCCGTTCCGCGTGGCGAACCGCGGACCGATCTCCTGAAACAGCTTGTCCGCCACGGCGCGCTGCTGGATGTGGCGTCCAGCCAGCCGGCGCGCGTGCAGCGTGCCGGTGCGAGCCTTGGTAACAAGCTTCTCGACGAAGGGCCGCAGCTCCTTGGCCTTCGCTTCGGTGGTCTCGATCGACCCGCTCTCGATGAGCGAGGTCGCGAGGTTGCGCAGCAGCGCGAGGCGCTGCTCGCTGGTGCGGCGGAGCTGCCGTCCTGCCTTCCGGTGACGCATTGGTGTTACTCCTCTTCGTCGTCGGGTGCCGCAGCCGCGGCCTGGCTCGGCGGCGTGCCCCAATCGAGCACGCGAACGCCTTCGCCGTTCTCCTCGAACCGCATCCCGAAGTTCAATCCTTCACGCTCCAGGAGGTCGGCGATCTCCTGAAGCGACTTCTTGCCGAAATTCTTGACCTGGAGGATCTGGCTCTCCGTCTGCCGCACGAGGTCGCCGAGACTCCGGATGTTGGAATTCTTGAGCGAGTTGACCGAGCGGACCGACAGCTCCAGGTCGTCGATCGGGGTCTTGAGCAGCCCCTGCATGCGGGCTCCGTCCGTGCCGGCGCCGTCCGCCATCGCGCCGGCGACCGGCGCCGAGGAGTGCGACCCGAACTCGACGAAGTACTGAAAGTGCGTCTGCGCCAGCGCGGCCGCGTAGCTCACCGCCTCCTCGGGGGAGATGGTGCCGTTGGTCTCGACGGTCAGCGTGAGCCGGTCGTAGTCGGTGCGCTGTCCCACGCGCGTCTCGGCGACGGAGAAGTTCGCGCGACGCACCGGGTTGTAGATGGAATCGATGCGGACGAGGTCGACCGGGAGGCCGCGGTCGAGCGGGTGCTGGTCGGCCTCGACGTAGCCGCGGCCCTTGTTGACGTACAGCTCGATGTTCAGGTCGCGGTCGTCCTGGAGCGTCAGGATGTGATGCGCCGGATCGACGATCCGAACGCCCGACACCGAGGAGACGTCGCCGGCCGTGACGGCGCCCGGCCCGCTCTTCTGGATGTGCAGCACCGCGCTCTCGACGTCGTCGGCGAGCGTGAGGGTGAGCGTCTTGAGGTTGCCGATGATCTGGTGGACGTCCTCGACGACGCCGGGGATGGTCTGGTGCTCGTGGACGACGCCGTCGATGCGGACGCCCCACACGGCGGCGCCGCGGAGCGACGACAGCAGCATGCGACGCATGGCGTTGCCGAGGGTGTGGCCGAAGCCGCGCTCGAGCGGCTGGAGCCGGAACTCGGCAACGTTGGGGTTGTCCTCGCGCTTGGTCGCTTCGACCAGCTGCGGACGGACGAGCCCGCGAAGATCAATCGTGGAAGCCATGGGAACGGTCCTGGAGTTACGGTCATTCCGGCATGATGCGGCCGGAAACGCTCTGCCTCGCCCCCAACGCGCGGCAGACTCGTAGAGGGGTTGGGGCCCCGACCACTGGTACTGCGGTACTACGGTACTGCGCTCAGCTGATCGAACGACGGTCAGCCGATTGAATCACGGCCGGCAGATCGAACTGCGGTCGGCTGGTCATAGAAGCGACCGAACGTCGTCGGACGTTCGGTCGCCACGAGGCCCTTCGCCATCGGTCGACCACTGACAGGATCAGTCGACCGCGTTCAGATCAGGTGACCGCTACTTCGAATAGAGCTCGACGACCAGCTGTTCCTGCGCCGCGATCGGGATGCTCGTGCGGGCGGGCTTCTCGAGCACGCGGCCGCTGAACGTCTCCTTGTCGACCGCGATCCACGAGAGCGGCGCGCCACGCGACGACTGATCCATCGCCGTCATGATCGACGCCTGCTCGCGCGACTTCATCCGGACGCGCACTTCCTGACCGGGCTGCACGTGGAAGCTCGGGATGTCCACGGCCTTCTGGTTCACCTCGACGTGCCGGTGCCGAATGAGCTGGCG
>DATBDB010000174.1:0-2648 GCA_036270155.1 Gaiellaceae bacterium
GTCTCGACGCGCACCACCGTGCTCGTCCTCGGGGGAATTCAGCTTCGCGCGGAGGCGGGCCAGCTTCACCTGTCCGCGACCGACATGGAGGTTTCGCTGCGGGCAACCGTCGAGGCGCAGGTCGCCGACGAGGGCACGGTCGTCGTGCCGGGCAAGCTGCTGCTCGACATCGCACGCTCGCTGCCCGACAGCGACGTGACGATCGAGCACAAGCCGGAGGAAGCCGTCGTGGTCGTGGCCGCCGGCACCGCGAACTACCGCTTGCACACGTACTCGGCAGAGGATTTTCCGCGTCTGCCGGAGATCGACGACGCAGGCTTGCACGGCATCGATCGCGAGGCGCTCGTCGAGACGGTCGCGCGTGTCGGTCGCAGCGCATCGCGTGACGAGAGCCGCCCCGTGCTCACGGGCATCCTCGTGCGCTTCGAGCCGGGCAAGATCGTGATGGCCGCCACCGACTCGTACCGCCTCGCTGTGAAGGAGACGCCGGTCGAAGGGGCGCTGCCGGAGCTCGAAGCGATCATCCCGGCCCGTGCGCTGCAAGAGCTCGCGCGCATCGCCGGCACGAGCGACGAGATTCAGCTCGGCCTGCAGGAGAACCACGTCGTGTTCGGCGCCGAGGGCACGTGGCTGACGACGCGCCGCATCGACGGCCAGTTCCCGAACTACCGCCAGCTGCTGCCGGAGCAGTTCGAGTACGAGCTCCCGCTGCCGCGCGAGGAGCTGCTCGAAGTCGTTCGCCGCGTCTCGCTGATGGCGCAGCGCAACTCGCCGCTACGACTCCGCTTCGCCGACGGCGACCTGACCGTCTCCGCGGTGACGCAGGACGTCGGCGAGGCACGCGAGTCGCTGCCGGCGCCGTACACCGGCGATGCGATGGAGATCGGCTTCAACGCCGAGTTCCTCCGTGACGGCCTCGACTCCGTCGATTCCGAGACGATCAAGTTCAAGCTGATCAGCCCGTTGCGTCCCGCAGTGCTCGAGGGCGAGGCCGACGACTACGTGTACCTGATCATGCCGATCAGGCTCGCGGGTTAAAGGCAACACTGCCTGATTGTCAGCAGCGTCACACTCCGTAGCTACCGGTCGTACGCGGCGCTCGACCTGGCGCTGACGCCCGGCGTCGTGCTCGTCGTCGGACGCAACGGCGTCGGCAAGACGAACCTGCTCGAGTCGCTGCACGTCGCGACGCAAGGCTTCTCACCGCGGACGCGACAGGACACGCAACTGATCCGCTTCGGCGAAAGCGCGGGACGCATCGTGCTCGACGGACGGCGCGGTGAGTCGCCCCTCGAGATCTCGGTCACGCTCCGCGAGGGACAAGCGAAGGAAGCGCGACTGAACGGAGCGAAGTTGCCGTCGGCGGAATCGCTGCGACGCGAGGTGTCGACGCTCGTCTTCACGCCGGACCGCCTCGCCGTCGTGAAGGGCGGGCCTGCCGCGCGCCGTGCGTACTTCGACCGGGTCCTCGCACGGCTTTTCCCCGCCCGCGCCGGTGTGCCGCAGGACTACCTCGCGACGCTCGCGCAACGCAACGCCGCACTGCGCCGCGTGCAGCTCGGTCTCTCGGGACGCGACGCGCTGGAACCGTGGACGGAACGCATTGCAGAGCTCGGCGCCGCGCTGGTCGAGCAGCGTCGTGTTGCGCTCGCACAACTCGCCCCGGGCTTCGCCGAACGTGCAGACGAGCTCGGGCTACCGGACGCGCGACTCGGATACGACGCGCAGCCGCCGACTGTCGCATTGCTGGAGGCGCGCCTCACCCGCGACCTCGAGCGTGGGACAACCGGAGTCGGACCGCACCTCGACGACGTGCTCGTCGCGAGCGGTGATCGTGACCTGCGGCAGTTCGGCTCGCAGGGTGAGCAGCGGCTCGCAGTCCTGTCACTGCTTCTCGCCGAGGCCGAGCTGTTGCCGACCCCGCCGCTGCTGTTGCTCGACGATGTGCTCTCGGAGCTCGACCTCGGCCGGCGTGAGGTGCTGGCCCGGCGACTTGCGGACATGGGACAGACGATGATCACTGCGACGCATCGTTCGGCGCTTCCGATCGAGCCGTCGCAGGTCGTCGAGGTGGAACACGGAGTTGCGAGAGATGGAACCACTCGGTCCTGAGATTCGCGCGGAGCTCTCGCGTCACGGCGCGCAGGCCGGCATGGCTGAGCTCGTCGAGCGCTGGCCGGAAGCCGTAGGCGAGGCGATCGCCCGCAACGCGTGGCCGGCGCGCATCGCCCGCGACGGCACCGTGCACGTCAACACGGCCGACTCGGTGTGGGCCTTCGAGCTCGGGCACAAGGCGCCGGAGATCGCTGCCAAACTCGGCGTCGAAAGGCTCCGCTTCGCCGCCGGTCCGCTGCCGGAAGCCGACGAGGAAGCGCACGTCTCGAACGACGTGGAGGCGTCCCCGGAGGACGAGGAGCGGGCCCGCGCGATCGCCTCCTCGATCACCGACGAGAACCTGCGCGAAAGTGTGCAAAAAGCGGTCTCTTTGAGCCTCGCACGGGGGCGTGAAGACACCCCGATCTGATATAGTTTCCGTGCCTGGCGAAACCCCTGTTTTGCAGGCATTTCTTTCATATGGCAAAGACTCAGGCGAAGGCCGGCTACTCGGCCAAGGACATCACCGTGCTCGAAGGCCTCGAGCCGGTCCG
>DATBDB010000175.1:0-6475 GCA_036270155.1 Gaiellaceae bacterium
GGCACCGCGGCATGTCCGCGTTCATCGTCCCGATGGACACGCCGGGCGTGACGATCGAGCAGCACCTCGACAAGATGGGGCAGCGTGCGACCGACACGTCGGCGTTCTCGCTCCAGGACGTCGTCGTCCCGGCTGCGAACCGGCTCGGCGACGAGGGGGAGGGCTTCAAGATCGCGATGACGACGCTCGACTTCACGCGGCCCGGCACTGCGATCGGCGCGGTGGGCGTTGCGCAGGCGGCCTACGAGCTTTCGGTCGAGTACGCGAAGGAGCGCGTCACGTTCGACGTGCCGATCGCGATGCACCAGGGCGTCAACTTCATGATCGCCGACATGGCGACGGAGATCGAAGCGGCGCGCCTCCTCACGTGGCAGGCGGCGTGGATGCTCGACCAGGGTGACCGCGCGACGCTCTACTCGTCGTTCGCCAAGCGCTTCGCCGCCGACACGGCGATGAAGGTCACGACCGACGCGGTGCAGGTCTTCGGCGGGTACGGCTACATGAAGGAGTACCCCGTCGAGAAGCTGATGCGCGATGCGAAGCTGTTCCAGATCTACGAGGGCACCTCGCAGATCCAACGGCTCGTGATCGCCAAAGAGATTTTCATCCCTCGCGGCTAGATCCGTAGGCTCGACGGAGGATTCAGAAAAGAGGATTTAGAAAAACAGTGGCATTGGACATCGATCTCAGTGGAAGGGTCGCCTTCGTCACCGGCGGCTCGCGTGGGCTCGGACGCGCCGACGCGCTGACGCTCGCGCGCGCGGGCGCAGACGTCGTGATCGCCGACCTCCTCGTCGAATCGGAGCTGACCGAAGAGACGGACTCGTACGGGCCGCTCGCGACCGTTGCCCGCACGCAGGGCCTCGTCGGCACGGAGTCCGCGGCGGAGGAGATCCGCGCGATGGGGCGCCGCTCGTTCGCGGTGCGCTGCGACGTCACCGATCGCGACCAGGTTGCGGCGGCGGTTGCAAAGACCGTCGAAGAGCTCGGCTCGGTCGACATCCTGATCAACAACGCGGGCACGCTCGACCACGTGGGGCAGTTCCCCGACCAGAACCCCGATCTCTGGGAGCGCGACCTGCGCGTGAACCTCACCGGAGCGTTCAACTGTGGGCAGGCGGTGTGGCCGCACATGAAGGAACGCGCGTGGGGGCGCATCGTGAACATGGCTTCGGTTGCCGGGACGCTCGGCGGTTTCGGCCAGGCGTCGTACTCGACGACCAAGGCAGGCATCCTCGGGCTGACGAAGACCCTGGCCATGGAGGGCGGCCGGCACGGGATCACCGCGAACGCGATCGTGCCCGGGATCATCGGCAGCGAGGCCTTCCACATGGCGAATGCGTCCATGAACGAGCGGATCGCAAACCGCACCGTCTTCAAACGGCCCGGTGAGCCGCAGGACATTGCGAACGCGATCGCGTTCCTCTGCTCCGACCTCGCCTCGTATATCACCGGCATCGAGCTCAACGTCTCGGGCGGCGTCGAGCTGTTCGTCTTCTAGCGCACAAACTCGGGGCTACCATGCGCGGCTCCGTGACTGCCTCCCCCTCGGCCGTCCGCACCCGCCGCCGCCGTGCCTCAAATTGGGCCCGGTTCTGGCCGCGTTTGGCCGTGCTGGCAGTGGCCGCCGCGATCATCACCATCGGCCTCGGCCTGGTCTTCGCGGGGTCGCCCGACAAGCTCGCAAACGGCACCCGGATCGCCGGGATCGACGTCGGAGGCCTCACCCCGGCGAACGCGCAACGGCTTCTCGAGCAGCGCTCCGAGCGGGTCTCCCGCGTGCCGGTCGTCTTCACGGTGGGCACGAAGCGGTTCTCGATCACGCCGCGCCAGCTCGGTGTCGAGGTGGACTGGGCGGCCGCTGTCGCGAACGCGCGGAAGCAGGGCGACGGCTTCGGGTTCGTCCGCGGCTACCGGCGCCTCGAGCTGGAGTTCTTCCCGCAGGATCTCGTCCCGCCGATCAGGGCGTATGACGCGGCGCTGACCTACGAGCTCGAGCTGCTCTCGAAGGCGATCGACCGCCCGCACCAGGAGGCGCGGCTCGTGCGGCGCGGGCTTCACATCACGATCGCGGCCGGAACGACCGGCCGCGCGCTCGACAAGCAGGCCGCGCGCGAGGTGCTCGTGCGCTCGCTCGCCTCGTTCTCGCGCGAAGCCGCGGTCGGCCTCCCTGTTCGCGTCGACGCGCCGCGCGTCACCGTTGCGACGCTGACGGGCGCACAGCGGACCGCGTCTCGCATCATCGCGGCGCCGGTGACGCTCCTCGCGGGGCCGACGCGCCTGAAGGTGCCGCGCTGGCGCCTGGCCAAACTGCTCGACCTCTCGACGATGCGCTTCTCGGGACCGGCGGCGGATGCGTACTTTGCGCGCCTCGAGCAGACCGTCGAAACCCCGCCGAAGGACGCCGACTTCGCGATCACCGCGGGCGGGGGAGTGCGCATCGTGCCGTCGCGGCCGGGGGTCGGGCTCGACGTGCCACAGTCGGCGGCGCGCATCTTCTCCGCGGCGACCAGGGTGCAGAACAGGACTGCCACGCTCGTCCTTGCGGAGCAGCAGCCCAAGCGCACGACGGCGGACGCGCAGGCGATGGGCATCACCGGCACCGTCGGGAGCTACGAGACGGTCTATGGCGGGATCGCGAACCGCATCCACAACGTGCAGCTCGTCGCCCATCTCGTCGACCACAAGTTCATCGCGCCGGGCGACACCTTCTCGTTCAACGGTACGACGGGCGAGCGCTCCGCCGCGAAGGGATTCCTCGAGGCTCCCGTGATCGTGAACGGCGAGGTGCAGACGGGGCTCGGCGGCGGTGTCTGCCAGGTCTCGACGACGGTCTTCAATGCCGCCTACGAGGCCGGGCTCCCGATCACATCGCGGACGAACCACGCGCTCTACATCTCGCACTATCCGCTGGGGCGGGATGCGACGGTCGACTACCCGGGTATCGACCTGAAGTTCGTCAACGACACGGGGCACTGGCTGCTGTTGCGCACGTGGGTGGGCTCCTCGTCGCTCACCGTCGGCCTCTACGGCACTCCGCAGCACCGTCGTGTCGAGAGCACAACCGCCCCGCTGCGCGTCGTCTCGCCGCCGCCGGTCCTGAAGACCGTCGATGCGACGCTCAACCCCGGCGAGGTCGTCGTCGACTCGTCAGGCGTGCCGTCACAGGCGACCTCGGTCGAACGCAAGGTGTACGACGCGAACGGCAAGCTTCTCTCCGACGCGACCTGGTACTCGAGCTACCGCTCGGAGCCGAAGATCGTGCGCGTCGGGCCGAAGAAGCCAAAGGAGAAGAAGCAGACCGTCACCACGGTTACGACGACGACTGACTCGGCGCCGACTGCTCCGCGTTAGAGATCGCCGCGGCGAGCCACGTCGGGACACGTGTCGGGCGGAGCGATCCGCCGTCGACGGTCGCGTGTGCCGTCCAGCCGTCCGCGATCACCACGCCGTCGCGCTCGATCGCGTACTCGTACCGGAAACGTGCTCCCTTCAGCTCGACACAGCGCGCGTGCACGACGAGGCGGTCGTCGAAGCGCGCCGGCCGCAGGTAGCGAACATGCGACTCGAGCACGAGCGCTTCGATGCCGAGCTCGCGGAGCCGCTGGTAGCCGCCGGTGTGACGCTCGAGGTACTCGACCCGCGCCACCTCGAACCACACGAGGTAGTTCGAGTTGTGCGCGATCCCCTGCGCGTCCGTCTCCGCGAAGCGCACCTTGACATCGGTTGAGAAACTGAACCCGTGCACGAGGCCGCCATGCTTGCAGAACTCATCCGCGCGAATCAGCCATGCGTCGTGCTGACGGGTGCGGGCGTCTCGACCGAGAGCGGCATCCCGGACTTCCGGAGCGCCGGCGGGATCTGGGCGGAATACGACCCGTACGAGGTCGCGTCGATCGAGGCGTTCCAGCGCCACCCGGAGCGCGTCTGGGAGTTCTACGCCCGCCGCCTCGAGGTGGTTGGGGACGCGGCGCCGAACCCGGCACACGTCGCGCTGGCCGAGCTGGAGGCGCGCGGGCTCGTGCAGGCGGTGATCACCGAGAACGTCGATCGATTGCATGTCGCAGCCGGATCCCAAGACGTGATCGAGGTGCATGGATCGATCGCCACCGCTGTCTGCATCGCCTGCGCCCGGCGCGAGGAGCACGTGCGCGAGCTGCTGCCCCTGCCTCGCTGCGCGGACTGTGGCGCCGTGCTCAAGCCGGGGGTCGTGATGTTCGGCGAGCTGCTGCCCGCCGAGGCGATCGACCGCGCGACTGCGCTCGCGCAGAACGCAGAGCTCGTGCTCGTGGTGGGCACCTCGCTCGAGGTGTGGCCGGTCGCGGGGTTGCCCGAGGAGACGCTGCTCCACGGCGGCAAGCTCGCGATCGTCAACCGCGACCCGACGCCGTATGACGCGCGCGCGGAGCTCGTCATCCACCACTCGGCCGGGGAGGTGCTCGCGGATTGCGTGACGTTGATCTCCTCGTCGTAGGCAGCGGGTTCGGCGGTGCAGTCGCCGCCTTGCGGCTGACCGAGAAGGGCTACCGCGTCGCAGTGCTCGAGGAAGGGCGGCGCTTCGAGCCCGAGGACTTCCCGGCCACGAACTGGCAGGTGCGCAACTACCTCTGGGCTCCTCGCCTCGGTTGCCGCGGCATCCAGCGCATCACGCCGCTGCGCGACGTGCTCGTCCTCTCGGGCGCGGGGGTCGGGGGCGGCTCGCTCGTCTACGCGAACACGCTCTATGAGCCTCCGGCACATGTCTGGCAAGACCCGTCGTGGGCCGAGGAGCTCGCACCGTGGTACGAGCAGGCGCGGCGGATGCTCGGCGTCACGCGGTTTCCCGGCGACACGGCTGCGGACGGGGTGCTGCGCGGGATCGCGTCGCGGCTCGGAGTGGCCGACACCTTCGAGCACACACCGGTCGGCGTGTGGTTTGGCGAGGACGGCGTCGATCCGTACTTCGGCGGTGCGGGACCGCGGCGCAACGGCTGCGATCTGCGCGGCGCGTGCATGACCGGCTGCCGCCGCGGCGCGAAGAACTCGCTCGACCGCAACTACCTCTGGCTCGCCGAGCAGAACGGCGCCGAGATCCACGCCGGCACGAAGGTTCTCCGACTACGTGTTGACTCAACACAAGCTTGGGTCGCCGAGACGAGCCGCGGCACGTTTCGCGCCCGCCAGGTGGTGCTCGCCGCCGGTGTGCTCGGGACACTGGGGATCCTCCTCCGGTCCGGGCTCGGCGGGCCGCAGGTGGGAGACGACGTGCGCACGAACTCCGAGGTGATCGTCGGCGCCTCGGCGAAGCGCGCTGACGTCGACTACTCACACGGCGTCGCGATCACGTCGATGATCCGCGCAGACGAGCACACGCAGATCCAGCCGGTGCGCTACGGAAAGGGCTCGAGCCTGATGGGCCTGCTCGGGACGATCCTCGTCGACGAGGCCGGGCCCGCCCGTTGGCTCGCCGCTGCGTTCCGTCACCCGCTGGCATTTGCGCGCACTCTCTGGCTTCGGCGCTGGTCGGAGCGGACGGTGATCCTGCTCGTCATGCAGACGCGCGACAACGCGCTGCGCGTGCGCCTGAAGCGCGGCCGGCTGACGTCGCTTGAGTCGAATGCGCCAGGAACGATCCCGGTCGCGAACGACGCCGCGCGCATCGCGGCTGAGCTGATCGATGGCGATGCGGGAAGCTCGATTAACGAGGTTGTGCTCGGCACACCGACCACAGCGCACATCCTCGGCGGAGCCTGCGTGGGCAGCGTCGTCGACCGCTATCACCGCGTTCTCACTGCGCCCGGCCTGCACGTGTTGGACGGGTCAGCCGTGAACGCGAATCTCGGGGTCAACCCGGCGCTGACGATCGCTGCGCAGGCCGAACGCGCTTGCTCGCTTTGGCCGAATGCCGGCGACGAGGATCCACGTCCGCCACTCGGTCAGCCCTACGATCGAATCGAACGAGTAACGCCGAGACGACCGGCAGTGCCGGCCAAGGCGTCTGCAGCAATGCGACCCTAGGCGGCGGCGCGCTTGACCGGCTTCTCGTCGAGGATGCGGCTGCAGGACGTGCACACCTGCTGCTCCATCTCGTACGGGACACCGGCTCGCTGCAGAAGGACATGAACACGCTTGGCAACGTGCTCGTGAACCTTGACGGGGTGGTAGGCGCTCATCTCGCTCTCAGGGTAGGACGTGCGTCGGTTGTCGTGTGCCTCGAAAGGGTGAATATCCTGCAACTGTCACGTAACGGTCATCTACCAATCAGACGACGGCGGGGAAGGAAAGTTGCACGTGCTCCTCGAGCCCCGACACGCCGACGCCGACCAGGCGGAGCGGCCCGGGCCGGTCGTGGAGCGCACGGTCGAGCAGCTGGCACGCGAGCTCCCCGATGCGCTCGGCATCGTCGGTGCCGACCGGGAGCGAGGTGGAGCGGGTGCGGATCGAAAAGTCCGGATACCTCACTTTCGTCGTCACGGTGCGTCCCACCTGCCCACGC
>DATBDB010000176.1:0-16952 GCA_036270155.1 Gaiellaceae bacterium
GAACGGCAAGACGCACGTCGCGCTCGTGAAGGGCGACGTCGACGGTGCGGAAAACGTGCTCGTGCGCGTGCACTCGGAGTGCCTTACCGGCGACGTCTTCCACTCGCTGCGCTGCGACTGCGGCGAGCAGCTCGAGCAGGCGCTTGCACAGATCGAGGCAGAAGGCACAGGCGTGTTGCTTTACATGGCGCAGGAGGGTCGCGGAATCGGCCTGATCAACAAGCTGCGCGCGTACGAGCTGCAGGAGCAAGGGATGGACACCGTCGAAGCCAACCTCGAGCTCGGCTTTCCCGCCGACGCGCGCGACTACGGGATCGGCAACCAGATCCTCTCCGACCTCGGCCTGACCACGCTGCGCATCCTCACGAACAACCCGAAGAAGCTGACCGGGATCGACGGGTTCGGGCTCACCGTCGTCGAGCAAGTGCCGATCGAGGTGCCGCCGAACGCGGAGAACTCGCGGTACCTCACCGCCAAGCGGGATAAGCTCGGACACCGTTTGCACCATCAAGACTTGAAGAACCTCGAATACGAACCGGAGGCAGAGTGACCGACATCGACGACGAGCAGCCGCGCGTCCCACCCCTGAGCAGCCCGCCTGTCGTGCCGCCGCCCCCGCCGAACGGCCTGCCGCCCGAGCAGTTGCAGGTGTCGGAAGACACCGACGAAAGCCCCGCCGATCCGTTCGAGGGCTGGCCTGCATCGGAGTCGTCGGCCGTCATCGAGGAGAGCCCGCTAGACGGCTCGAGCGTCGAGCACGTGCGCGGCGAGGTCGACGTGCCTGCCGGCTTCACGGTGCTCGAGGGCACGCCACTCGGCAACCGTCGCTCCGTCGGCGTCGTCGTCTCGCGCTTCAACGGCGGCGTGACGAATCGGATGTTGCAGATCGCGCTCGACGCGCTCCTCGACGCCGGCGTCTCGCAGGACGCGATCACCGTCATGCCGGTGCCCGGGGCATTCGAGCTCCCGCTCGCCGCGATGGCGCTCGCGAAGACGCGCCGCTACGCCTGCATCGTCGCGCTCGGCGCCGTCGTGCGCGGCGAGACGCCGCACTTCGAATACGTCTCCCAGGAATGCGCCTCCGGCCTGCAGTTGGCCGGGATCGAGACCGGGGTGCCCGTCGCGTTCGGCGTCCTCACGGTCGACACGGTCGAGCAGGCCGAGGCCCGGATCCCCAAGGCGGCCGACGCAGTCCGCTCTGCCCTCGAGATGGCCGACCTGTTTGCGCGGCTCCGTGCCAGCGCTCGCGGGTAGTCGCTACAATCCCGCCCGCAATGTCGAAGATCTGCGCAATCTGTGGAAAGAAGCCGTCGTTCGGCAACCATCGCTCGCACTCGATGGTCGCCTCGAAGCGGCGCTGGGACCCGAACCTCCAGCGGGTCCGGATCCTGCTCAAGGGCTCCCCGCAGCGCGCCTACGTCTGCACCCGTTGCCTCAAAGGCAACAAAGTCGTAAAAGCGGTCTAGGGCTGAACCTGGATTCGGTCTCGGCCGATCAGGATTCGAGCGTTTCGAACCTGCTCCCCGAGCTCGGAAACTCGTGAACCTGGTTGGGAAAGCGAACCAGGTTCTTCTCTCTGTGGGCTGTGGTTCGAGTGCAGCGCGCGGCGAAGCAACCTCTCAGGTCGGATTTAGGGTCTAATCCGCGCCTTGGCGGATGACCTCACTCTGGACCTCGAGCATGGTCGCCTGACCATCTCTCGCGACGCGGTCGCGGAGATCGTCGCTGCGACCGGTCTCGCCTGTTACGGCGTCGTCGGGCTCTCCGCCGGCACCCGCGTCGGCCGCATCCTGCGGCGCGAGGGGATCAGCGTCGAGGGCGACGCGACGGCGCTGCGGCTCGAGCTGCACGTGGTCGTCGAACACGGGCTGAACCTCGCAGAGGTCGCATCGACCGTGCGCTCGCAGGTCGCCTACGACGTCGAGCGGCTCACCGGCCTGCGCGTCGGCGCGGTCGAGGTCGTCATCCAGCGTGTGAGGGCGAGCGCATGACCGGCGTAGGCTCGACGGAGCCGCCCAACAGCCGGCCGCGTATGCGGGAGCTCGTCGCGGGTGCCCGCAGCTCGATCGAGGCGCACCGCCACCGCATCGACGACCTGAACGTCTATCCGGTGCCCGACGGCGACACCGGCACGAATCTGACGCTGACCGTGCGCGCGATCGACGAGGCGCTGCACAAGGACGGCCCTGACGATCGCGCAGGGCTCGCCCACGAGATCTCACGCGCGGCGCTGATGGGTGCGCGGGGCAACTCGGGCGTGATCCTCTCGCAGATCATCCGGGGCGCCACTGACTCGCTTGCCGTCAGCGACGACCTCGCGAAGGCATTTCGTTGCGCGAGCGACGCGGCGTACCGCGCGGTGAAGAAGCCGGTGGAGGGGACGATGCTCACCGCGATCCGCGCCATGGCCGACGCGGCCGAACGCAAGGCTGACCTCGCTGCGATCATCGCCGCGGGCGACGACACCGTTGCGAAGACGCGCGAGATGCTGCCGGTGCTCAAAGAAGCGGGCGTCGTCGACGCGGGCGCGGCCGGACTGGTCGAGATCGTGCGCGGTGTGCACGCGGCGCTGACGGGCGAGGCGCTGCCCGAGCCGCCGGAGGTCGAGGAGGAGCTCGGCATCGATGCGATCCACCAGGAGCTCTCGCGCTTCCGTTACTGCACCGTGTTCGTGATCGAAGGCGAAGGGCTCGACCCCGACGCGCTCGAGAAAGAGCTCGAGCAGTTCGGCGACTCGCTGCTCGTCGTCGGCGACAGCACGGCGCTGAAGATCCACGTGCATACCGATGACCCGGGGCGTGCGCTGACGCTCGGCGTCGCGCGCGGCGTCGTCGAAGGCGTCGAGATCGCGAACATGCACGCGCAGACGCAGGAACGCGAGGCGCGGCTGTTGCACGCCGTGCCCGACGAGGCCGCTTCGGCGTGCGCGGTTGTCGCCGTGGCGGCGGGTGACGGCAACCGTGCGCTGTTCGAAAGCGGTGGCGCGAGTGTCGTCGACGGCGGCCGCACCATGAACCCGTCCACCGCCGACCTCGTCGCGGCGATCGAAGCAGCGCCCGCACCGGAGGTCATCGTCCTCCCGAACAACAGCAACGTGATCATGAGCGCCGAGCAGGCGGCGGACCATTCGTCGAAGACGGTGCGCGTCGTTCCGACACGGTCGCTGCAGTCAGGCCTGGCCGCGCTGATCGCGTTCAACCCGACACTGGGAGCTGAACAGAACGTGGGGGCGATGACGGAAGCGGTCGAGGCGGTCGTGACCGGCGCGGTCACGATCGCGTCGCGCGATGTCCAACTGAATGGCGTCTCGGTGCGCAAGGGGAAGTGGCTCGGGCTGGCGAACGGCGAACCCGTCGCGGGCGGCGAGAGCTTCGACGAGGTCGTGCATGTGGTGCTCGCGAAGCTCCTGGAGGAGCCGCGCGGGATCCTGACGCTGCTCACCGGCGAGGATTCGCCGTCGCTCGAAGGGCTGCTGTCCGAGCTGGAGACGGAGCACCCCGAGCTCGAGCTCGACGTGCACGAAGGCGGCCAGCCGCACTATCCGCTCCTGCTGGCGGCGGAGTGAACCCGGTCCGCGTGATCCTCGTCGAGGACAACGACATCTTTCGCGAGACGCTGGAGCTCCTCTTCGGTCTGCGTGACGAGATCGATGTGGTCGGGAGCGTGAGCGTGGGCGACGCCGCGCCGGCGCTGGTCGCCGAGCTGAAGCCCGACGTCGTGCTGATGGACTACCGCATGCCCGGTCTGAACGGCGCCGAGGCGACGCGTGCGGTGCTCGACGCGTATCCGGGGACGAGCGTCGTGTGCCTGAGTGCCTCGGTGACGGCGCAGGAGGTCAAAGAGGTGCTCGCCGCGGGTGCGGTCGCCTGCGTCACGAAGGATGAGGACTTCGACCGCCTCGTCAAGACGGTGCAGGAGGCGGCGGGCCGGTGAACCTGACGACCGAGAACACGGCGATCGTCCTCGACTCGACGGCGGACTTCCCGGAGGCGCCGGGGCGCTACCCGAACTTCCGTGTGGTGCCGCTCTACGTGCTCTTCGGCGAGGAGAGCTTCAAGGACTACGTCGACATCACGCCTGACCGCTTCTACGAGCGGCTGCAGACCGAGGCGGAGCTGCCGACGACGTCGCAACCGACGCCGGGGGACTTTCTCGCGACGTTCGAAGAGCTCGCGCCCCAGTACGAGCGGATCATCGCGTTGACGATCGCCTCGACGCTCTCGGGCACCTACGGGAGCGCACAGGCGGCGGCCGGAATGCTCGGCGGCGACAAGGTGCGCGTGATCGACTCGGGCACCGTGTCTGCTTCGCTAGGACTGCTCGCGATCGGCGTGCAGCAGCGGCTGGAGCGTGGGACGACGGATGAGGAGATCGACGCGTTCGTCGCGCATTACCAGCGCGAGCATCACCTCCTGTTCACGGTCAACACGCTCGAGTACCTCGCGAAGGGCGGGCGCATCGGGCGCGCCGCCGCATTCGCCGGCAACCTCCTGAACGTGAAGCCGATCCTCGCGATTAGCGACGGTGAGGTGATCCCGCTGAAGAAGGTCCGCGGCAACCACAAGGCGTTCGCCGAGTTCCGCGAGCACTTCGTCTCCACGACGACCGACTCGCCGAACCTGAAGGTCGGCATCGCACACGCCGCCGCGCCCGAGCGGTTGCAGGCGTTGCGTGAGCTCGTCGAGCATGAACGGCCGCACGCGCAGATCGAGATCGCGACGACGCTCGGTGCCGTCGTCGGTACCCACGCCGGTCCGGGAACGGTCGGCTTCTTCTGGTTCCTGGACGAGTAGAAGCACCATGCTGTCCGGACCGGGTCCTACCATCGGTCCAGATGGCAACAATGACCCGCATGCATCCGGGTTTCACAGGCGTGGTCCAGGACGGCTGGCCGCGTCCGCGCGGTTGGATGCCGCCGCAACGGCTCGATGTCCTCGACGTCGCGACGCTGCCGGGAGTGGGGGCGACGCTTTCCAAGCGGCTGAGGACCTTCGGCATCCAGACGGTGCGCGACCTGCTCTTCCACGCACCGCGCCGCTACGAGAACGCAGTCGACACCGTTCCGATCGCGAAGCTCGGGCAAGCCGAGGGAGAGGTGGCGATCGAGGGTCGAATAGTGAGCGCACGCTCACGGCCCCTCCAGGGGCGGCGCACGCTCGTCGTCGCGGCGGTTCGCGATGAGAGCGGCCAGATCAGCGCCTCGTTCTTCAACCAGCCCTGGCTGCTCGAGAAGCTGACCCCGGGGACACCGCTGCGGTTGCGCGGCAAGCTCGGCAGGTTCGGCTTCGACGTCAAGAGCTACGACATCGGCGAGGCGCGCAGAACGGCCGATTACGCTCCGGTCTACCCCGCGAGCGAGCAAATCCCCTCGACGAGACTGCGCGAGCTGGTGCGTGTCGCGCTCGCGCAGCACGCCGGCAGCTTTCCCGATCCGCTGCCTGCCGAGCTCGAGCTCCCGCTGCGCCGCGACGCGCTCGCGGCGATTCACTTCCCCGTCGACGAAGGTCAGGCGGAGCGGGCCAGGCAGCGACTTGCGCTCGACGAGCTCGTCGCGCTGCAGCTCGTGGTCGCGCGCCTTCGCGACACCGAGGCGGTTGCGCCCTCGCTCTCGCAGCCCGGCGGCCTGATCGCGCGCTACCGCGAGGTGCTGCCGTTCCGGCTCACCGAGCACCAGGAGTCGGCGGTCGCAGAGATCGACCTCGAGCTGGCGCGCACCACGCCGATGCAACGCCTGTTGCAGGGCGATGTCGGCTCAGGCAAAACGGTCGTCGCCCTCTACGCGCTGTTGCGCGCGGTCGAGAACGACTGCCAGGGCGCCCTCATGGCGCCGACCGAGACACTCGCGGAGCAGCACTTCCTCACGCTCGAGCCGCTCTGCGCACAGCTCGGCGTGCGCTGCGTCCTGCTGACGGGCTCCGTGGGCTCGAAGAAGATCCGCGACGAGATCGCGAACGGCGTCGCGCAGATCGCGGTCGGCACACACGCGCTGATCCAGCGCGATGTCGAGTTCGCCGACCTCGCCGTCGCCGTCGTCGACGAGCAGCATCGCTTCGGTGTCGAGCAGCGCAAGGCGCTCACCGAAGGGAGGAGCCCGCACGTTCTGCACATGACTGCGACGCCGATCCCGCGGACGCTCGCGCTCACGATCTACGGCGATCTCTCGGTGAGTGAGATCGCGAAGCCTCCTGCCGACCGCAAGCCGATCATCACGGGGCGCGTCGGCGCCGAGCGCGCCGGCGAGGCGTATGAGCGGCTGCGCGCCCATCTCGATGCGGGCCGCCAGGCGTACGTCGTCTGTCCCCTGATCGAGCTCTCCGAGACGCGGCTCGCCCGCGCTGCGGAGGAGGAGGCCGAGCGGCTGCGCCGCGTGGAGCTGAAGGGCTACCGCGTCGGGCTGCTGCACGGGAGGCTCAAGACCGCGGAGCGCCGTGAGGTGATGCGCCAGTTCAAAGAGGGCGAGCTGGACGTGCTCGTCGCGACAACCGTGATCGAAGTCGGCGTCGACGTTCCGAACGCGACGATCATGATCGTGCAGGAGGCCGACCGCTTCGGGCTCGCGCAGCTCCACCAGCTGCGCGGTCGCGTCGGGCGCGGCGCCGAGCAGAGCTACTGCCTCCTCGTCTCGCGGCCGGTCGAGGAGCTGTCCGAGACCGCGGACAAGCGCCTGCAGGCGCTCGTCGACACGACCGACGGCTTCGAGCTTGCGCAAGTCGATCTCGACCTCCGCCGCGAAGGGCAGCTGCTCGGGACACGGCAGTCCGGCTGGAGCGACCTCCAGTTCACGAGGCTTCGCGTCGATCACGCGCTGATCGAACGCGCGCGCTCGATCGCGGCGGAGCTGCGCGACGAGGACGGGCCCTGGCAGGACGAGGCCGATCGCCTGTACCACTCGTCTGAGCTCGCCGCGTAGGATCCCGCCTGTGCACGAGGATTCCGTCGTCGCACTCAACCGGTCCGCCGAGTTGGTGGCCCGTTATACGGGCGTGCCGAATCGTGACTTCGACGCGCTCCGACGCTCGGATCGCATCGTGCCGTCGGACCTCGTGCTGGCCCTTCGGCATCCGAACCCTCGCGTGCGCTTCGACTCCCTCGCGCTGCTCGACCACCTTGCGGACGAGTCGTGCTTCGACGCCATGATCGAAGCGACACGTGATCCCGTGCCACGCGTGCGGCGCATGGCCGCGCATGCCCTCGGCTGCGTACGGTGCAAGGGAGACTGCGTGCCGAGTGACATCGGGCACGCCTTGATCACGCTGGCGCTGACGGACCCGGCCTGGCGGGTGCGGTGTGAGGCATCCATCAGCCTTGCGCAGCAACCCGCGACCGACCGGAGCCGGGAGACGCTCGCGAGAGTGGCGGCCGGTGATCCACATCCGACCGTTCGTGAGCGTGCAGCGTGGGCGTTGCGCATTCACGAGGGGCAGCCGTGGTCATACGGCCGGCGCAAGGCGTCTTCGGACTACGCTCCGCGCGATGAGGGTCATCGCGGGCTCACATAGGGGGCGCCGGATCGTTGCGCCGAAGGGCGACGAGACGCGGCCGACCTCCGACCGCGTACGCGAGAACGCCTTCAACCTGATCGGCCCCGTCGACGACGCCGACGTGCTCGACCTGTTCGCCGGCTCGGGCGCCCTGGGGATCGAGGCGCTCAGCCGCGGCGCCTCGACGGCGACCTTCGTCGAGCTCGATCGGTACGCCTGCAAGGTGATCAACGCCAACCTCGACTCGCTCGACTTCCGCGGTACGGTCCTCCAACAGGACGCGCTCCGCACGGTGACAAGCGAGCGGCGCACCTATGACCTGATCCTCTGCGACCCGCCGTACGGCTACGACCACGCTAAGGTCACGCCGCACCTTGCGCGGCTCCTGAACGACGACGGCGTGCTCGTCTACGAGTCCTCCGGACGTGAGGAGCCACCGGAGGTTCCCGGCCTCGAGCAACGAACATCCCGCAAGTACGGCTCCGCACGGCTTACCCTGTTCGACAAATGATCACCGCCATCTATCCCGGCACCTACGACCCCGTGACCAACGGGCACGTCGACGTGATCTCCCGGGCGGCTCGGATCTTCGACCGGGTCGTGGTCGGCGTCGTCGGGAGCCCGCAACACAAATCGCCGATGTTCTCCGTCGAGGAGCGGGTCTTCTTGCTGAAGGATGCCCTTGAAGGAACGGCCGAGAATGTGGAAATCGACATTTTCAGGGAGCTCGTGGTCGAGTTCGCCCGCCGCTGGGAGGCGACGGTGATCGTCAAGGGCCTGCGGGTGCTCTCGGACTTCGAGTGGGAGTTCCAGATGAACCAGCTGAACCGCCATCTGGCCCCCGAGATCGAGACCGTCTACGTGATGGCCAGCCCGCAGGTCAGCTTCGTTTCCTCGAGTGGGGTGAAGGAGATTGCCTCCTTCGGCGGAAATGTCGAAGGGCTGGTGCCAAAGGCCGTCGCGGCGCGCTTGAAGGAGAAGTTCCCGAAGGGCCGAGGCGGCGCTCCACTATCCGACCAGGAGTAGACTGGACACTGTATGGACGTCCTAGTTCTCATCGACAAGCTCGACGACCTCGTGCACAACGCGAAAGCGGTGCCGCTCACCGACCAGGTGCGCATCGACCGCGAGGAGATCTACGACATCCTCGACCAGATGCGGGCCACGATCCCGGAAGAGATCAAGCAGGCCCGGTGGATCGTCAAGGAGCGGCAGGAAATGCTGGCCGAGGCGAAGCGCGAGCAGGATCGGCTCCTCCAGGAGGCCCGCGAGCAAGCCGTACGTGAGGCGTCGCAGACGGAGATTGTCAAGCTGGCCGAGCGCCAGGCGCAGGAGATCATCGACGAGGCGCGGCGGCAGGCCCGCGAGATGCGCCTCGAGATGGAGGACTGGGCCGACGGGATGCTCGCGACGCTCGAGACGAACCTCGACAAGTTCCTCGTCGCGGTGCGCCGCGGCCGGGAGCGGCTCCACGAGCGCTCGCAGGAGTCGGTCGTCGCCGGGATCGGCCCGGTCGACCTCTCCGACAACGGCTCGAGCTACTAAGCGTCTCGCAGACGGCGTTCGCTACCCTCGTCGCATGACGAGCTTCAGCCTGCGTCAGGTGAAGCTCCGTCCCGGTGAGCAGTACCGCGACGAGCTCGAGGTCGAGCTGTCCCCGCTCAACTACGGCGGACAGCGCTATCTCCCGGTGCCGGACAAGGTGCCGGCGGCATTCGAGATCACGCGCGCGAACACCGGGACGGTCTTCACGCTGGCGTTCACCGCCCGGCTGTTCGGGCCCTGCTACCGCTGCCTCGGGGACGCCGTCCTCGAGTTGCCGATCCATGCGCGCGAGTACCAGGACGAGAACCCCGAGGACGAGGAGATGACGACAGAGTACGTCGAGGGGAACATGCTCGACGTGTCGGGGTGGGCGCGCGATGCGATCGCGCTTGCCCTGCCGGAGAAGATCCTCTGCCGTCCCGACTGCGCCGGCCTCTGCGGCCAGTGCGGCAAGAACCTGAACGACGAGCCGCACGAGCACGAAGAGGAGCACGGCGACCCCCGCTGGGCCGCCCTCGACGCCCTGCGTGACCAGCAAGCCTGACCAAAGCAGGCATGTCGAAGCTGTGAAGCCGCCTACACCGTCGTTTGACCAAGGTGTAGCGCGCTTTGCAAGGAAGCCACGTCCGGACTGGGCTAGCTGATGAGCGGCGAGCGTCGCTCCATGAGGACGACGTCGCTCCATCTCCCGCGCTTCCGCGCGAGCTTCTCCCGGACGCCGACGAGCCGGAACCCGCACGCCGTGTGCAACGCGATCGACGCGTCGTTTGCGGCGAGGATTCCCGCCTGGATCGTCCAGATCTGGGCAGCGTCCGCCTCCTGGCAGAGCCGCTCCAGCAGCGCCCGTCCGATGCCTCGCCCACGCGCGCCGCGCCCGATGTAGATCGAGTTCTCGGCAACGCCGCGGTAGCACGAGCGGTCGGAATACGGCGCCAGCGCCGCCCAGCCAAGCACCTCGCCGTTGTCGCGTGCGACGAGGCGGGGCCAGACCAGGTGGCCGCTGTCCCATTCGTCCCACGTCGGGACGAGCTCTTCGAACGTGCCGAGGTCGAGGCCTTCCTCGAAGATCGTCCGGACGGCAGGCCAGTCCGGGGGCAGGAGCGCGTCGATTCTCACAGCGGGATCGTACGAGTCACGTCCAACCGCTCGAGGAACCGCCGGTCGTGCGTGACGACGATCAGGCAGCCCTCGTAGGTCTGGAGCGCGGTCTCGAGCTCCTCAATCGCCTCGAGGTCGAGGTGGTTCGTCGGCTCGTCGAGGATCAGACAGTTCACGCCGCGCGCCGTCAGCAGCGCGAGCGCGGCCCGTGTCCGCTCGCCCGGCGAGAGAGAGGCGACGGGCCGCTCGATGTCGTCCGCGCCGAGGGCAAACTTCGCGAGCAGCGTGCGCGCATCCGTCGTCGTCAGACCGGAGAGCTCCGCGAAGTCCGCCAGCAGCACCCCGGAGAAGAGGTCGCGCGCCTGTGTCAGCTCGCCGAACACGATGGCCGAGCCGACACGGCGCGACCCGCGCGCGAGCGGCACGTCGCCGACGAGCGCGCGGATCAGTGTCGTCTTCCCGGAACCGTTCGGTCCGACGACCGCGAGACGATCGCCCCAGTGCAGGTCGAGGTCGACAGGACCGAGCCTGAAGGATCCGACCTCGACGACCGCGCCGGCGAGCGCGGCGATCACACCCGCCGGCGGCGCGGACGCGAACGCCAGCTCGAGCCGCCAGGGCTGCCACGGCTTCTCGACCTCCTCCAGTCGCTCGAGGTGGTTCTTCGCCTGGTTCACCTTGCCGCGCAGCGCGTTCGTGGCGCGGCGGTCGGAGCCGCCGGTCTGCCGCGCGAGCCTGCGCTCGCCGCCCAGCTGGTGCGCCTGCTGCCTGCGGTCGGCCAGCAGCGTCGAATAGCGCTTCTTCTCATCGAGGTAGTCCGCGTACGCCGCCGCGTGCTGGGCCCGCGCGCGCTCGCGCGCGGCCTCGTACTCGGACCACGTCCCGGTGTACTCGTGGACGCGCCGCGTCTCCGCTTCGATCTCGACGACGCGCTTCACCGTCCGGTCGAGGAACGCGCGGTCGTGCGACACGAGCACGACGCCCGCGGCGAGCCCCCGGAGGAACCGCTCGAGCCGCTCGAGGCCGGCGAAGTCCAGGTTGTTCGTCGGCTCGTCGAGCAGGAAGACGTCGAAGCGCGCGAGCAGGGTCGCCGCGAGCGCCGTGCGGGCGGCCTCGCCGCCCGAGAGCGTCGCGACCTCGCGATCCGAGCGCCGGCCGAGCCCGACATCCGAGAGCACCGCGCCGACGCGCGCCTCGAAATCCTCGCCGCCGAGGGCCAGGAAGCGCTCGAGCGCCTCCGAGTACTCGGTCGCGAGCTCGGGCTCGACGGCGAGCCGGGCCGCGAGCGCGTCCATCTCCTGCTCAGCGGCGCCGACGCCCGTGCGCCGGGCGAGGTAATCGCGCACCGTCTCGCCCGGCCGCGCCTCCGGCTCCTGTGGCAGGTAGCCGACCGCGCCCGAGCGCACGATCCGGCCTGCGTCGGGCTGCTCCAGCCCCGCGAGCACGCGGAGCAGGGTGGACTTGCCGATCCCGTTCGGGCCGACGATCCCGATGCGGGCGCCCGGCGCGACAACCAGCGAGACGCGGTCGAGCACCTGGACGGCGGCGAAGCTCTTGGACACATCACGTACAGACAGTGAGCCCGGCATGGGGCGGACCTCCTTACGAGTCGAAAGGCGAGAAGCTCTGGTTTCGACTTAGAGATCCGTCATGGCTCGAGCCGCAAAAGGCTCGAACGAAAGACTAGCTGACGGTATGCGACGAGCCCCGAAGGGCTCGTCGAACGTGCGGCGATCGGAGTGAAGCGGCGGGCGTGGCTACGACCTCCCGCCGCTTCACACCGACCTCGTCACTCCTTCTTGCAGGTGGAGGTGAACGGCGCCAGCGTGAACGTGCAGCTGAGCTTCGTTGTGGACGAGCTACTCGAGCAGGAGAGCCCGAACGTGCCGACGGCAGTGCGCTGCAGCGAGCACGTATACGTCACGCCTGTCGACGTCGTGCACGAGACGCCGAGGACACCACCGGCGAATGACAGCGAACACTTCGCCGTGACCGCACTGCCGCCGCCGTCGTCCGCGCGTGCGACCCCACCGGCGACGGAGAACATCGCTGCGGCGATCAGTACCACCAACGTTCCGCGGAGCCACTTCATTGGTACCCCTCCCTCTCTCTTTGGACGTGTGTCACGTCCCGGTTGCGTTGCATCGTAGGAAGTCGCAAATCCGATTTCTATGCAGCGCAGATGACATTTTCGTCACCTGTTGGTCACGTGAATGTCGTCGTGCGCCGACGCTCCGACGCGACCCGGAGGACCGCATCGGAGCGCCTATGCGTTGTCGTTCAGTCGTTACCGCCCTGG
The DNA here is from genome assembly GCA_036270155.1 of Gaiellaceae bacterium. Lineage (GTDB taxonomy): Bacteria > Actinomycetota > Thermoleophilia > Gaiellales > Gaiellaceae > PALSA-600. Next base: position 12,424 of record DATBDB010000176.1, read on the forward strand.
CGGATCCGGATTTGTCCGTCCGTCACCGCGCCGCCACCGGTGTAGGTCCCGAACGTCACGGACAACGTGTCCTTGCCCTTGTTGCCGCCGTCGGTGACGGTCAGCGTGAAGGTGACGCGCCTGCCGTTGTCGAGGCCCGTCCCGGTCAGAACGGCGGTCGAGCCGGTGATCGTGATCGCAGTGACGTTCCCTTCGAAGCTGTGTCCCTTGACGTCGATGTCGACCTCGCCGGAGGGCTTCTTGATCCCGGTCCTCACGTCGATCTGGAACTTGAAGTCCTTCCCGACCTTGCCCTCTCCCTTGACCGTGAACGAACCGGTCGAGGGTGGAGCGACGACCGTGTAGTGGACGACCGTCGAGCCGGCGTTGCCCGCATGGTCGGTCGCGGTCACCGTGAACGACTTCGTGCCGGCCGACGCGGTGTCGATCGCGGCGCCGCTCGCGACCGGCCCCGCGCACGTTGCGAGACCGGAGCCGCCCGTGTCGGCGCAGCTGTAGTTCGCGTTCACGATCTGCCCGACAGTGAAGGTCGCGCCGTCAACCGGCGAGGCGATCGAGATCGTCGGAAGGGCCGTGTCGGCGAGCACCGTGTAGTGCCGCGACTCGGACGTCGAGTTGCCCGCGTTGTCGGTGGCGTTGACGGTGAACGTGTGCGGCCCCGCGGTCGACGTGCTGAACGCGGCGCCGCTTGCGACGGCGCAGGTCGCGAGACCCGAGCCACCCGGCTCGTCCGCGCAGCTGTAGCTCGCGGTCGCGGCCTGGTTGAGCGTGTACACCGCACCTTCAGCCGGGCTCGCGACCGTGATCGACGGCGCGGTCACGTCGACGACGACGTAGCCGTGCGCGGCAGTCCCGATGTTGCCGGCCGCGTCGGTCGCGGTGACCGTGAACGTGTGGCTCCCGAGAGTCGCGGTGTCGATCGGCGTGCCGTCGGCCACGTCGCCGACGCAGCTCGAGAGCAGCGTCTCGTCGGCGCAGCTGTACGACGCGTTGACGACGGCGTTCTGCGCGACGGTCGCGCCCTGAGCCGGTGCCGTGAGCGTCACCGTCGGCGAGGTCGTGTCCGGCGCCGTTGCGACGTTCCACGTCTCGGTGACGGTGTTCGACTCACGAACGACGCCGCCGGAGTCGGCGTAGCTCGCCTGAATCGTGTCCGTGCCGGGCAAACCGCTGACGTCGTCGTAGGTCCAGGAGGCGACGCCATCAGCGCCGGTGACCTCAGCCCCGGACGCTTGCCCGAAGTTCGTGCTCCCGCCGGTGAGGAAGAAGTTCACTTCCGCGCCGGCGACGGGCGTGCCGCCTTCGGTGACGAGAGCGTTGACCGTGTGCTGCTCGCCGATCGTGTTGCTTCCCGCGGGCGGTCCCAGCGCAATCGAGTTGGACGCTGCGGCGGCCCCTCCTCGCAAGAGGATGTACGGGGATCCGTCGCCCGTCTGCGCGTAGGGTCGGAAGTCCGCGGGGTACTGCGTAAAGACTTCGAGCGCGGAAGCTGCGGCGCAGGGCCAGTTCGAGAGGAAGTCGTCGTTCAGCGTCGCAAGTGCGCCGCTCGTGTCGACGATGTGCACGAGGGGCCAGCACGCGCCGTTCGAGCCGGTCGCCTTGAACGCGCCGGCGCCTGTGATGCCATCGAGGAGCGAGACGGGGGAGTCGGGGGCTGCGTCCTTGGCCGCGCAGCCGACGTCGATGTAGGCCCCGGTCTTGGAACCGTCGGCGGTCGCGAACTTCATCGCTCCGAGCACCTCGAAGCCCGAGCCGACGCGTGTCGACAGATCGCTGCTCAGCCAGTACGCCGTGACGGGGGCGTTTCCGAGCACGGCGACGTTGCCGTCGACGGCAGCGCCCCAGACGGCGGCAGAGCTGATCGCAGGCCCGAGATTCCCGTGACTGCACTTCGGGTCGCCGATCACGACGGCGTTGTAGTTCGCGAAGTCGGCGGTCGTCATCAGCGCCCAGTCCGCGGGCTTGATCAGATCGACCGCGAAGCCGAGGCTGCGCGCCTCATACGCCTCGAGGCTCTCGAACGCTTGCGCCGGTCCGGGCGAGATCACGTCGTTTGCGATCGACGTCGAGAGAATTGCGACCTTCCCATTCTTGCTCGACGCACGCGCGCTCCCCGCGGCGGCGGCCACGAGGACAGCGAGCAGAACGACCATCGCGATCCGCGCGGCGTGCCCGTACATAGTGAGTCTCCCTGCCATAAGTGCGGCCCCTCCTCGTGCGGTGCGGTTGCAGGCTTCTGACGTCGTCCGCTCGGACGTGTGCGGTGAAGGTATGACTCGCGGCCTGCGACAGCCAGACGGCGACGACGGGATTCGTGCTGCAACGACGGCGGTGTCATCTACGGCATTCGCCCTAGGTGATCCGCTTGACTTTCGCGCTCCGGTCGCCGCACAATCGATGCGACGCACGGAGGGAGGGCGAGTGTCGAGCGTCGTGGGTAACAACCGGGGGACCGTCCTCGTCGCCGACGATGACGAGGCGATCCGGATCCTGCTGGCCGATGCGCTCGACGGCGCGGGTTGCACCGTGATCGTGGCCGAGCGGGGTGACGCAGCGCTCGAGTTGGCCCGGCGCTACCGGCCCGATGCGGCGCTCCTCGACATCGCGATGCCGGGGCTGTCCGGTTACGAGCTCTGTCCGCTCTTGCGCGACGAGCTCGGCGAAACCATTGCGATCATCCTGATCTCGGGGATGCGGACCGAGGGCATCGACAGGATCGCCGGGCTGCTGCTCGGTGCGGATGACTTCGTCGTGAAGCCGTTCGAGCTCAATGAGTTGATGGCTCGTGTCCGCCGTTTGCTCGACCGCTCGCGCCGGCCGCCCGAGCTGGGACGACTGACCGCACGCGAGGTCGAGGTGCTGACGCTGCTCGCCCAGGGCTTCGGGCAGGACGAGGTCGCAGAGAAGCTCGTGATCAGCAGTAAGACCGTCGCGACGCACATCCAGCACGTCCTCGTGAAGCTGCGGGTGCACAGCCGCGCGCAGGCCGTCGCGGCGGCCTATCGGTACGGCCTGCTCTCCGATTCGCAGCAGTAGCGCCTGTCTATCCAAATAATGATGGGCAGATTACGCCCTTGTTATTTCACTGTCACGAGTTAGTGAGACGAATTATGACGACCAGATAACGAACAATTACGTCTGAGTAATTTTGCTCGACTATTCCACGTAAAGAGAGAAGAATCGCCCGCGGCGCAGTCGCGCCCCTTGAGTGGACTACGAGTGGGAGGGCGAACGATGAAGAGGTGGGAAGCAGCAACGGATGCGGCGACGCCGGTCGCATCGCCGATGCAAGCAGCCCGGCGCACGTGGGTCTTCGGCCTCAGCGTGCTCGCCCTCGCGGCGGCGATGGTGCTGATCGCCGGCGGCGCGCCTGCAGGCGCGAGCAGCTCTGCGACATCGCAGATCACGGTTCAGGCCTATGACTTGACGACCGGCGCCGACCTGCCGAACTTCACGTTCGCGATCAACGTCAACAACGTCGGCGATCCCCTTTCTCCGGATCCGCTCAAGCAGCCGATGACCGGAACGCCGAGTCACAGCGACCTCGTCGCGGTCGGCGACCAGAGCTCTGCGACGCAGACGCTCGACAACGGCAAGTACCTGATCTCCGTTCGCGCGCCGGATCACAAGATCTGGGGCGCGTACGTCGATTTGCCTGCCGACAACAACAAGACCATCCGGGTCGGCCTGCTGAGCGGACCGCATCCGCTCGGCAAGATCAAAGTCTTCGTCTTCAACGACCACATGTGGGTGAACTCCGCGCCGGACGACGGCGAGGAGGGCCTCGCGGGCTTCCACGTCACGCTCGAGGAGCAGACGGCCAGCCAAGTCGCGGTCGACTACTGGGACAACCCGCTCTGCACGAACTACCTCAAGGATTCCGCCGGCAAGGTCATCCTCGACGCGGGCGGCAAGCCGACCGTCGACCAGACCAACCCGGGCGGTGACTGCGTCACCGACGCGAACGGTTTCGTCCAGATCGAGAACCTCGGTCCGGCGACGTACTTCATCTACGTCACCGCCCCCGACGGAACCGCGTGGCACCAGACGACGACGTTTGACGGCGGCCCCGGCGTTCAGGCCGGTGTCCGTGAGAACGATCCGGGCACCGGTGCGCCCCTCGAGGTTCCGTGGGCAACCGATGCGAACGCGACCACCTACTGGTTCGGCTTCGCGCATCCCATGGACTTCGCGAGCCCGGGCACGGGCTCGATCAGCGGCACGACGCGCAACTGGTACGGGTTCCCGCCCTACGACACGCTGACGATGGGCGAGCCGATCCCGAACCCGTACGTCGCCCTCAGCGACACGGCGAGCAATCAGCAGGTCTACATGGGGCAGGGCGACTCGGACGGGAACTTCTCGATCCCGAACGTCCCCCCGGGCAACTACCAGCTCTCCATCTGGGACGAGCAGAACACCTACATCATCCAGTTCATCCAGGTGACCGTGACGAACAACGGCTCGGCCACGGACAACATCAACCTGGGCGACGTCGGCTTGCCGCGGTGGTTCGGATGGACCTCGGG
>DATBDB010000177.1:0-8162 GCA_036270155.1 Gaiellaceae bacterium
CGAGAACCCGTTCGAGCTGGCGCGCGAGCAGCTGCGGCGCGTGGGCGACACGTTCGAAATCGATCAGAACCTGATCGCCGTCCTCGGCGAGTGCAAGAAGGCGATCGAGGTCTCGGTTCCGGTCAGCATGGACAACGGGGAGACGCAGGTCTTCAAGGGCTATCGCGTGACGCACAACATCGCTCGCGGACCGTCCAAGGGCGGCATCCGCTACCACCCCGACGTCACCCTCGACGAGGTCAAGGCCCTCTCGATGTGGATGACGTGGAAGTGCTCGCTGATGGGCATCCCGTTCGGCGGCGCGAAGGGCGGCGTCGTCTGCGATCCGAAGCGCATGTCGCGGCGCGAGCTCGAGCGCATGACGCGCCGCTACACGTCCGAGATCATCAACGAGATCGGCCCGGAGAAGGATATCCCGGCGCCCGACGTCGGCACGAACTCTCAGACGATGGCGTGGATCTTCGACACGTATTCGATGAACAAGGGCCACTCGGTGCTCGGCGTCGTCACGGGCAAGCCGCTGACGATCGGCGGGTCGCTCGGGCGTGAAGAAGCGACTGCGCGCGGCGCGACGTTCTGCCTCGCATCGGCGCTCGAGAAGCAGGGGCGATCGATGGAGGGCCTGCGGGTCGCGGTGCAAGGTTTCGGCAACGTCGGCGCGTACTTCGCGAAGTTCATCGCCGAGCAGGGCGCGACGGTCGTCGCGGTCTCCGATTCGACGGGCGGCATTTACAACCCAAACGGCATCGACATTGCAGCCGCGTTCGCGCACAAGCGCGGCGGCGGCCCGATCTCCGACCTGAGGGGCGGCGAGCACATCACGAACGACGAGCTGATCGCTCTCGATTGCGATGTCTTCGCGCCGTGTGCGCTCGAGCAGGTCGTGACAGGGGCGAACGCGGACACGGTCAAGGCGCGGGTGATTGTCGAAGGCGCGAACGGCCCACTTACGCCCGCGGCCGACGAGATCCTGGAAGCGAACGGCGTGATGATCCTTCCCGACGTGCTCGCGAACGCCGGCGCCGTCGTCGTCTCGTACTTCGAGTGGGTACAGGGGCTCCAGGAATACTTCTGGAAGGAAGACGAGGTGAACGCGCGGCTCAACTCGATCATTACGCGCGCGTTCGACGAGACGTGGGCGACGTACGAGGAGCGCAAGACCTCGATGCGGATGGCGGCCTACGGGCTTGCCGTGCAGCGCGTCGCCGAGGCGACCGTGACGCGCGGGCTCTATCCCTAGCGCAATTCACGTCACGTTCTTTCACGGGCAGGGGTGCAGCCTCTGCGAGCGCGCACGCGAGCAGCTCGACCGCCTCGGTGTCGACTATGAGGCGGTGGACATCACCGGTGACGAGACGCTCGAGGCGCGCTACCGAGAGTGGCTCCCGGTGGTCGAGATCGACGGCGAGCGCGCCTTCGTCTACTACATCGACGAGGCCGCGTTGATACGGAAACTCGGTCTGCGCTGAACGCATGAACCTGGTCGAAACCCCGAACAAGCTTCGACCAGTCGGTGAGAAACACCGAACCTGACAACCGTTCGGCCGATCCCGAGCCTTCGGCACAATGACATCGTGACCGCTCAAGCTCCTTCCCCCGGAACCGCGCCCGACCGTTTGACGGTCGGTGTCGCCGCCCGGCTCTCGCGCTATCTCCAGGTCCTGAGCCAGGCCAAGAAGATGGGCAAGGAGCGCATCTCCTCGCAGGAGATCGCTGACTACACGAACATCAACGCGACGCAGATCCGCCGTGACCTCTCGAACTTCGGCAAGTTCGGCAAGCGCGGCGTCGGCTACTCGATCGACTCGCTGCTCGGCGAGATTCGGAAGATCCTGCGCACGCAGGGCCAGCACAACATCGCGCTTGTCGGCGCGGGGCGCCTGGGCCAGGCGATCGCGAGCTCGGCGATCTTCGCGGAGCACGGCATCAACATCGCAGCGGTCTTCGACTCGAGCCCGACGCTGATCGGCGGTGACATCGGTGGTGCGACCGTCGAAGACGAGCGCAGGTTGAAGGACGTCGTCCGCGACAAGAACATCGTCGTCGGAGTGCTCGCCGTTCCCGCAGGCGCCGCGCAGAAGGTCGCAGACGATCTCGTCGACGCCGGCGTGCGGATCATCTTCAACTACTCCGAAGCGCTCCTCGACGTGCCGTCGGATGTGACCGTCCACACGTCGAATCCCGCCGTAGAGCTACTGCACGCGCTCTACTTTCACCTGACGTAACGTCAGGTCATGCGGATCCTCCTCTGGCACGGCTACCTGCTCGCAGGAACCGGCTCGAACGTCTACACCCGCGCGCTCGCGCGTGAGTGGAGCAATGCGGGCCATGACGTCGTCGTCGTCTCGCAGGAGCGTGAGCCCGAGCAGTACGACCTAGGCCGGGCGCAGACCGTGGCGGTCGACCTTCCGGGCGGGCTGCTGCCGGTCTTCGTCATGGATCGCTATGCGGGGCTGAAGCCGAAGTTCGTACAGGATTTCTCCGACGACGAGAAGCGCGCGTACGTCGACGCAAACGCCGCGGCGCTGCGCGAGCTGCTGCCCGCGGACCTCGTGTTCGCGAACCACGTGCTGATGGGCGGCCCCGTCGGCGCGGCGACCGGGGTTCCGTTTCGCCTCAAAGTGCACGGCTCCGAGCTCGAGTACTCGATGCGCGGGCGGCCGGAGCTCGAGGAGTGGGGCAGAGCCTCGCTCGCGCAAGCCGAGGCGACGTACGTCGGGTCGCGCCACATCCGCGAGGTGCTCGAGGACGTCGTCGGTCACGTTGACCGTGTCTACGAGGTTCCGCCGGGTGTCGACGTCGACGAGTTCACACTGCAGGACCGGGACGAGGCGCTCGCTGATCTGCTCCGCGAAGCGCGCGACGATCCACCGAACAACGGGAACGAACGGCTCCCCGACGATGGCAATGCGGAGCGTCTGGCGGCGTTCCTGTCCGGCGACGGGCCGACCGTCGTCTACTTCGGCAAGCTGATCGAGGAGAAGGGCGTGCAGGTCCTGCTCGAGGCGATGCGCGACCTCGACGTTCGACTGGTTGTCGTCGGGTTCGGCCCGTATCGCGCGACGCTCGAGGCACTGGCGCCGCGCCGCACGCTCTTCACCGGGCCGCTCGAGCACCGCCACCTCGTGCACCTGCTGCCGCTTGCCGACGTGACGGTCGTCCCGTCGATCTTCCCGGAGGCGTTCGGGATGGTGGCCGCCGAGGCCGCCGCGGCCGGGTCGCCGCCGCTCGTTGCACGGCACTCCGGCCTGGCCGAGGTCGCCGCCGGGCTCGAGGAGGAGTACCCCGAGCGCTTCCGCCATCTCGCGTCGTTCGAGCCGGGGGATGCGCGCGATCTCGCACAAAAGCTGACCGAGTTGCTTGCGCTCTCGCCGGCCGACCGGGACGAGGTCAAGCGTGCGGGACGCAAGGCGGTCCTCGACCGCTGGTCGTGGGCGAGCGTCGCTCAGCGCCTGCTCGCTTAGAGACTTGGCCGGCGCCGATACCCTCTGCGACGTGGGTGACGAGCAAAAGATCTCCTGGCAGGAGCTGCTGGCGAAGTCTCGCGAGGAGTTCGAGAGCGGCACCGACTTCACGGTGGCGGTGGAGGAGGAGTTCGCGTTGCTCGACGTGGAGACGCTCGAGCTGACGGATCGCTTCGAGGAGATTTACGCCGCGGCGCAGGAGACCGACCTGGCGCCGAACATCGTCGGCGAGCTGATCGCGTCCGAGGTCGAGGTGCGCACCGGCAAGTGCGGGAACTTCGCCGAGGCCGCTGCGGCGATGCAGGAGCGCCGCAGCCAGCTCCACTCGATCGCCCGCGACCTGCAGCTCGGGCTCGGCGGGACCGGAACACATCCGTGGAGCCGTTGGCAAGACCAGCGAATCATCGACACACCGCACTACCGCCGCAACGACGAGATCCTCCGCTACGTCGTGTGGCGCAACAACACCTTTGGGCTGCACGTGCACGTCGGGATCGCAGGCGCCGACCGTGCGATCAAGGTGCACGACGCGCTCCGCACGTTCCTGCCGGAAGTGCTTGCCCTCTCTGCCAGCTCGCCGTTCGTCGAGTCGGTCAACTCGGGCTTGCACTCCGCGCGTACCGAGATCTTCACGCGCATGTTCCCGCGCTGCGGCATCCCCGACCCGTACGGCGACTGGCAAGGCTGGGAGGACTACGTCTCGTTCCTCTACCGCACCGGTTCCGTGACCGAGCACACGCAGATCTGGTGGAGCGTGCGGCCGCACCTCGCGTTCCCGACGGTCGAGATCCGCATCGCGGACGGCCAGCCCGACCTTGCGGAGGCACAGTCGCTCGCGGCATTCGCATACTCGCTCGCTGCGCGCTGCGCCCGCGCGGTCGACGAGGGGGAGCCGATCCCGAACCTGCCGCATCGCCTGCTCGAGGAGAACCTCTGGCGGGCGACGCGCTACGGCCTGTCCGGCGAGCTGCTCGACCTCGAGCGCGCCGAGCCGGTCCACGCGCGGCGCCGGCTCGAGGATCTGCTCGAGTGGGTCGCTCCCGTGGCCGACGAGATCGGCGCCGCTCCGTTCCTCGCGATTCCGGAGCGGAACGCGGCGGAACGCCAGATTGCGCGGTTCCAGGAGGGGGCAAGCCTCCAGGAGATCTACGCTGAGCAGGTCCAGGCAGGCGAGCGGATTGGCGGGTGATGATGTAGATGGCAGATGACCAAGAGCCGGAAGTCGACATCGAGGCGCTGCAGCAGCAGCTCGCCTCGTTCTCGGTCGAGCAGTTTCTGATCTCGGCGGCTTCGACGATCGCGAGCCTCGCCTACGCGAAGCTCGAGCGTGAGGACATGCCCCAGGCCAGGAAGGCGATCGACGCCCTCGCGGCTCTTGCACCATTGCTCGAAGGCGAACTGGCGGCTGATCTGGGCCTGGTCCTGACCAAGCTCCAGGTGGCCTACGCGGAGGCTGCTTCCGCCTAAGTCCGGCCGCACCTTGTGATACATAACGCCCGCGCCGAAGCCCTTCGGCGCTTGACTTTGTGAGGGAGCGAAACCGATGGACTGGTTCATGCATCACCCGGTGCTTCTTGGCCTTGTCGGTGCCGGCATCGCCGTGGGGTACGGGCTTTACCTGACCTGGTGGCTGCTCAAGCAGCCGGCCGGAAACGAGAAAATGCGCGAGATCTCGCGTGCTGTTCAGGAGGGCGCCGCGGCGTACCTGAAGAAGCAGTACACGGCGATCGCGGTCGTCGCGATCGTGCCGTTCATCCTGATCGGCCTCTACAACAAGCTCGGCTGGGGCACCGCGTTCGGCTTCCTGATCGGAGCCTCGCTGTCCGCAGCTGCCGGTTTCATCGGGATGAACGTCGCCGTGCGCTCGAACTCGCGCACCGCGGAAGCCGCACGCAAGGGCCTCGCGCCCGCGCTGAACGTCGCGTTCCGCGCCGGGTCGGTCACGGGCCTGCTCGTCGTCGGCCTCGGGCTGTTCGGCGTCGCGGGCTACTACTGGCTCCTGACGGCCGGGTTCAACCACACGCCGCACTCGGCGATCAACGACCTGATCGGCCTGGCGTTCGGTGGTTCGCTCATCTCCGTCTTCGCCCGTCTGGGCGGCGGCATCTTCACGAAGGCCGCCGACGTCGGCGCCGACCTCGTCGGCAAGATCGAGGCCGGGATCCCCGAGGACGATCCGCGCAACCCGGCCGTGATCGCAGACAACGTCGGCGACAACGTCGGCGACTGCGCCGGGATGGCCGCCGACCTGTTCGAGACCTACGCGGTCACCGCCGTTGCCGTGATGCTGCTCGGCACGCAGCTCGGCGTCGACAACGCGCGGCTGTACCTCCTGCCGCTCGCACTCGGCGGCGTCTCAGCGATCACGTCGGTGATCGGCACGTTCTTCGCCCGGCTGGGCAAGGGCGACAACGCCGTCATCAACGCGCTCTACAAGGCGGTGCTCGTCGCGACCGTCCTGTCGGCACTCGGGTTCATCCCGATCATCAAGGCGTTCGACGGCGGGCCGTTCACGTTCAAGCAGCTGTACATCTCAGCGCTCGTAGGCCTCGTCGTGACGTTCTTGCTCGTCGCGATCACCGAGTTCTACACCGGCACACGTTGGAACCCGGTCAAGGCGATCGCGAAGGCGTCGCAGACCGGTCACGCGACGAACATCATCGAAGGCCTCGCGATCGGCATGCAGGCAACTGCGCTGCCTGTGATCGTGATCGTCGGCGGCATCCTCGTCGCGCACCACTTCGCCGGTCTGTTCGGCATCGGCATCGCGGTGATGGCGCAGCTCTCGATGACCGGACTGATCGTCGCGCTCGACGCGTACGGCCCCGTCACCGACAACGCGGGCGGCATTGCCGAGATGGCAGATCTGCCCGAGGAAGTCCGTGGCGTCACGGATCCGCTCGACGCGGTCGGTAACACGACGAAGGCCGTGACGAAGGGCTACGCGATCGGCTCCGCCGCGCTCGCCGCGCTCGTCCTCTTCGACTCCTACACGACGGGCCTCAAGGACAACGGTCTTGCCACGACGTTCTCGCCCTCGGACGCGTGGGTGATCGGCGGTCTCTTCATCGGCGGTCTGATGCCGTTCCTGTTCGCGTCACTCGCCATGCAGGCGGTCGGACGCGTCGGCGGCCAGGTCGTCGAAGAGGTGCGCCGCCAGTTCCGCGAGCACCCGGGGATCATGGACTACACCGAGCGGCCCGACTACAGCCAGGCCGTCGGCATCGTCACGACGTCGGCCATCAAGTCGATGCTCGCTCCGGCGCTGATCCCGATCGGCTTCCCGATCATCGTCGGGATCATCAGCGTGAAGATGCTCGGCGGCATGCTGATCGGCACGATCGTCACCGGGCTCTTCCTCGCGATCGCGACGACCTCGGGCGGCGGCGCCTGGGACAACGCGAAGAAGTCGATCGAGGACGGCCTCTACGGTGGCAAGGGCTCCGAGGCGCACAACGCCTCGATCACCGGCGATACCGTCGGCGATCCGTACAAGGACACGGCGGGCCCCGCGATCAACCCGATGATCAAGATCGCGAACATCGTCGCGATCCTGATCATTCCGCTGCTCGTCTCGATTCACGGCTAGGCCTGACGATCGTCGCGCCGCGGGGCCTCACGGCTCCGCGGCGCTACGGTCTCCGTATGCGCAGGCGACTTTGGGTCCCGTTCGTGGGGTCTACGGCGGCCGTCACGGTCGTCACCCTGCTCGTTTGGGCTCTGACGTCGATCGCGCCGACGCTCAGCCTCGGCGTCCTCTACGTCTTCGCGGTGCTGCCGGTCGCGGTGCTCTGGGGCGTCGGCTGGGCGCTGGCGGTGTCGGTCGCAAGCATGCTCGCGTTCAACTTCTTCTTCCTGCCGCCGGTGCACACGTTTGCATTGACCGACTCGGCGAACTGGTTTGCGCTGACGGCGTATTCCGTGACGGCGTTCGTGGTCGGTGAGCTTGCCGTAGCGGGACGACGGCGTGCGGCAGACGCGGAGCAGCGTGAACGCGAGGCATCCCTGCTCGCCGAGATCGCGGGCTACCTGCTCGGCGGCCAGGGACTCGACGACGAGCTGAGCTGGGTCGAGAGGCGGGCTGCGGACGTGCTCCGCGTGCCAAACGCAAGAATTGAGTTCGGGCCGCGGCGGCGAAGCGGCGAGGGCGAGACGATCCCGCTCGAAGTCGATGGGCACTCGGTCGGGACGATCTACTTGCCATTGCGCGCCGACCCGAACGTCGAGGTGCGCCGCCGCTTCCTGCCGGCGCTGGCGGCGCTGCTCGCCGTCGCCGGCGACCGCGGCCGCCTCGAGCAAGAGGCCCTGGAAGCGGAGACGCTCAGACGGAGCGACCTCGTCAAGACGGCGCTGTTGCGGGCGGTGTCCCACGACCTGCGTTCGCCACTCACCGGCATCACCACAGCGATCGGGGCGCTGCGCAACGAAACGCTCGTGTTCAGCGACGACGACCGGCGCGACCTGCTCGACACGATTGCCGTCGACGCGGAACGGCTCAGTCGGCTCGTCGGTGACCTGCTCGACCTGTCACGCCTCGAAGCAGGTGGCGCCGAGCCTGCGCTCGAGGTCTGGGCGCTCGACGAGCTCGTGCACGAGGCGATCGACGACCTTGCCGGCGGAGCTCGAGTCGATGTCGGCGGCGAAAGCCCGCTGGTGAACGTCGACGCGGTCCAGATTCAGCGCGTGCTGGCCAACCTG
>DATBDB010000178.1:0-14190 GCA_036270155.1 Gaiellaceae bacterium
CCGCCGGAAGAGCGCCCGCTGCTCGGCCCCGAGGTCATCCACGGGGCCGAGCCTAGCTAGTTGGCGCGGCTAGTTCGCGCGGCACAGCCTGTCGCCGAGCTGCGTGATCGCGCTGTTCGCGGCGAGGTCACGGGCGCGATCGTAGGTTCCGGGCGCGGCCCCTTGCCACATCACGTCGGGCGTGACGCCAGGCCCTTCGACCGTTGCGCGGTACTTCGTCCCCCTGCCGGCGGGGTGCGAACCGTGCGGGTTGAAGCTGTAACAGAAGGCCCCGGTGTTGGTATGCGTGAGGAAGCTGTTCTCACGCTTCCAACCACCGCCGTACGTCGAGTCGAAGGTGTCGACGTAGATGTTGCGACCAAAGGTGTCGAGCGGCTGGCCGCTCGACGTTGACTTGAAGCCATACACCGGGGAACCGTCGTAGGTCAGCGTCCCGTAGAGATGATCCCACTGGTGCCACGCCCAGTCGGTCGCAATCGACAGCACGGGCAGATTCCCGGTCCAGTGCGAGAGGTGCAGCTCCCAGGCGGCCGAGGCCGCGGTCGGCGCAACGCCGTAGTTCGGAAGCATTCGCTGCCACGCCTGAAGCGCCCAGTAGGAGCCGTCGGGCGCCTTGCACGCCGCGACGGCCCAGGCGAGGGCCGGCCCGTTGTACGCGCCGCACTTGCCGCCGAAGGTCTTCCAGTACTCGCGGTGATACTTGCCCCAACCGCCCGCGTAGTCGAGCTCGAACTCGACCTGTTTGGAAGCCGTCGTCGGCGCGATCGCGTTCACCGCGCCCCACGCGAGCACGTGCTTGGGCTTGCCTCCTGCGCGATAGGTGAGGAGCGCTTCGCCCTTCGTGTTCACCGCGAGCTTGACCCCAGTTGCATTGCGATCGATGAGCTGGGACGCGCCGGCGGTAGACGAGGCCACGGCGGCTGCGATGACGACGGCAAGCAGAAGGAGAACGCGCAAAGTAAGACCCCTATCGGAAGCGGTATTCGTGGCCCGGCAGAGCCAGTGTGGCCGCGGTCTTTCGACGTCGCGTCCCCCAGCGGGGGGACAGGCGTCCCCCGTCAGAGGTAAGTGTTGTTAGCGTCGTGGGGGTGACCCGCCGCGAACTCCTGGAGCTTGGGGTGACGCTGGCGCTCGTCGCAGCGGCCGCCGTGTGCCATTTTGCACTAGGCGACGTCACCACGTTTGTTGTCACCGCCGTCGCCCTGGCGGCCCTGGCACGGACGGTGGGGCACGCGACCGAGCAGCTCGGCTCCCGCCTCGGCTCCGGCGCAGCCGGCGTCGTCCAGTCGGCGCTCGGGAACCTGCCGGAGCTCTTCATCGCTCTCTTCGCCCTGAACAAGGGCCTCGTCACGGTCGTTCAGGCGGCGCTCGTCGGCTCGATCCTCGCGAACAGCATCCTCGTCCTCGGGATCGCGTTCCTGGCGGGCGGCCTGCGGAACGGCGTGCAGCGCTTCAACTCGAACCGCGCCCGGATGATCTCGACGCTCCTCGTGCTCTCCGCCGCGACGATGGCCCTGCCCTCACTCGCACACGGGTTCCACACGCCGGCGGCCGCGCACTCCGAGGCGCTCTCGCTGATCTGCGCCGGCGTCCTGCTGATCGTGTTCGTGGTCACGGTTCCCACGTTCCTCCAGTCGACGGGCGAGGAGGAGCACGTCCCTGCGCGCTGGTCGCCGCTCACGACAGCGGTGGTGCTCGGCGGCGCCGGCCTGCTCGCGGCGCTCACGTCGGACTGGTTCGTCACAGCGCTCACGCCCGCGATTCACACCCTGCACATGAGTCAGGAGTTCGCCGGGCTCGTGATCGTCGCGATCGCAGGCAACGCCGTGGAGAACGTCGTCGGCGTGCAGCTCGCAGCGCGCAACCAGGCCGACTTCGCGATCTCGGTAATCCTCAACTCGGCGCTCCAGGTCGCACTCGCGCTGACGCCGGTGCTCGTGTTCATCTCGCTTTTCTTCTCGCCGCACATGACGCTCGTCTTCCCGATGCTGCTTGCACTCATCCTCGTGATCGCCGGGATCCTCGGCGCGCTGATCGTCAACGACGGCGAGTCGACGTGGCAGGAAGGGGCGGTGCTCATCGGGTTCTACGTCGTGATCGCCGCCAGCTTCTGGTGGGGAACCTAGTTCTTTGTCAGTTCGCCGACCTTCGCGCCGGTCAGCACGATCAGGTCTGACGGCGCAAGCTCGATCTGCAGGCCACGCCGGCCGGCGCTGACGAGGATCGTCTCCCACTCGTAGACCGACGCGTCGATCGTCGTGGGAAGCCGCTTGCGCTGGCCGAGCGGGCTGATCCCGCCGACCACGTAGCCGGTCGCGCGCTCGGCCTCCGCCTTCGCCGCGAGCTCTGCGCGCTTGCCGACGGCGCGCAGGTCGAGCTGCTGGTCGGCCGGAATGACGAACACCGCGAGCTCGCCGTCGACCTTCGCGACAAGCGTCTTGTAGAGCTGCGCCGGCGGACGCTCGAGCGCCTCTGCCACCGCCGTCGCGTAGTCGCCGTCCCCCACCTCGACGCCCTCATACTCGTGGAGCTCGAACGCGATCCCCGCGCCCTTCGCCGCCTCGACCGCGGGCGTCATTCTGCGAGCTCCTCGGCGAGCAGCGACAGCGCGAAGAGCCGCCACGCCAGATCGACGTCAGCGGCGAGGAAGAGCGCCGCCTCACGGGCGACCGCACGCTCGCGGACACGAAGCACGAGCGCGTCGATGCTGCGGCCGAGCTGCTCGCGGCGCTCGTCGGTATAGAGGTCGGCGGCAAGTGCCTTCACGGCGCGGTCGTCGACGTCGAGGTCCCGGTGGGGGTCGCCACCCGCAGCGACGAGCAGGAGCGCCCGGCGGCGGCCGCCATTCAAGTCTCCCTCGTCGATCTCCACGGCCTGGCCGGCGATGTAGGCCAGGACGGGGAGCGGATCTCCGAGCTCCCCGGCGTCCACCCTTGTGAGCAGGTCATCAAGCGCGTCCATCTACGATGAGGGTAGATGGACGAGGTTCTGGCCAAGGCAGAGGAGTGGCGTGCCGAGGGCGAGGAGGTGGCGCTCGCGACGGTCGTGGCGACACGCCGAAGCGCGCCGCGCCCGCTGGGCTCGAAGCTCGCGGTGACGGCGTCAGGCCGTCTCTTCGGCTCCGTCTCGGGTGGCTGCGTGGAGGCGGACGTCGCCGAGCGCGCGAAGGCCGTGCTGGCGGGCAGCGCGCCCGAGGTGGTCTCGTACGGCATCGCCGACGACGAGGCCTGGATTGTGGGACTGCCGTGCGGCGGCGAGATCGATGTGTTCGTCGAGCCGTTTGCCGGCGCGCCGCCGATCGAACGTGGCACCAGTTACGTCGTCGTGAGCGGCGACAAGGCCGGCGAGCGGTGGCACGACGAGACGCCGACACGCACGGAGCTACGTGGCGAGGTTTTCGCCGAAGCGGTCACGCCGCCGCCGCGACTCGTCGCCGTCGGCGCCGGCGACATCGCAGAGGCGCTCTGCGCGCTCGCGAAGCCGCTCGGCTGGCACACCGTCGTCGTCGACCCGCGCGCCGGGCTCGCGACACGGGAGCGGGTGCCGAGTGCCGACGAGCTCCTCGTCGTCTGGCCCGAAGACGTCGACGTCGACGCGGACACCGCGCTCGTCTCGCTCGTGCACGAGGATCGGCTCGACATTCCTGCTCTGAAGCGAGCCGTCGAAGGCGGCGCCTTCTACATCGGCGCGCTCGGCTCACGCCGCGCGCAAGAGAAGCGGCGCGAGCACCTCGGCGACCTGCTCGACCAGGTGCACGGCCCGGTCGGGCTCGATCTCGGAGGCGAAACGCCGTCCGAGGTCGCGCTCGAGATCCTGGCCGAGATGCTCGCGGTGCGGAAGAACCGCGCCGAGCAACTCGTCGGCTAAGCGACGCTCGCGACGCGCGACGGCGCGCGGCCGGCGAGTACGCCGAGCCCGATCATCCCGACGCCGAGCACGAAGTGCAGCCAGTTGTCAGCCGTATTCGCGGGGATCCAGTCGGCTGCGCCGGCGAGCCCGATCACCCACAGCAGAAGGTAGACCGCACCGCCGCCGACGAGGAATCGGCGCGCCCCGTCCACGGTCTTCGCCAGGAGGAGCCCAACGACGCCGAAGCTCAGGTGGACGATGTTGTGCAGGACGGACACCTGGAAGATGCCGAGCAGCTTGGCGCCCGAGCCATGACCCGCGAAGCTCAGCGCGCCGTAGTGCGTCGTGATCCCCGGGACGAATCCGAGGATGCCGACGACCAGGAAGACAACGCCGGCAAATGCGGCGAGCGGCTGCACCGACGGACGAGCTCCCAAAGGTGAAACCTAGACGGTTGAAGCTCAGTTGCCGGGGACGGTGACGGCCGGGAGCGGTGCCGGGAAATCCGAGCTCGTCGTGGTGGTCGTCAGGGTGCTGGCGCCCGTGTGCTCCGAGTCCTGAGACTCGGCGGGCTGCGTCTCCGTCGGCTGCGTCTCCGTCGGCTGCGTCTCCGTCGGCTGCGTCTCGGTCGGCTGCGTCTCGGTCGGATGCGTCTCCGTGGGATGCGTTTCTGTGGGATGCGCGTCCGCCGGGCTCGTCCCGGAATGCTCGGGTGACGTGGAGTGCTCGGAGTCGTGCTGCTTGGTCGTTGTGACGACGCGTTCGCCGTCGTTGTTCGAGGTGTTGGAGGACGACGGACCGTCGTGCTCGGCGATCTGCTCGGCCGCGTGCTCGCTCGTCGCCGAGTCATGCGAGCTCGCCCCGTCGCGGGAGGAGTTCGCCCCGTGCTCATCGACAACCACCACCCCGTGTGCCTTGTGGACCGGCGCGGCGGTGACCGCGGCGAGCTGAACAGTCCCCGTGTCGAGTGATGCCGGGAGGACCGGGTGCCCGACCACCGGAGGCGTGCGCGCGATGGTCAACGTGGGGCGATGGGCGTGGTGCTGGGCCGTCTGCTCGACCGCCACCGTTCCGCCTCCGACGATCGTCGCGGTGGCGACGACCGCGCCGACCTTCGCGGCCACGGGCGCACCGCCGCCGATCAGCCCGGCGGTCAGGCCGCGCAGCCACTCGAGGCCGACGCCACTCGGGAAGATCGAGAGCGCGCGCCCCCTGAGGCCCATCGTCTGCCGGCACTCGCGGCACGAGCGGAGGTGCGTCTTCAACGCGCGCCGCTCTGAGGCATCCAGCGGCCCTTCGGCGAGACGCTGAACGGTGACGCAATTCAGGCGGTCGCCGAAGACAAGCTGTTCCGCGAGCCGGTTGCGCGCTGCGAACAGGGACTGCTCGACCTGGGCGGCGGTGAGCCCGAGCTCCGCGCCCGTCTCGTCGATCCGCAGCCCGTGCACCTCGCGCAGGACATACACGCGACGCTGTCGGTCAGGAAGTGTGGCAAGCGCCTCGACGAGCGCACCCGCGAACGGCTCACGCTCGCCCGCGGACTGTTCGGGCAGCAGCTCCGTCGACAGCTCACGCCGTCGCGCGACGAGATCGATCGCGGCGTTGTGCGCGATCCGGAAGAGCCACGGCTTCAGCTTGTCGGGCAGGCGGCCATCACGCAGCGCGCCGTATGCCTTCAGCATCGCCGCCTGCGCAACGTCCTCGCCTGAGGCGGCGTCCCCCAGCAAATGCGAACCGTACGCGGCGAGGCGATGCGCGTACCGGCGGTACAGTTCGTCGAACGCAGCCGCCTCACCAGAGGCGAGGCGGCTGCCGAGGTTCTCATCCGAGAGACGCTTGTAGAGAAGCGGGCTCACGTCATTACTGCTTTCGCTTGACGAATGTGGATCGAGCTAGAGGTGGACCGGTGAAGCGGCAGCGTGCGGCGCGGGGTTTCCGCTCCCACCGTTGTCACCTTGGTGGTCGTCGTTCCCACCGTCGTCGTCGCCGTTGTCGTCGTCGTTGCTGTCGTTGTTGTCCGCTTCCTGGCTATTCCCGTTCGCGGAAATGTCACTCAGCAGCAGCGAACCGTCGGCCTGCTGCGAGAACGTCACCAGAACTTCGTCACCGTTGGCGAACTTTGCCAGGTCGAAGCCTGTCGGAACCTTGATCGAGAGGTTCATCTCATCCGACTTGACGGTGACCGTTCCGGTCCCGAGCGTCAGCTTGCCTTCGATCTTGCCGCCGGGTGTATCGGCCGAGGCGGTCGACACTGTGGTCGCGTCGAGCTCGTCGTCGGCGCCGACAGTGGCGGTGACGTCAACCGTCGAGCCGGGAGTCGGGGTCGTGTCGTTCGCGGACGACGTCGTACGTGCGCCGCGATGCACGGCGATGGTCGCTCCGCCGGCCGAAACGACCAGCTGCGTGCCGCTCTTCTTGAGGAGCAGGCCACGGAAGTGCACCGTGCGCGCGCGGCCGAGGACGCGGATCGAGGAAGCGGCAAGCGTGCCGTTCCGCAGCGTGCGCCCACTCAGCGTGACCCGCTGGCCGACGCGCAGCTTCGCGCCGGTGTGCACGAGATTGACCTTCGTCTTGCCGTTCGTGACTGCAACGAGGTGCGTGGCCTTCTGAACCTTCAGCACGACGCCGCTCGCGAGCGCTGCCGACGGCGCGAGCAGCGCTGCGGCAACGATCAGAAAGAGGACGAGACGTTTCATGAGGACTCCTTGAACGTTGACTACAGAGCCTGAGACGCGCGGCGTGCCACAACCTTGCATGAACACTTGACACGTATCGATGGTTATCGATACATTGACGTCTATCGATATGGAGGAAGCAAGGATGAATCTGATGCCGGCCGTCGAGCCGATCGCGTGTTGCGCACCGCTCGGCTCCGCCACCCTCACCGATGAGGAGGCGGAGGGAACCGCGGCACTCTTTCGGGCCCTCGGCGATCCCGCGCGCGTCCGCATCGTCAACGTGCTCGCGACGGCCGGCGGCGAAGTCTGCGGCTGTGAGCTGACCGGCCTCGGGCTCTCCCAGCCGACGGTCTCGCACCACCTCAAGAAGCTCTACGACGCCGGCCTGCTCGAGCGCGAGCAGCGAGGGAAGTGGGCCTACTACTCACTGAAACGCGATGCGGTGGCGAAGCTCGCCGCTGTCGCCGACCTGAAGGAGGCGTGCTGCTGATGGCAACGACCAACGACCTGAACTCCGACGCTTTGCGCGAAGAGGTCAGACAGAAGTACGCCGAGGCCGCAACCGGCGCCGGGTGCGGCTGCGGTGACGGCGGGTGCTGCTCGGAGGGCGATTTCGGGTCCACGCTCTACGACATCTCGCAGCGCGCCGAGCTGCCCGACGCGGCGGTGCTCGCATCGCTCGGCTGTGGGAATCCGACGGCCGTCGCCGACCTGCGCGAGGGTGAGACCGTGCTCGACCTGGGCTCGGGCGGCGGAATCGACGTGATCCTCTCGGCCAAGCGCGTCGGCCCTGCCGGGCACGCATACGGGCTCGACATGACCGACGAGATGCTCGAGCTTGCTCGCCGCAACGCCGCCGACGCAGGCATCGCGAACGTGACGTTCCTGAAGGGCCTGATCGAGGAGATCCCCCTCCCCACCGCGAGCGTCGATGTCGTGATCTCGAATTGCGTGATCAATCTGTCGACCGACAAGCCGTCGGTGCTGCGCGAGATCGGCCGCGTGCTGAGGCCGGGCGGCCGGATCGGCATCAGCGACGTCGTCGCGGAGGACCGGCTCGAACCGGAAGAGCGCGCGGAGCGCGGGAGCTACGTCGGCTGCATCGCCGGAGCGCTCTCGACCTCCGAGTACACCGAAGGCTTGCGTGCGGCGGGCTTCGACGACGTGGCCGTCGAGTTCACGCATGAGGTCGCTGACGGTATGCACGGCGCGATCGTCAAGGCTGTGAAGGCTTGACGATCGCGCCGGCATGCCGTGCCGCTAGCCCTTGACGAGCGAGCGGCTGACGATCCGGCTGAGCGCGTTCGACGTGTCGACTCCACGCAGCGTCACGACGTAACGGCCGGTGGTGCGGAACCGCGGGGCCGGGATCCAGCTCCGCGAGTACGTGCCGCACGACGCAGTCCGCGTGATGCGGAAGCGACGCTCGGACGCGAGCGCCTTCGCCTTGTTGTCCCGTTCGATTACCGTGATGCGGCCGAGGCCGTCATCGCAGACGCGGAAGCGGGCAAAGGCACGTGGGCCAACCCGCTTGAGCGAGATGAACGTGATCGTCGGGGCCTTGTTGCCCTGAACGGTGGTCGTGCTGGTGTTGGTGGTCGTGGTCGTGTTATCGAGCACCACGCTCGACGGGGTCGAGGCCACGGTCGAGCGGCCGGACGACGTGCGAGCAGTGACCAACGCGCGCATGCGATGGTCGACGTCAGCGGAGCGGACGCCGTAGATCGCCGAGTTCGCACCGGCGACGTTGATGCAGTCCGAGCCGGTGGAGGTGCACCGCTGCCACTGGTACCCGTACGAATCGGGCTTCGGCGCCCAGGTGCCGCTCGAGACCCTGAGCTCCTGACCAACCGTGGCCGTGCCGCTGACGGCCGGCTTCACCGAATTGACCGGGCCGGACTTCGAGTCGACCACGTCGGTCGCGCTCGAAGTCGCCGACGCCTTGCCGTCCGCGTTCGAAGCAGTCACGACGACGCGAAGCGTTTGGGCGATGTCTGCGGCCACAACCGGGTAGGTCTGCTTCGTCGCGCCCGTGATGTCGCCGCACGCCGTCCCGTCGGACGCACAGCGGCGCCACTGGTAGGCGTATGCGGTCGGCGTATTGCTCCACGTGCCGTTCGAAGCGGTCAGCGTCTCGCCTTCCTTGGCGGTCCCGCCGATCTGTGGAATCGCGGTGTTCTGGGGCGCCGCAGCGGAGCGAGCGGACGCCACCGTGCCTGCCACCCCGCAGGCCACGATCATGGCCGCGAGCGGAACGAGCCGGCTCAGGCCGATCTTGTGCTTGCGCATGGGGTTCTCCTTCATTGGGTTCATACGCCATCGGTCCCCGCCCCACCGGTTCTCACGCCTCGCCCGCCCGACGCTTACGCAGTGCTTACGGACTCTTGATGTCCGCGCTGATAACTAGGGTTTCGACGTGAGATTTCCTCCGGTTGTCCTCCTCCCCATCGTCCTCGCCGCCGCCGGCTGCGGAGGCAGCAGCGGCAGCCCGAGCTCGAGCGGCGCTCCATCGGCCGCACCGGGCACGCTCGTCACCAAGGTCGAGCACGCCTCGGCCAAGGTCGAAGGCGGCTCGATCGTCGGCACCGTGAAGGTCACGGAAGGCGGTAAGCCGGGCGAGCATTTGACGCTTCGCTACGGGCTCGTCGATGCGGTCTCGGGTGTGCGCGCCTCGCAGGAGGAGCGCCTGGCGGCGAAGTACACGACGACGTCCTCGGCCGAGAGCAAAGACGTCACCGTGCGCTTCGCAAAGCCGGGGACGCCGACCGATTACCTGCTGCACTTCGTGCTCTACGGCCCCGACGGCTCGTACCTCGCGTCGGCGGACAGCGACGTCTTCAGCGTCCGCTAGACAGACGCGATCGTCACGGCGCCCGGCGAAGCGTCGCCCTCCGGCAGGCCCGGCCGATGATCCTCCTTATGGTTGACAAAGGATAAAAGGGCGCTACAGTCCGCGCACTTCCGGGGGGATGTCAACTAAGGGGGTCCTGCAATGCCGTCGCCCAAACGCGGGTTGCGTACGTTCGGCGCGGCGGTATCCGCGCTTCTGCTCGTCACAGCCGTCTCGGCCGTTGCCGCCGTCGCCGGCGGCCCGAACCAGGGTCAGCACGAGGATCCGAATCTTCGCACGTCGCATTCCGCGACCAGCGTCGACGGAAACGGCCGGCACACGGTGCACGTCTATGCAGGCCCGATCCACTACCGCGATGCGCAGGGGAACTGGCAGCCGATCGACAACACGCTCGTCCCGGACGGCTCCGGCGACGTCACGAACGCGGCCAACAGCTACCGGGCATCTCTGCCCGGCGACGCCTCAGGCCCGGTGCAGTTCACGACCGGTCGCGGCTTCGTCAGCTTCCAACTGGCGGGCGCGCACGGCGGGCGCGTTGTCGAGGGCACGCACGCCACATACGCGGGCGCACTGCCGGGCGTGGACGTTGCGTACGCCGTCGCGAACGCAGGCGTGAAGGAGACGCTGACGCTGGCGAACGCGTCGGCACCTACGTCATTCGACTATTCGCTCTCCACGACACCAGACCTGACGCCGCGGCTGAACAAGTCCGGTGGGATCGACTTCGTCGACCCGAACAACGGCGCTACGGCGTTTGCATTCGCGCCACCTTCGATGATCGACGCAGCCGGCGTGTCGTCGGACCGGGTGCGATTCCAACTCGGTCACGACGGCACAACGCTGACACTCCGCGCCGACAAGCATTGGCTCGCCGATCGCAGCCGGGTGTGGCCCGTCGTGGTCGACCCGAGCTTCATCGCGAACGGCGCCGACCGTGAATGCTTCATTCGCGACGGCGCAGACGCCGCGGCCAGCTTCTGCGGCGGATCGAGCATCGACGTCGGCAACGATGGCACGCAGGCGAGTCGTACGTTGCTCGTCTGGGATCTCTCGTCGATCGTTCCGTCGAACGCGACCGTGCAAAGCGCGACCCTCGGTCTCTATCTGCAGGACGAGGCGAACGGGACGCCCCTGAACGTCGGCGTGCACCGCGTCACGACGCCGTGGACGGTCTCGACAACCTGGAACGAAGCCGATACCGGCTTCCCCTGGACGTCGCCCGGCGGTGATTTCGCGGCGGCGCCTGACGCCACCACCACGGTCGGAGGATCGACCGGCGTCGGTGCGACCTGGAACCTGACGGCGCTCGTCCAGGGCTGGGTCAACGGCTCAGTCGCGAACGACGGGCTGCTCCTCGACGGTACGGGTGGAACGAATGTTCTGCACTTCGCGACGACGAGCGCGCCACAGACCTCGGAGATGCCGTACCTCGAGGTCACGTACGACACGTCGCCCGAGACAACGATCACGTCCGGCCCGACGGGGTCGACGTCGTCGACGTCCGCAACCTTCGGGTTCAACTCCGACACGTACGGGTCGACGTTCGAGTGCAGTCTCGACAACGCGGCCTTCGCCGCCTGCACGTCGCCGCGCGCGTACACGAGTCTCGCGACAGGAGCCCACACGTTCGCAGTGCGGGCGATCAGCCCGGGCGGCACCGCTGACCCGAGCCCGGCAAACCGCAGCTGGACCGTCACCGCGGGAGCCCCACCGCCGTCGAACCTGCTGACGAACGGCAGCTTCGAGGGATCGCTCGCCGGTTGGAGCGGAGCCTCGTCATCGCTCACACTCGCCTCCGACGGCAAGGTCGGCTCGGGTGCTGCACGAGTCGCCCGCAGCTCGGGGTCGAGCTTCTCGATCCTCACGTCGTCCAAGCCGGTCACGTCGACGGCAGCAGGCGCGGCCTATACCGCGGGGGGCTGGATCCGCAGCGACACACCGGGCCGGAAGGTCTGCCTGATCGTCCGCGAGTGGACGACCGGCGGCTCGCTTGTCGGCTCGCGCTCGTCGTGCCTCACGTCGACACGGAGCTGGCAGCAATTCGCCGCCAACCGCTACGTCGCCGCGCGCAACGCCGGGACGATTGACGTGACCGTCACCGAGTCGGGCGCTGCCACCGGCGACTCGTTCGAGGTCGACGGACTGACGCTGACCCAGGGTTAGGGCGCGCCAAGAGGGGCCGGGGACGCATGCGTCCCCGGCCCCCTGCTCACACGTCCTCGCTCGAGGCCTGCGCCGGCCATTTCGCGTGGTGGGCCTGCGCCCAGTCCTCGTCGACCCAGCCGCGCGTCATGCCGTTCAGTGAATGCCTCGTCCCCGGATTGATCAGCGACAGGTAGAGGTGACCGACGAACAAGACGAACGAGATGTACATCAGCCAGTCGTGGATCAAGATCGTCTGCGCAAAGCGAAAGCGCGTATCGCGCTCGCCGTACCAGAGCAAGAAGCCGGTAAGCGCGAACATCAGCGCGAAGACCGCCGTCAGAATCGCGTTGACCTTCTGACCCGCGTTGAGGCGACCCTGTGGCGGCCGCCGGCCGCGCAGCCACGCTCGGTCATCGCGATCGAAGAGGTCGATCTCGTGCACGGTCGCCCGCAGGCTGGCCCGGTCGCCGAGCACGACGATCAGCACGAGCGCGACGAGCCAAGCAATCGCGGTGTACACGTGGATCGTCTTCAGGAGCGGACGACGGCCGACCAGTTCCGCGAGGCTCGGCAGGTAGAGACCCAGCCCGGTAGCGAGCAAGATGACAAACGCCGACGCGTGCACCCAGTGGACGGCCCGCTCGGTCCGCGTGAAGCGATGCAAACGGCGGCTAGCCGTAGCCATTCGACCGACCGACCCACGCGTTCTGGTCGTAGCCCAGGTTCTCCCAGTAGCCGGTCGGCTCGGACGCGACGAGCTCCATGCGCGTCAGCCACTTGACGCCCTTGTAGCCGTACATCTCGGGAATCACCACGCGCGCCGGCGAGCCGTGCGGGCGGGTGAGCGGCTGTGCGTCCATCTCGTAGGCGAGCATCACGTCGCCCAGGGTCGCCTGTTGCAGCGTCAGCGAATCGGTGTACGGCTGCTCGAGCGAGACGAAGCGGATCGCGCGCGCTTCAGGCAGAGGCTCGCTCAACGCGAGGAGATGCTTGAACCGGACGCCGGCCCAGTGGACGTCCTTCACCGTCCAGCCGGTCACGCAATGGAACGTCGAGGTCTGCTCGGCGCGCGGCAACGACAAAAGGTCGTCGTAGCTCAGGCTCAGCGGTTTCCTGACGAGCCCGCCGATCTCCAGGCGCCACGACGTCCGGTCGAAGACCGGCATCGAGCCGGAGATCGTGTAGATCCGCCAGCCACCGACCGGGAACACATCGGCGAGGGCCTGCGAGAATCCCGAGGTCAGCGGCGAGAGGATCCGGCTCGCGGGCAGCGCCCAGGCGAACGACGTCAGTCCGCCGGCCAGAAGCGCGAGGAATGCGCGGCGGCCATAGGGACGAGGATCTGCGTCAGCGACGCTCACGGACCTCCGATGCGATCGGCGCCTGCCGTCTCTCGACCCTACCGATCGAGCGTGCCCGGCGAGCGCAGGGTGGGCACGCACGCCGCGCCCACCCTGCCCGCCTTGCGCCTACCCCTGCCGGCGCATCAGACGCGGCGGCCCGATGCGATGCGCATCACGAGCACCACGAGCAGCACCACGAGCACGATCCAGATCAGCTTCGACAGCACGAAACCGCCGAGCAGCGCGAGCAGTAACAGCACGACCAATAGTACGACGATGAGATCCATTTGTTTCAGCCTCCCGATTTTTGACGTCGCTTACAAACGAACGGGACGCCATTTCGGATTCGCCGCTACCGCGGGCGCCTGGGAGAGAAAGGCGGCGGGGGTGGGATTTGAACCCACGGACGAGTTGCCCCGTCAGCGGTTTTCAAGACCGCCCCGTTCGGCCGCTCCGGCACCCCGCCGCGAACGCTAAGGCTACTTCGCGGGGACGCGGTCGGCGCCGAGCTTCGACGGCGCGCCGAACTCGACGAGCGGCTCCGGGACGGAGACCGTGCCGTCCTCGTGCTGGAAGTTCTCGAGGATCGCGATCATCGCGCGCGCCGTGACGGCGGTGCCGTTCAGCGTGTGCACGTGCTCGAGCTTCCCGTCGCGGCGGAAGCGGATGTCGAGCCGGCGCGCCTGGAAGTCCGTCGTGTTCGACGTCGAGGTGATCTCGCGGTAGCGGGACTGGCCCGGGAACCACGCCTCGATGTCGTACTTCTTCGCCGCCGAGGAACCAAGGTCGCCCGCGGCGATGTTCAACACGCGGTAGGGCAGGTCGAGCTCCCGCACGAGCTCCTCCTCGATGTCGAGCAGGCGCTCGTGCTCTTCGCGCGAGGCGTCCGGTTCGCAGAAGACGAACATCTCAACCTTGTCGAACTGGTGCACGCGGAACATCCCGCGCGTGTCGCGGCCGGCGGCGCCCGCCTCGCGGCGGAAGCACGTCGAGAGCGCGACGTAGCGCAACGGCACTTCTTCGAGCTCCTCGCCCATGTGGAACGCGGCCAGCGGGACCTCGGACGTGCCGACGAGGTAGAGGTCATCATCAGGCACCGAGTAGAAGTCGCCCTTCTCCGAAGGGAAGAAGCCCGTGCCGTACATCGCCTCTTCGCGGACGAGCACCGGCGGCAGCATCGGCACGTGCCCTTTCGCAACGATGCGTGCGAGGGCCCAGCGGTACAGCGCGGTCTCGAGCAGCGCGACGTCACCGACGCGGTAGACAAAGCGCGAACCGGACACCTTCGCGCCGCGCTCGACGTCGATCCAGCCGTGCGACGCCG
>DATBDB010000179.1:0-37214 GCA_036270155.1 Gaiellaceae bacterium
CGTGCGGGTCGGCGACGACGCCCTGCTCGTCGTGATCGACCGTGGTAGCTACTTCCAGGTCGGCTACCAAATTCGGAAGGGCAATGACGCCGCGCTGCGGGCGGAAGGCATCGAGGCGTTCCACCGGCGCATTGCGCGGCTCGCACCCGAGTTCGCCGACTCCATCGGCGACGTGCGCTCCTGGGGCGACGTCAAGCTGCTCGCCGTGCGCCTGGATCGGATGCCGCGCTGGTTCGAGCCGGGCCTGCTGTGCATCGGAGACGCGGCCCATGCGATGTCCCCCATCGGTGGAGTAGGGATCAACCTCGCGATCCAGGACGCAGTGGCTGCGGCGCGGTACCTCGCCTCCCCGCTGCGCCGCGGCGGGGTCAGTCAGGCCGACCTGGCGCGCGTGCAGGTACGCCGGTGGGCACCGACGTTCCTCACGCAGTCGCTGCAGCGGCTCGTGCACCGTCTCGTCCTGCAGCCGGTCCTGACCGGAACGCTCAGCCCGGGCGGCCGGCGCCGGGATTCGAGGACCGCCGGGCTGCCGTGGCTCATCCCCCGGCTCCAGGCGATACCCGCCTACATCCTCGCGATCGGAGTGCTTCCCGAACACGCCCCGTCCTTCGCACGCCGATCGTCGAGCCCAGCCGCCAAATCTGGGTAAAACGCCGCCAAGAGGCGCGTGCCACCGATCCTCCCGAGCGGCTCTGAGGGCGGTGCGTATCTTCCAGGAGTGGGGTCACCATCGCCGTACGCGCCGGCCAGGGATCGGCGGCGCAGAAAGAGTCCCGTGCTCTGGCTGCTTGCGGGCGGGCTGGGGGCGGTCGTGCTCGGGGTCGGAGCAGCCGTCGTCTGGTGGTCGGGGGCGACGCTCAAAGGGGACGCGGTGGCTCTCGCCCGCATCAAGCTGCAGCCACTCGGCGGGTCGCTTGTCTCGGCGAAGGCCTTCAGTCCCGGCGGGGCACCGATTCGGCTTTCCGACCAGAACGGCCGGCTGCTGCCGAAGACGTTGCTTTCGCCGGGCGAGGAAGTCACGGTCGTCGTGGTCGTTAGTCGACCTGGCTGGCTGCGTTGGGCTCTCGGACAGACCCGCTCGGTGCGCCTGAGCCTGCGCGCGCCGACGGGCCGCATCGCGCAGCAGTGGCCGACGGTCGC
The DNA here is from genome assembly GCA_036270155.1 of Gaiellaceae bacterium. Lineage (GTDB taxonomy): Bacteria > Actinomycetota > Thermoleophilia > Gaiellales > Gaiellaceae > PALSA-600. The sequence goes on from DATBDB010000179.1 coordinate 1,141, forward strand.
AAGCGGCGCGGCGTTGCGGTTGCGCTTCGATGAGCCGGTCGATCGGATCTCCTATCACCGAGGGGCATCCCAGAAGACCGTGTCGGTGGGAGGTCGCCGCACTGTTTCGCTTGGCCCACAGACGCGTTCGGGAACGCTCGAGCTTGCGATCGCAGCCAGGTCGTGGGAGCGCCTCGGCCCGCCGACGCGGGTCACCTGGTTTCCGGCCTCGGATCAGCCGGTTGTCCTCGTCGATCCTCCCGTCGACCACGCGATGTCACCACGTGCACCAATCCGGCTCACCTTCTCGCAACCAGTCAAGAAGGTCCTGGGTGCAGGCCGGCCGCGCTTTACCTCACCAGTCGCCGGCCGCTGGACCTCAGCCGACAGCCACACGCTTCTCTTCACCCCGACAGGCTTTGGCTATCCGCTCGCCGCGACGGTGCACCTGCAGCTTCCGAAATCCGTGAGCATCAGCAGTGCCGCCTCGCTCCAAAGCGCGGCGCAATCGATCGAATGGACGATCGCGGGCGCCAGCTTCCTTCGCCTCCAGCAACTCCTCGCGGAGGAGGGGTACCTGCCGCTTTCGTGGCAGCCCGTGGCCGAAGCGCCGGTCGCACAGCAGCCGCTTGCCGAGATCAACGCCGCCGTCAGCCCGCCTGCAGGACGCTTCCGCTGGCGGTACCCAAACACACCACCGGAACTGCAGCGCCTCTGGAGCACGGGCCAGCCGAACCAGATCACCCGCGGCGCCGTGATGATGTTCGAACACGACCACGGCCTCGCCGCGGATGGGGTCGCGGGCGCGCAAGTCTGGCACGCGCTCCTTGCCGACGCCATCAGTGGCAAGCAGAAAACCGGGGGCTACAGCTACGTCTACGTGCATCGCAACGTTCCGCAGCTGTTGACGCTTTGGCACAACGGCCAGACCGTCCTCACCTCACCCGGCAACACCGGTATCCCCGCGGCGCCGACACAGCTCGGAACCTTTCCCGTCTTCGAGCACATCCCGGTCGGGACAATGAGCGGTACGAACCCCGACGGTTCCCACTACAACGACCCCGGGATCCGCTGGATCAGCTACTTCAACGGCGGCGACGCACTGCACTCCTTCACGCGCGCAACCTTCGGAACCCCGCAAAGCCTCGGTTGCGTCGAGCTGCCGCTCGCGACCGCCGCCCGCGTCTGGCCCTACACGCCGATCGGGACGCTCGTCACGATCGAGAACTGACCCGAGCGAGCCGCGGTGCCCCTCAGCGAGGCGCTTGATCTCGGGTGAGGCGCTCCGCCTCCTCGACGGGATCGCCCGCGAGCACCATCACGTCTCCGTCGGTGTCGGCGCCCGACGCACCTGCCCCACCGATGCAGAGGCGGAATCCCGCCGCCAGCCGGTCGAGCTCCGCGCGGTGCGCACGAAAATTGTCTGCGTTCACGGCGCTGACGACGACGAAGACGGGGTCGGACGCGCGGGATGCATCTTCGACGCTGGTCAGGGGGGTGTCGGCGCCGAGATAGACGATGCGCCAGCCGCGGGCGCGGAGCGCGAGACCGAACGCGATCAGGCCGAGGTCGTGCTGCTCGCCGGGCGCGCACGCGAGCACGATCCTCGGTCCGAAGCCACGGTCCCAGCCGCGGGCGAGGCCGAGCAGCCGCCCGCGCAGAATGCTCGACGCGAAATGCTCCTGGGCGATCGACGCCTCCCCGCGTTCCCAACGCTTGCCGAGCTCGCGTAAGAAGGGAACGACCACATCGGCGAGTGTCGTGTCGAGCGTCAGCCCGGCAAGCGCGGAATCCAAGACCTCCTGCGCGCCGGATTCGTCGAAGCTCGAGAGCGCCTCGTCGAGATCGGCAAGGGTGGCCGCCGGCGCGTGGAGCGGGCCTCCGGTGTCCGAATCGGGCGGCGGGAGGGTCACCAGCGACGCCGCCTCGGCAGCGGCGAGCCCCTGCGCGAGGTGATGCTGCATCACGCGGACGCGCTCGAGGTCGTCCTGGGAGTACAACCGCAATCCGCCTGGTGAGCGCGTGGGGCGGAGGAGGCGGTAGCGCCGCTCCCACGCCCGGAGCAACTCCGGACTGACGCCGGAGCGCCGACTCAGCTCGCCGATCCGCAGGAGCCCTGGCTCGTTCATGTCTTCACTATACAAGAGATGTACAAGAGCTTGACAACCAGGTCGACCATGCGTATCCTGATCTGTACAACATCTATACAGGAGGTGGACGGTAATGAAGAAGCTCGATCTGCTCGCCGCGGCGCTCCTAGTCGTCGGCGGCCTCAACTGGGGCCTCGTGGCCCTCGCAAGGTTCGATCTCGTCGCCTGGATCTTCGGCGGCATGGACTTTGGCGAGACGAACGCAGCGAGTCGCGTCGTCTACGGGCTCGTCGGCCTCGCCGCCGTGTACGCGATCGGCTCGCTGCTCACCGCGGGCCGGCGCACGAGCGAACGGCCGGTAGCGGCAAGCGCACGCTGATGCGTAACCGGTTCTCGAGAGGGCACCTCTCGCCGCGCCCACGCGGCTGACTCGAAAGGAACCATCGAATGAAAAAGTTCATCACAGTCCTGGCGCTTGGCGCTCTCGCCCTGTCCCTGGCGGTCTCTGCGGCGACGGCCCGGCCGAAGGAGGACGGGAACCTCGTCCAGACCGCCGTGGCGGCCGGGCAGTTCAACACGTTGGTCAAGCTCGTGAACCGCGCCGGTCTCGCCGGTGCACTCGAGCAGCCCGGCCCGTACACGGTGTTCGCGCCCACGGACGCCGCATTCAGCAAGGTGCCGAAGACGACGCTGAACGCACTGCTGCAGGACAAGGCGAAGCTCAAGGCAGTGCTGCTCTACCACGTCGTCCCCGGGAAGCTCGCAGCGAGTGACGTCGTGACGCGGTCTTCGGCGAAGACGCTGAACGGGAAGAGCGTCCGGATCCACGTCGCGGCTTCGAGCGTGTTCGTGAACGGCGCGAAGGTGATAACGCCGGATGTCATGGCGACGAACGGCGTGATTCATGTGATCAACCGCGTTCTGATTCCGCCGGCGAACTAAGTGGCGTGACGCCCGCCGCCTGAGCTCCCTCTACGAAAGGCCCCGGTCGCGGGGCCTTTCGTGTTCCGTGTTCACAACGTCAAGCTGCGGCGTGCGCCTTCGCTCCGACGAACTCGAGGAGTGCGGGGTTGACCTTGTCGTGATGGGTCCACGCGATGTTGTGAGGGCCGCCCTCGACCGGAACGAGCGTCACATCCGCGATCAGCTCGGGTAGACGCGCGGCCGTCGCCTCGAACGGAAGGATTCGGTCCTCCGTCCCGTGCATGACGAGCACCGGGACATCGATCTTCGCCAGGTCGGGCCGGAAGTCGGTGAGCCATGTGTCGACGCACGCGTAGGTGGCATACGGGGACGCAGCGGCCGCGACATTGAAGCTCGCCTGCCAGGCCTGGTCTGTGATCCGCTCCGGAGCGAGCTTGTCGACGTTGTAGAAGTTGTCGAGGAAGTCCTTGAAATACGCGTAGCGGTCCTTGACGATCGCGGACTTGATTCCCTCGAATACGGCGCCGTCGACGCCTTCGGGATTGCCGTTGGCCTTAAGCAGGAACGGTGGGATCGTCCCGAGCAGGGCGGCTTTGCGGGCGCGCTGCGAGCCGTATGTGCCGAGGTAGCGCGTCACCTCGCCGGTTCCCATCGAGAAGCCCACAAGCACGATGTCGTCCAGGTCGAGGTGCTCGATCAGCGTCTTGAGGTCGGCGGCAAACGTGTCGTAGTCGTAGCCGACCGTCGGTTGGCTCGAACGGCCGAAACCGCGGCGGTCATAGCTGATCACTCGGTGGCCCTGCGCGAGCAGTTCTCGCTCCTGGCGCTCCCATGAATTCCCGTTGAGCGGGTAACCGTGGACCAGGACAACGGCCTGGCCGCTCCCGTGATCCTCGTAATGGATCTCGATCGGGTGGTCGTTCTCGGTCCCGACACGGATGCGCGGCATGGTCTCCTCCTCGTCATGCGTCTGTTGCCGCGATAGTCGCGCTCACGGCGAGGTCGTCGCGCCCGTCGAAACCCTGGTTCGCCCCCTGGCATCAACCATCTAAGCGCTCACGAACGGCCCGCCCGCCTCGGACAGGGCCGCCCGCAGCTGTCTGCGAGATCTGATGCCAAGCTTCGTGAACACTTTGCGCAGGTGCCATTCCACCGTGCGCGCGCTGATGAAGAGCTGCGCGCCGATCTCCGGATTCGACAAGCCGTCGCGGGCGAGCCGGGCGATCTGTTCCTCCTGGGCCGTGAGTTGATCGCGGTCCTCGTCCATGCGCCGGCGCACCTTCTCGCCCGTGGCGATCAGCTCGCGTCGCGCGCGCTCGGCGAACCCATCAGCTCCAACGCGCTCGAAGAAGTCGTGGGCCGCACGCAGCTGCTCGCGCGCATCCACTCGCCTGTTCTCGCGCCGCAGCCACTCGCCGTACAGCAGCTGCGTACGCGCCAGCTGAACCGCGATTCGGCAGTGCGTGAGCCGCTCTAGCGACTCCCGGTACAGGTTGTCGGCGTCGTCGCCGCTGCTGACCAGAGCGCGCGATCGGGCGCTCATGCCGAGAGCCCAGTGCGTGTTGACGGCGGTCGCGCGCTCCTCGAGGTGGCGACAGGCGGCCTCGGCCGCGTCTCGGCGGCCAGTTCTGACACCCGCCTCGATCACCTCGGTCAGCGACCAGTGAAAGAGGCCGAGATCCTCGTGCTCGCGCGCGCGCTCCGCGGCAGCGAGCGCCGCATCGTATCGACCGAGACCGTTGTAGAGCACGGCGTTCGCGTATTCCGCCAGCGAGATCGCGAGGCCCTCGCCGTTTTCCGTCGCGGTCTGGAGCCTGGCTTCGATGACGGCTACGGCCGCGGCTTCCTCGCCGCGCCATGCAGCAAGCACAAGGGGCGCATACCTCAGCGGGAGGGCACCCGTCGCCTCGGTGATCGCATCGGCCTCGCCGACGAGAGCCGCTGCATCGTCGAAGCGGCCGGCATGCAGGCGGGTGGCCGCCTGGGCGTCGAGCAACGCCGGAAGTGCGGTCAGTGCGCCGCGATCCCGAGCCATCTGCACCGCCCGATCAGCCGACGAACACCACGCCTCGTCGTCCCAGACCTCGTACGCGACCTGGGACACGAGCCACAGTCCCAGATCGAGATCCTGATCGGGCCGTTCCCGCGTCAGGGCGCGCAGGGCTCGCTGGAGCAAGGGCGCGGCCGCCACGTAGCCGTCGGTGAACCGGACCGCCAGACTGTCGAGCAGGAGATCCGTCGCTGTGGGGCGGCCATCCGGACCGCGGCGCGCAGCGCGAGCCGCCTTCGCAACCTCACGCATCGCTCGGTCGCCGGCGACGCGCCCGGCATAGACGCTCGCCGAAAACGCATCGAGGTACGTCGCGCGCGCCAACGCGGTGTCAAGGGGCTCCAGGCGTCTGGCGGCGTCGAGCAGCACCTGCGGAGCGTCGCGGCCGCGGCTGCGCATGAACGCGATCTGCGCCCTCAGTCGCTCAAGCCGCGCGCGCTGCAGCGAGTCCAGCGGCGAACGCTGAGCGGTCGCAAGCAGCTCGACCGCTGTACCGGGCGCGCCTGCCATGAACTTTGCCTCGGCGGCGTCCAGCGCCCGCGCTCCCCGCTGCGCGGGGTCCGCCGTCAACGCGACGGCGCGCTGCAGAAACGCAGCTGCAGCTGCGACCCCGCCGCGCGCCTGCGCCCGGCCGGCCGAACGCTCGAGCTCGGCGGCGATTTCCTCGCCGGGGCCCGGCGTCGCCCGGGCGCGGTGCCAGGCGCGGCGATCCGGGTCCTGCTCGGGATCGGTGGCTGCGGCGAGCGCGCGATGCACGCGGTGGCGGTCGTCGGCAGCAGCCGCGTGGTAGGCGGCGGAGCGGGCGAGCGGATGGGCGAACTCGACGCGCCCATCGACCTTCAGCAGATCGGCGTCGGCTGCAGGGGCAGCCGCTGCCATGTCGATGCCGAGCATCGCGACGGCACGATGGAGGAGCACGGGGTCGCCGAGGGGCTCTGCGGCCGCGGCGAGGGCGAGCAGCTGGGTAGCGGCGGGGAGCAGGAGGAGGCGCCGGGCGTAGCTCTCTTCGAGCTCATTGACCACCGGCTCGCTGTCGGGGACTCCGAACCCGCCGGCGAGGTCTGCGGCGTTCCGGGCGCGCGGCAGCTCGAGGAGCGCGAGCGGGTTGCCGTGGCTCTCCTTGATGATCTGGTCGCAGACCGCGGCATCGAGCGGGCCGTGCACGTTGTCCAGCAGCAGCGATCGCGCATCGCTGTCGCCGAGTCCACGGACGGGCAACTCGCTGAGCCCCGCGAGGATCTTGTCCCCGGTGCCCGTCCGCGCGGCAAACACGAGCGCGACCCGCTCGGCGAGGAGCCGACGGGCGACGAAACCGAGGATCTGCGCGGAGGCCTGGTCGAGCCATTGCGCGTCGTCGACGACGCAGAGCAGCGGCTGCCCCTCGGCGGCGTCTGCCCAGAGGGTCAGCGTGGCGAGTCCCACGAGGAACCGGTCGGGCGCGTCGCCGACGCTCAGTCCGAAGACCGTCGCGAGTGCGTCGCGCTGCGGGACGGGCAGCCGCTCGAGGTGATCCAGCATCGGCACGCAGAGCTGATGGAGGCCGCTATAGGCGAGCTCCATCTCCGACTGGACGCCGCGGGCGCTCACGACCTGCCAGCCGTCGTCACGATCGAGTAGGTAGCGCAGCAATGCGCTCTTGCCGACGCCGGCCTCCCCGCGCAGGACCGTGACTCGGCTCCGACCTGCGAGCGCGTCGGCCAGAAGTTGGTCGAGTGCCTCACATTCGGCACGACGTCCGAGGAGCTTCATCCGCGGCCTCCCTACGTGCAGCCCTCGTCCTCACCGATGCTACACCCGCTCGGTTTCCGTTCACGAGGCGGTTAGGCGGCGGCGATGGTTAGCCGAATGTGAACGCGTACGCCTCGGCGCCGCGCTCGAGGAACGTGATCTCCAGCGTCCGCTCGCGGGCAGCGTCGTGCGCGCGGACGAGCTGATAGAGGCGGCTGTCACGGAGCAGGCCGTTCCCGTCCTCGTCGACGTCCACGCCGTGTGACGGGCCCGGAGGCTCGCCGTCGAGGAGCAGGCGGAAAGGAATCGGCTCTTGCGCTCCGGACGACAGGATGAGATGCGCGTCGCGCGCGTGGAACCGGTACGCGATGCTTCCGCCGGCCTGGTCGAGCGCGACACTCTCACGTCCGACCGCCCATTCGCCGGCGAGCGCCCAGTGGTTGAAGCGCAGCCGCTCGGGGAGCTCGTAGTTGCGGCGTTCGTCTCGCGCGCTGCCGCCCGGTGACGCGAAGTGCTCGCCGCGCGCGTAGCCCAGATATGTCTCAGGCGTCTGCAGGTTGTCCCAGTCGGCCTCGGCCTCGACGCCGAGCGCTTCGACGGAGACGAGCTCACGCTCGACCTCGAGCAACCGCTGAATGAGACGCTCCGACTCCTCGTAGCGCCCTTCGCCGAAGTGGTGGTCGCGGATGACGCCGTCAGCGTCGACGAAGTACAACGCGGGCCAGTAGTGGTTGTCGAAGGCGTTCCAGATCTCGTAGTCATTGTCGAGCGCGATCGGGTATTCGATCGCTCGCTCCTTCGTCGCCTGTCGCACGCGGTCGATCTCGTGCTCGAAGGAGAACTCCGGTGTGTGGACTCCGAGCACGACCAGTCCGTCTCCTTGGTAGGCGTGCGACCACGCACGGACGTACGGCTCCGTGCGCAGCCAGTTGATGCACGTCAGGGTCCAAAAGTCCACGAGGACGACGTGGCCGCGCAGTTCGGCGGGGCTGAGTGGCTCCGAGTTGAGCCACCCGGTCGCCCCGTCGAACGGGGGCATGTGCAGACGTTGGAAGAGGGCCATCGGGCGAAACGATCAGGACGCGGCGGCAGCCTGCCGCCTGGCGTCGTGCGCCGCGCCCTTTCCGTCGCGGTACGGGGCCAGGAACGCGGTGAGCGCCGCCAGCATCTCCTCGGGAGCCTGCTCTGCGAGCCAGTGGCCGCAGGCGGGGATGACCAAGCCCTGTACGTCGTCTGCGATGAGCTTCATCGTGTCCACGACCATGTCGCCGGAGCTCTCCGCTCCGCCGATTGCCAGGACGGGCAGGGTCAGCGGCCGGGTCTTGCGCTGCTCGTTCTGCTCCGTCGTGCTGGGAAATGCGCGGTAGAGCTGGAAGGTGCCGTGCAGGGCCTCGGGACTGGAGGCGAGGGTGTCGATGTAGTAGGTGACGGTGTCCTCGGGCAGCTTCTTGTTCCCGGCCGCCGCGAAGAACTCGGCGCCGAAGAAGATCCGTTCCCGTCCGGTGACCAGCTGCTCGTTCACCTTGGCCAGCCCGTTGAAGGCGATGTGCCAGAGCCGGTCGTTGAGCGGCGGGGGCAGGATCAGAGGCGTTGGGGCGGTCACTCCAGGGAGGGGGGCTTCGCCGACGACCAGGCGATCGACCTGGTCGGGGTGATCCGCCGCCAAGGCGTAGCTGATGAGCATGCCGGTGTCGCAGCCGACCAGCGCGAACCGCTCGTGGCCGAGCGCGCTCATCAACGAGACGAGGTCATTGGCGAGCGTGCCGGTGTCGTAGCCGCTCTCGGGTTTGTCGGACAACCCGATGCCGCGCTGGTCGACCGCAATCACCCGGAAGTCCCGCGCGAGTGCCGGCATCAGCAGGCGCCAGGCGTACCAGGTCTCGGGCCAGCCGTGCACGAGCAACAGTGGCGGCCCGTCACCTCCGATGACCGCGTGCATGCGCAGCTCGCCGGTGTCGATATACCGGCTGGTGAACGTGTCGGTGAACCCTGCAGGGAGGTTCGGCGCTTCGGAGACGGAGCCGGGGCCTTCCGGAGTGTCCAGTTGGGTGGAGGATGAGCTCATGACGGTCTCCTTTCACAAGACCTGACGGTCTTGGGCATGTTGCGGCCGCCTTGCGGCTAGTGGAACTGCCTGAATGCAGCTCTCACCTCGGTCGTGAACAGCTCCGGCTCTTGCCAGGCGGCGAAGTGGTTGCCTCTGTCGACTTCGTTGAAGTAGATGAGGTTGGGGTAGGCCTGCTCGGTCCAACTCCGCGGCGCTTGATACAGCTCGTTCGGAAAGACGCTCACAGCGGCTGGGACAGAGACGCCCTTGACGGCGAAGAAGGCGAGCTTGTTTTCCCAATAGAGACGACCGGACGAAACGCCCGTGTTCGTCAACCAGGTGAGCGTGATGTTGTCGAGGACTTCGTCTCGTGTGAGGTCACCGACCGGGTCTCCCTCAACAAAGGCGTGTGAGATGTCCTCGTAGCTCTTCGCGTCGTGGTCGAGCATCCAGGCTGCCAGGGCGGCCGGCGAATCCGCAATCCCATACAGCGTCTGCGGGCGCAACATCATCTCTGTTGCGTAGCCAATGCCCTTCGTATAGACGAAGTTCAACTGCTCGTACGCGCGGCTTTCGTCGGCTGAAAGACCGGATGGCGGGGGCCCGCCGGAGGCGAGCGCCTTTGACACGTCGGGAGGAACAGTCCCCGGCATATTGGAGTGGATGCCGAGCAGCTCCGGAGGTGCCTGCACCCCCATCAGATCCGTGACCATCGCACCCCAGTCGCCGCCTTGCGCAACAAAGTGCGTATAGCCAAGGCGCTTCATCAGCTCGACCCACGCCCGTGCGATGTGGGCGGGGTCCCAGCCGGTTGTGGCCGGCCTGGCTGACAATCCGTAGCCCGGCAGCGACGGAATCACCAGGTCGAACGCGTCCTCCGCGCTGCCGCCGTGTGCCGTCGGGTCCGTGAGCGGCCCAACGACCTTCAGCATCTCGATGACCGAGCCGGGCCAACCGTGCGTGATGATGAGCGGCAACGCGTTGTCGTGTCGCGACTCGACGTGGATGAAGTGGATGTCGAGGCCGTCGATCTCGGTCACGAACTGCGGTAGCGCATTCAGCCTCGACTCGAACCTCCGGAAGTCGTAGTCGTTGCCCCAGTAGCGCACGAGTGCTTGCATCGTCGCCAGTTGCACGCCCTGCGAAGAATCCGCGACGGTCTCCTGCTCGGGCCAGCGCGTCGCCGCGATGCGCCGACTGAGGTCGTTCAGGGCCTCCTGCGGAATGTCGACCTTGATCGGGCGGATCGCCGTGGCGCCTGCAGTCTCTTTGGTCGTGGCAGACATGTAGGTCCTCCTCGGTTCGGTGACACCACGAACCTTGGTCGTCGCGTCATCACGTGGCGCCCGTCGAAGACCCTGGCCTGCGCCCTGGTCTCTCGGGTGAGTCTCCATCGCTAGGCGGTGTCGACGTCGATGACGGCGCGGGCAAAGGCGTCCGGGGCTTCCTGTGGCAGGTTGTGTCCGATGCCGCCCTCGAGTGTGCGATGCGAGTACCGGCCCGAAAATTTCGTGGCGTAAGCACTTGGGTCAGGATGGGGAGCGCCGTTCGCGTCACCCTCGAGCGTGATCGCGGGAACAGTGATCAATGGAGCTTCGGCGAGCCGTTCTTCCAGCTCGTCGTATTCAGCCTCCCCGTCAACGAGTCCCAGCCGCCAGCGATAGTTGTGAATCGCGATCGCGACGTGATCCGGATTGTCGAAGGACGCTGCGCTGCGATCGAAAGTGGCGTCGTCGAACTTCCACTGCGGCGAGGCGGTCCGCCAGATGAGCTTCGCGAAGTCGTGGCGGTATTTGTCGTAACCGGCGCGACCGCGCTCGGTGGCGAAGTAGTACTGGTACCACCACTGGAGCTCGGCCTCCGGCGGCAACGGCAATTTGCCGGCTTCTCGGCTGCCGATGAGATAGCCGCTCACGGAGACGATCCCGCGGCAACGCTCGGGCCACAGCGCCGCCACGATGTTCGTTGTGCGCGCTCCCCAATCGAAACCCGCGACGATTGCGGTATCGATCCGGAGCGCGTCCAGCAGCGCGACCGTGTCGACGGCGAGCACCGCTTGCTCACCGTTGCGGAACGTCTCACGCGAGAGAAAGCGCGTCGTCCCGTAACCGCGCAGGTAGGGGACGATCACCCGGTAACCCTGGGCGGCGAGCAACGAGGTCACGTCGACGTAGCTGTGAATGTCGTACGGCCAGCCGTGCAGGAGCAGCGCCACCGGTCCGGTGCCGGGTCCTGCCTCGGCGTAGCCCACGTCCAGCAGGCCGGCCTCGATCTGCTTCAGCGGGCCGAACGGGGTACCCATGTTCAGGTCTGCGTGTGCGGTGGTTGTCATTGCGTCGCGTCCATCCGACACGTTGCGCGCTCCGGTCAGCTCGTCGCGCCCGTGGAATCCCCTGGTCGGTCACGGGTCTGGGCGTGAACAAGGCGCCTTCGTCGCTCGTCAGAGCCGACTCTCGACGCGCCCGCGCACGTAGCGAACGCCGAACCAGCCCGCAATGACCACGACCAGGACGACGGCTGCCGCGTAGAGCCCGTACCGCTGAATCGCGTCGGCGGCGGCTTGGCCGCCGTAATACGCGGTCAAGCCGACGGCAATCGCCCAGACAATCCCGCCGGCGGCGTTCCAGAACAGGAAGCGCCACCACTGCATACGTGACAGACCGGCCACCCAGGCGACCGTGTAGCGCAGGATCGAGACAAAACGGCCGAAGAAGACTGTCTTGCCTCCGTGACGCCTCATCAGTGACTCGGCGCGCGGAAGGACGCGGTCGCTGTACTTGCTCAACCAGCTCCACCGTCTGAAAAGCGCGCGACCGCCGACCCTCCCGATCAACCAGTAGCCGAGGTTGTCGCCGACGATTGCACCGGCTGCTGCGATCGCGATCACGGACGCGATCGAGTAGTGCCCTTCGGCTGCCAGCACCCCGAACGCGATCAGCGCCGTTTCGCCCGGCAGCGGGACCCCGAACGACTCGAGGAGCACGACCGCAAACAGGAGCGGCAATCCGTGCTGTGTGATGAACGTCGTCACAGTTGCTCAACCATCGGAGCTACGGCGTCGTCAGGCGAGCGCCGGCTCATGCGCTCGATTCGCGAACCAGCGGGATGACCCTCTCGCCGAACTGCTGGACCTGCTCGGCGGTTTCCTGTTCGGGGACGAAGTTGACGGTGTCGAAGCGCTCGTCGTCGACGAACTCGCGGATGATCCGCGCCCAGATCTCCGGGGTCGTCCGGATCGGCTGGTTGCCGGAGCCGGACGTCGGCCGGGTCTGCGTCAGCGGGATCTCGGTCACCGAGCCGACGAGTTGGATGACGCGCCGGACGTCGGTTGGCTCGCGGCCTGCTGCGCGTGCACCGGCGTCGATTCGACTTTGGGCCCCGGGCTTCGTCTCGTAGCCGGTGCCGAGCGGCGCGACCCAGCCGTCCGCTTTGCGCCCGAGCAGGTCGAGCATGCGCGGGCGAAGGACTCCGAGCCAGATCCCGATTCGGTGCGTCGGCGCCGGGCCGCTTCGTGCTCGGACGGGGTAGTGGTCGCCTTGCTGCTCTGCGATCCCGCCCGGCTCCCAGAGCAGGTGCAGGACGTCGATCGCCTCGCTGATCGCCTCGACGGTCTCGCGCGGCGTCCACCGGGGGCCGCCGAGCCCGGCGATCTCGTCCCAGTTGCGGCCGCCGCCGAGACCGAGCTCGAAGCGGCCGCCGGAGAGGAGATCGATCGTTGCGCTCGCCTTTGCGAGCATCGGCGCCGGGCGCAGCGGGAGGTTCGCCACGTTCGACATGAATCGCAGCCGCTCGGTTTGTCCGGCGAGGTAGGCGATCAGCGCGAACGTATCGAGGAACGCGGGAACGTACGGGTGATCTTGGATCGACACATAGTCGAAGCCTGAGCGCTCAGCTGCCCGTGCGCGGTCGGCGATGCCGTGCACGTCGTCGGCCGCCGGCGCGAGGAAGACGCCGAACTGGACGGGATTCATCTCTCCTCCTTTGCGTCGCGCGAACATTCTCGCTGATTCGCGGAAGCTGTCGTTTCCCGCACTTCCCGTTCGTCGTCAGACGACATCGCTCGGAGAGAGCAAGACGAAGGGAGTACTCGTGCAAGCGCACAGCAACGTTGCAGTGGTGGGGGCGACCGGGAGGGTTGGCCGTCACGTGGTCGACGTGCTCGAGGAGAGAGGGCACAGCGTGGTGGCGATCTCACGCGCTACCGGTGTGGACGTGATCACAGGCGATCGCCTGGCGGAGGCTCTAGCGGGCGTGGAGGTCGTGATCGACGCGGCTACAGGTGCTTCGCCTGACGAGCAGGCGGCTACGGAGTTCTTCATCACGGCGGCGCACAACCTGCAGGAGATCGGTCAGCGCGCCGGGGTGCAGCGGATGGTTGTCGTGTCGATCATCGGGACCGACCGCTTCGAGACGGGCTACGGCGCGGCGAAGGTCGCGCACGAACGGGCGATGCAGTCGGGCCCGATCCCCGTGCGCATCCTGCGCGCAGCCCAGTTCCACGAATTCGTGCCGCAGCTCGTCGAGTGGGGAGCTCAGGGCGAGGTGAGTTACGTCCCGAAAATGCGCACGCAGCTGGTCGCCGCCCGGACCGTTGCCGAGGCGCTCGTCGACCTCGCCACCGACCCGACTTTCTCAGCAGGCCCCATCTTGGAGATCGCCGGCCCGCGCGAGGAAAGCCTGGTCGACGCGGCGCGACTCTTCACGGCGCGTCGCGGCGGCCCGTCTCGGATCGAAGGCGTCAGTGACCCGGCTGACCCCGGCAGTCGCCTCAATGAGACGGGCGGCTTGCTCCCCGGACCGGACGCAACGCTCGCCGGCCCGACGTTCGAGGAGTGGCTCGACTCCGCGGCGTGACGCGCCACCGCGGTGCCCGACGCTACGCAGCGTCGGGCACCGCTTCGGGAATGCTCTCGCGGGTGTTGTGAGCGAGCAGTGCGACGCAGCTGGCCGCGACCAGGAAAAACGCACCCGCCGTCAGCGCGCGTTGGTAGCCGTGCGTCGCCGCCTCGACGATGCCCGAGTGGCCACCGCGGAGCAGCGAGTGCGTGCGCGCCGTCGCCAGCGCGGAGAGGATTGCCAGGCCCAGCGCGGCGCCGAGCTGTTGAGCCGTGTTCAGGAGCCCGGCTGCGAGGCCGGCCTCGTCCTCGCCGACACCTGCGTTGGCGGCCGTCGTCGCGCCGACGAAGACACCACCGACGCCGAACGCCGCGACGAGGAGACCTGGAAGGATGTTCGACACGTACGACCCATGCACCGGGATCCGTGACAGCCAGTACAGTCCGCCCGCTCCGATCAGGCTCCCGGCGACGATCACCGGCTTCGTCCCGATGCGGCCGAACAGCGCCGACGAGATACCGGCCGCGACGATGATCCCGCCGGTCAACGGCAGATACGCCATGCCGGTCTGGATCGGCGAGTAATGCAGCACCGTCTGCATGTAGAGCGTGAGGAAGAAGAACATCGCGAAGAAGCCGGCCAGCGCCAGCATCTGGGTGGCGTCTGCAACTGCGACTCCTTGCACGCGCAGGATCGACATCGGGACGAGCGGATTCGTCGCGCGCAATTCGTTGACGACGAAGGCGGCCAGCGTCACGCCTGCGATCGCGAGCTCGACGATTGTGCGCGTCGTGCCCCAACCGACGTCCGGCGCCTTCACGAGCGCGTAGACCAGCAACAGCATCCCGCCCGTGACCAGGAACCCGCCGAGGGCGTCGAAGTTCTTCATCGCTGCGACCCTCCGGTGCTCCGGCTCGAGGAGGAGGAAGGCGCCGACGAATGCGACCGCGCAGAACGGCACGTTCACGAACAGCACCCAGCGCCAACCGGGGCCCTCCGTGAGCAGACCGCCGAACAGCACGCCTGCCGCGCCGCCGAGGCCGGAGACGGCGGCCCACGCACCAAGGGCACGATGCCGGTCGTGATCGGAACGGAATGTCGTAGTCAGCGTCGACAGCGCGGCCGGCGAAAGCATCGCCGCGCCGAGGCCCTGCGCGAAGCGCGCAGCGACGAGCAGTCCGGCGCTATGCGCCAGGCCGCCGGCCAGCGACGACGCGGCGAACACGACCAGCCCGGCGACGAGGACGCGGCGGCGACCGAGCAAGTCCGCCGCTCGGCCGCCGAGCAGCAGGAAGCCGCCGTAGGTGAGGATGTAGCCGCTGACCACCCACTGCAGGCTCTGCTGGGTGAAGTCGAGGCTGTTCTTGATCGACGGCAGCGCGATGTTGAGGATCGATGCGTCGAGCACGTCCATGAACTGGACGAGGCACAAGAGAAGAAGGATGGCAACGCCGCGCCGAGACGACAGCGACGACGGCTCCGGCGTCGCATCCTCGGGAACGGCTTGCGGGTAGGTCGCTGCACTCATTACGCGGTTCTCACTCTCTTTCGAAATCACAAGAAGCGGGCTGTCACATCAGCCGCGTTTCGTCCGTCATCTCTAGTGACGGATGCCAACGGACGGATGTGACATGAGCGATCGCGATTGGCTGGCTGAGAAGTTCGAAGGGCACCGCGCGCACCTGCAGCGTGTCGCCTACCGCATGCTGGGCACGGTCGACGAGAGTGACGATGCGGTTCAGGAGACCTGGCTGCGGTTGAGCCGCACCGACGAGGCCGCAATCGAGAATCTCGGCGGTTGGCTCACCACCGTTGTCGGTCGCGTGTGTCTCGACATGCTGCGCGCGCGGCGCTCGCGGCACGAGGACTATGCGGGCTCGTGGCTCCCGGAGCCGATCGTCGAGTACGGCGAGCACACCGACCCGGAGCACGAGGCACTGCTCGCCGACTCGGTGGGGCTTGCGCTCCTCGTTGTCCTCGAGACGCTCACGCCGGCCGAACGCTTGTCATTCGTCCTGCACGACATGTTCGGCATCTCCTTCGAGGAGATTGCTCCGATTGTGGACCGCACACCCGCGAATGCCCGGCAGCTGGCGAGCCGTGCCCGCCGTCGCGTCAGAGGGGCGGAGCCGGAGCCGGATGCCGACCTGGCGGCTCAGCGCACGGTCGTCGATGCCTTCCTCGCGGCCGCCCGCGCCGGCGACTTCGCGGGCCTGATCGCCGTGCTCGACCCCGACGCGGTCTTCCGCATGGACGCCGGGATCGACAGCCCACTGACGCGCCGACCGGTCGAAGGGGCGGAGGCAGTGGCCGGGGCGATCCTCGCGCGTGGCGCGCCGTTCGCTCCGCTCGCCCGCCCGGCGGTGGTCAACGGCGCGGCCGGTGCAATCGTCGGGCGTCGCGGCCGACCGTTGGCCGTCGCCGGCTTCACGATCGCGGGCGGCCGCATCACCGCGATCGACATTGTGATCGACCCGGAGAAGCTGCCGCACATCGTTCTCGACTAGCGCTTCGAACCGGTTTAGGTAGGTCGCAATGAGCGCAGGCTTGAAAGAGATGGGTGCGGCGCGGGAGCGAGAGGAGGACCTGATGGCGCAAGACAACGTTCGTATCGCGCGCAGCCTGTATGACCACTGGAACGAGCGGCAGTTCGACAAGATCGCTGACCTCGTGGCCGCCGACGGCGAGATCGTGATCGTGGGCTCGGATACCCACTTTCACGGCCCCGCGGGCGCGGTCGAGTTCTCCCAGATGTGGGCGGAGGGCTTCCCCGACGGCCGGGTGGAGATCGACAATGTCGTCGCATCGGGCGACCACGTCGTCCTCCAGTTCACCGGCGATGGAACGCAAACCGGCCCGCTCAAGTCACCCGTGGGCGAGATTCCGGCCACCGGCCGCTCGATGAGTCTCAAGCTCTGCGATGTCCACGAGATCCGGGACGGAAAGATTCGCCTGGTTCAGACGTACTTCGATTCGGTCTCGATCCTGATGCAACTCGGGGTCATGCCTGAGGTCGCGGTCGCGGCCAAGGCCTAGAACGCAGTTCTCCCGCGTCGCGCCCATCTCGAGCACCGCTGGTCGGAGCTAAACCGTGGCTGGACGAACGGTTTCGTGTCCAGATGGGACAAGCCGGCGCGAGCCACGTCAGGTCGCCGAACGACGTGACAGAAGTGAAACAAACGTTCCACAGTTGTCGTCCTGAATGGTCAGGCCGTTCCGAGCCCTGTCACATGGTCAGACCAGGGTTACAGAACTGTGACAAACGATCCACAGTCGACCATCACGCTTGCCGCAGAGCCAGTTTCGTGGGGCCGCAAGGGACACGTCTCGTGGTCAGACCCGGTGAGACGAACCAGCCTGACGAACAAGCCTGACGTGGCCTCGCGGGACAAGCCGCACCGGGCCAAGTCTCGTCGCCAAACGACGTAACCGAAGTGCAACAGACGCTCCACGGCTCGCCCCTGCGGCCAGGCCGTTCCGAGTCCTGCCGCCTGCGCTGAGGTGTTCGTCGGTGGCGATGCGCGCGGGCTGTTACGTGGCCGGCGGGAACGTGACGGCGATCTCGAGGCCGCCGTTCGGGCGCGCCCGCGTTGCGATCGTGGCGCCGTGGGCGGCGGAGATCGCGTGCACGATCGAAAGCCCCAGCCCCAGGCCGTCCTCATCGCCGTTGCGCCCGGCGCTCGCTCGCTGGAAGGGCTGGTAGAGCCGGTCGAGCTCGTCGGGCGAGATGAGTGGGCCCGTGTTCATGACCGTCAGCACTGGACGGCCTGCTTTCGTCGTCGTTGTCGCGACGTCGATCCGGCCGCCTGGGACGTTGTGTCGTGCTGCGTTGTCGATGAGGTTCGCAACGAGCCGTTCGCCGAGCCGTTGATCGCCTGAGGCGGGGGCGGGGTGGAGCGCCGTGTCGACGTACAAGCCGCGGCTCTCCGCGTCCGGGCCGCGCGTCTCGAGGATCTCGGCGGCGATCTCCGCAAGATCGAAGGGCTCGTGCCGGTCGAGGCCGCGTTGGCTGCGTGAGAGAGTGAGCAGTGCTTCGATCAATCGTTCTTGCTGCTCGCCGACGCCGAGCACGCGCTCACAGGTCGCGCGCAACGAGTCGACCGTTGCGTCGGGATCAGCGAGCGCAACTTCCACCAGCGTCCGTTCGAGCGTAAGCGGGGTCCGCAGCTCGTGCGACGCGTTCGCAACGAACTGTCGCTGCGCGTCAAATGACGCCTCGAGCCGGCCGAGCAAGTCGTCAAACGTGTTCGCGAGTTGCTTGACCTCGTCCTCGGGGCCGTCGAGCGCGAGCCGGCGGTGCAGGTTGCTGGCCGAGATGTCGCGCGCGGCGTTCGTGATCGTCCGCAGCGGCGCGAGCGCGCGGCCGGCGATCAGCCAGCCGAGCCAGATCGAGGCGACGGCCATGATCGCGAGCGCGATCGCCGACTGCAGGAGCAGCTGGTGCAAGGCGGCCGTCGAGGTGTTCCTGGCCCCGGCAATCACCTGGCTCTTGGAGAGGCCAACACCGGGGGGCAGCCCGATCGGAGCTGGAACGCTGTTGCCGCCGCCGATGATCACGCCGCCCGGGTCGCCGGTGGCGGTCGAGAAGAAGAAGCTGCTCGTGTACTGACGGCTGACCAGGATGTAGTTGATCGCGAGCAACGCGGCCCCCGAGACGAGAAAGATCGTTCCGTAGAGGAGCGTCAGGCGAAGCCGCACGCTCCGTTTCGGCAGGCGCTCGCGCAGGTCCCGGAGGTCGGCCGCGACGGTCAAATGCGATACCCGGCGTGGGCCACGGTCTCGATCACAGGCGGGTCGCCGAGCTTGCGGCGCAGCCTGCTGACCGTCACCTTGACAACATTGCTGAACGAGCCCGTGTACTCGTCCCAGCCACGGCGGAGCAGCTCCTGCGTCGAGACGGTGGCGCCGTCCGCGGCGAGCAACAGCTCGAGCACCGTCAGCTCCTTCGGACTGAGCTCGAGCCGCCTGCCGGCGCGGCTTGCAACCCGCTGGGCAGTGTCGAGCCGGATGTCGCCTTTGACGAGCGTCGGCGGCAGCGCGCGCTGGTTGCGTCTCGCCAGCGCGCGGATGCGGGCGACGACCTCGGCGAACGCGAACGGCTTCGGGAGGTAATCGTCTGCGCCGAGGCTGAGCCCGTCGACGCGACTCTCGATCGTCGCGGCCGCCGTCAGCATCAGGACACGCGCGTGTGAGCCGCGGCTGACGAGGGTTCGGCACACGTCGTCGCCATGGAGCTTCGGCAGGTCGCGGTCGAGCACGATCACGTCATACTCCTCCCGCTCGGCGTTGCGCAGCGCCGCCTGGCCGTCGAACACGACGTCGACGGCCATTCCCTCACGCCGCAGCCCCACCGCGAGTGTGGCGGCGAGTTCCTTGTGATCGTCGACGACGAGAACACGCATCAAGGTTGGGCGACGGTACCGCCGCGCCCTAAGCATGACCTGCGCGCGGTTACAGGCAGGTAACAGCCGCCGTTCCCCCGCTGTAACCGGCAGCGGGTTACTCCTGGCAGAGCGCGATTTCTCCCGTTCTGCAAAGGAGTCCCAGCCATGCCCCGGATCCTCGTCCTCGCAGCTCTTGCGCTGCTGGCTGTCACCGCTGCAGGCTGCGGGAGCAAGCCCAACTCAGCCGGCGTCGCGCAACTGCCGTCAGGCACGACCACCACGACCGCGACGTCGGAGAATGCCGGGGCACTGACCGGGAAATCGAAACGGGACAGCATGTACCGGTACTCGGCGTGCATGCGCTCGCACGGCGTTTCCAACTTCCCGGACCCCCAAGTCTCGGGCCGGGGCTTGACGCTCACGATCGACGGCCGCAACGGGCTCAATCCGAACGCGCCCCAGTTCAAGGCCGCTGAGAAGAGCTGCGAGAAGCTGCTCCCGAACGGGGGAAAGCCCGACGCGGCGACCCTCGCAAGAGATCAAGCTCAGATGCTGAAGTTCTCGGCCTGTATGCGGTCGCACGGGCTACCGGACTTCCCGGACCCGACGGTCTCCAGCGACGGCGGCTTACAGCTCTCGCTCGGCGACAAGCGCAACAGCAGCCTCAACCCGGACTCGCCGGTGTTCCAGTCTGCGCAGAAGGCATGCCAGAGCCTTACGCCCGGGCCACCGTTGAAGAGCGGGGCGACGGTGCGAAGCGGATCCCGCGCTCGGACGCAATGACCCGGTATGGGTTACAGGCGGGTAACAGCTCCCGCTCCCCCGTTGTAACCGGCTCCGGGTTATTCCTGACAGGGCGCGAAAACGTCCAGTCCCGCAAAGGAGTTCCCACCATGCCTCGCATCCTCATCCTCATAGCCCTTGCGCTCCTGGCGGTCACCGCCGCGGGCTGCGGCAGCAAGCCCTCGTCCACCGGCGTCGCGCAGCTGCCGTCGGCCACGACGACCACGAACGCCCCGTCGCAGAACGGCGGGGCACCGACGGGCGGATCGAGAGCGGACGCCGCCCGGCGGTTCTCGGTCTGCATGCGCTCACACGGCCTCCCCAACTTTCCGGACCCGAAGGTGTCCGCCGGTGGCGGCATGACTCTCGGCTTCGATAAGAGCAGCGGGCTCAACCCGGACTCGCCGCAGTTTAAGGCCGCGCAGAAAAGCTGCGAGCAGCTGCTCCCGAACGGAGGTAAGCCCGACGCAGCGACGCAGGCGAAAATGCAAGCTCAAATGCTGAAGTTCTCCGCCTGCATGCGCTCGCACGGGCTGGCGAACTTCCCCGACCCGGTCTTCTCGCAGGGCGGCGCGCGGCTCACGCTCGGCAGCAAGGGCGGCGGGCTCAATCCGAATTCGCCGGTGTTCAAGGCTGCGCAGAAGGCGTGCGAGAGCTTCATGCCCGGTGGGAAGGGCGGACCGACGACGTCCAGCAGTGGAGGCGGTAGCGCCGCCGGCAGTGGCCCCAGCACCCAGATGCACGTCGGGCCATGACCGACACGTCTCGTATCTCCGCTCTACGAATCTCTGCTCGCCGGCCGGGCCGGCGCCTGCTTGCCGTTCTCGGGCTGCTCGCGTTCGTCGCAATCGGAGCCGTCGTCGCTGCCGATCCGTTCTCCACCCCGAGTGGAGCCGCGGACGGCGTGACCGACAACGCGGCAGGCATCTCGCTTGCGACGGTGACGCGCCAATCGCTCTCGTCGCAAACGCAGGTGAGCGCGACGCTTGGCTATGCCGATGCGTCGAACATCGTGATGCCGACGGGGACGGCGGGTTCCGGCGTCCTCCAGGCTCAGCAGTCCGTCGCGCAGGCCGAAGCCACGCTGAAGACGGCGCAGGCAACGCTCGAGGCGGACAGCCGCGCACTCGAGCGCGCGCAAGCAACCTTACGCGCCGACCGGGCAAAGCAGGCGACCGAGTGCCGCGGTGACAATGCCGCCCAGAGCAGCACCGGCTCCGCGAACGGCACGGCCGGCGCATGCGCGACCGACCATCAGGCCGTCGCCACGGACGAGCAAGCAGTCGCCGGCGCCCAAGACAAGGTCACGGCGGACCAGCAACAGGTGTCGGCCGCGGCGGCCGGCGTCACCGGAGCCGCACCGAGCCTCGCCGCGGCGCACTCGTCGGCAACGTATTACGACACCACCTCGACGTACACGATGCTTCCGGCCGTCGGCGATGTGGTCCAGCGTGGGCAGGCGCTCTACGCCGTGGACGGCAAGCCCGGTCTGCTGCTGTACGGCTCGGTGTCCGCCTGGCGCGCGTTCGTCGCGGGCATGTCTCCCGGTCGCGACGTCGCCGAGCTGAACGCGAACTTGCGCGCGCTCGGGTACGGCGCCCCCGTGAGCGACATATTCACCGATGCAACGCGCGCCGCGATCGTGAGCTTGCAGCAGGCGCACGGCCTCGAACAGACCGGCCAGCTGCTCCTCGGTTCCGTGATCTTCAAGCCCGGCGCCGTCCGTGTAACAAGTGTTCAGCCCACGATCGGAGCGGCCGTTCAAGCGGGCGTGGTGCTCGGTGTCAGCTCGACCGAGCGGCAGGTCACGATCGCGCTCGACGCCGCCCAGCAAGCGTCGATCAAGGTGGGTGACAAGGCGACGATCGTGTTGCCGAACAACGACACGACGCCTGGCGTCGTCTCGTCGGTCGGCAGCGTCGCGACGACGCCGTCGGACAACGGCTCCGGACAGAACCAGACGCCGACCGTCGATGTCCAGATCACACCGACGCACCCGGCGGCGACGGGCCGGCTCGATCAGGCGCCCGTGCAGGTGTCGGTCGTCACGGCGAGCGTCGAGAACGTCCTCGTCGTGCCGGTCAACGCCCTGCTTGCCCTGGCCGGTGGCGGGTACGCCGTCGAGACGGTCGATCGCGCCGGCGTCCATCGCCTGGTCGCGGTCAGCACCGGGTTGTTCGACGACTCCCAGGGGCTCGTCGAGGTGACCGACACCAGCCTCGCGGCCGGCCAGCGCGTCGTGGTGCCCTCGTCATGAGTGCCGTGCTCGAGCTCGATGCGGTCACGAAGACCTACGGGACGGAGCCACCCGTCTCGGCGCTGGACGGCGTGAGCTTCACCGTCCAGGAAGGCGAGCTGGTCGCGATCGTCGGTCCGTCCGGGTCCGGGAAGTCGACGTTGCTCCATCTGATGGGCACGCTCGATCGTCCGAGCTCCGGCGTCGTTCGCATCACCGGCTTCGACAGCGCACAACTCTCCGACCGCGAGCTCGCCGCATTGCGCGCCACTCGCATCGGGTTCGTGTTCCAGCAGTTCTTTCTCGCGGAGCACGCAACTGCGCTCGAAAACGTCGCGGACGGCCAGCTTTATGCCGGTGTCGGACCTGCCACACGACGCCTGATGGCGGTGGAAGCGCTCGACCGTGTCGGCCTCGGGGGTCGGGCGAGTCACCGCCCGACGCAGCTTTCCGGCGGTGAGCGACAACGTGTTGCGATCGCGCGCGCGCTCGTCGGGCGTCCCGCGATCGTGCTGGCCGACGAGCCGACGGGCAACCTCGATTCCGCAACCGGCGCCACCATCGTCGAGCTGCTGCACGCGCTGCACCGCGAGGGCTCCACGATCGTCGTGATCACCCACGACCGTGACCTTGCAGCACGTCTTCCTCGCCGCGTCGAGATGCTCGACGGCCGGATTGTCAACGACACGAAAGGAGGCTGACCCGATGACTCGCACCCATGTGCTGCTCGTCGCGGCCTTGCTCACAGTTGCGGGCGGCGTCACGCTCGGCGCACCGCTCACCGCGGCTGGAGCGCTCAACGCGTGCCCAGCCTCGAACCCCCCGAACATGCTGGCAATCGTCAGCGGAAGCTCGCAGACCGCACAGCTTGGAAAGGCGTTCCAGCAGAACCTGCAAGTCGCGCTGGCCAACAGCAACGGCTGCCCGCTCACGGGCTCGCTCGCGGGCATCTCGGTCGACTTCGTCGCACCGTCGAGCGGTTCGAGCGGCACGTTCGTCTCCAGCGCCTCGAACGTCGCGGTCGTTGGCACTGACGCTAACGGTGTCGCGGTCGCGCCCCCGTTCACCGCAAACAACGTTGCGGGCGCGTACAGCGTTCACGCTCAATCCGACTACGGCACGGTCAAGCTGTACCTGACGAACACCGCGCACGGCGTTGCCACGAGCATCGCGGCGGCCGGACCGGCCGAGCAATCGGCGGCCGTCCTCAGTCGCTATGCCGAGCCGCTCCGCGCAACCGTGCTCGACGTCGACGGGCAACCGGTGCAGGGCGCGAGCGTCGCGTTCTCGCTCGGAACGGGAATCTTCGGCGCCGGCGCCAACTTCGCGGGCGGCGGCGCGCAGGCAACCGCGATCACCGATTCCGCCGGGCAGGCAACCTCACCGCCCGTGATTGCCAACGGTGTCGCGGGACCGTTCGCTGCGAGCGCGTCCGCCGAGGGCCTGGCCGAGCCCGTGAGCTACTCGCTCCGCAACCTGGCGACGAAGACGACGATCGCAACGACGACGCCCACGACGCAGACGGCCACGGTCACGGCGAGCTACCGCCGTCCACTCCAGGCGCGTGTTCTCGACGGTGACGGGCACCCCGTCGAAGGCGCGACCGTCACGTTCACTCTCGGGTCGAGTGCGACCGGGTCGAGTGCGGCCGGAGCGGGAGCGAGCTTCGCAGGGGGCGCTACACAGGCCAACGCGCTGACCGATGCTGCCGGCGTCGCCACGTCGCCGCGCTTTCGGGCGGGCACCACGGCGGGTCGCTTCACCGCGACCGCGACAGTCACCGGCGTCACCGACCCGCTGAGCTTCTCGCTGCGCAACATGGCAGGGAAGCCCGCGGCGATCGCCGCGGGCGTCGCCGCGAGCGAGTCCACGCCGGCCGGCTCCCGCTTCCCGATCCGGCTGGCCGTCACGGTCACCGACGCGAACAGCAATCCCGTGCGTGGTGCGCGTGTCACGTTCACCGCTCCCGCCCGCGGGCCCAAGGGGCACTTCGGCAAGCGCGCACGTATCGCCCGTGTCACGACCAACGCGTCGGGTATCGCGGTGGCGCCCGTCTTCACCGCGGGACGCGTGCCAGGCGGTTACGTCGTCACCGCCGGCGTCGCTGGGGCCAAGCGTGCAGCAGCCTTCGCACTCGTCAATGAGGGGCAATGAGCGCCGATGCGACACTTGCACCGGGCAAGCTGCGCCCGTCGGATCTGGCGCGCGTCGCCAGCGTGGGCGTGCGCACGCGGCGGCTGCGTGCCGCCCTCTCGGCGCTCGGCATCGCGATCGGAGTCGCGGCAATCGTCGCCGTGCTCGGGTTGTCGGCGTCTTCGCAGGCGGGACTGCTCGCCGAGATCGACCGGCTCGGCACGAACCTGCTCACGGTCACGAACGGCCAGAGCTTCTTCGGTGACACCGCCTCGCTGCCGCTCGCAGCGCCGGCGATGATCGCCCGGATCGGGCCGGTCCAGCGCGTGTCCGAAACCGGTTCGACCAGTGCGGCTGTCTATCGCAGCCCGCTCATCCCGTCCGTCAACACCAACGCGCTGAGCGTGCAGGCCGCCAGCCTCGACCTCTTGCCGACGGTCGGAGCGAGCATCGCGCAGGGCCGCTACTTGAACGCTGCGACTGCGCGTCTGCCGGTCGTCGTGCTCGGCGCTGCTGCGGCCGAGCGGCTCGGGATCACCCGCGTCTACCCGGGCGAGCGTGTCTGGCTCGGCGGCCAGTGGTTCTACGTCGCCGGCATTCTCACGGCCGCGGAGCTCGCGCCTGAGATCGACACCTCGGCGCTCGTCGGCTTCGCGGCCGCAGCGCGCTACCTCGGCTTCGACGGCCACGCGAACACCGTCTACGTCCGCGCCGAGACGAGTCAGGTCGGCGCGGTGCAGTCGGTGCTCGCAGCGACGGCCAACCCGGAAGCGCCGAACGAAGTGAACGTCAGCCAGCCCTCCGCGACGCTTCAGGCCCGGGCCGCCGCGCAGGGAGCACTGAACGGCCTGTTCCTCGGCCTGGGGGCGGTGTCCCTGCTCGTCGGCGCGGTGGGGGTCGCGAACATCATGGTCATCTCGGTGCTCGAGCGCCGGTCCGAGATCGGACTGCGCCGCGCACTCGGAGCAACGAAAGGGCACATCCGCCTCCAGTTTCTGTCCGAAGCCGTGCTGCTCGCACTGCTCGGGGGCGCGGTCGGGGTCGCCGCCGGAGCGATCGCGACCGCCGTCTACGCCTCGACGAAGCACTGGGCCGTCGTCGTCCCCACGGTCGCGTGGGCGGGCGGCTTCGGCGCCGCGCTCGCGATCGGGGCGATCGCCGGCTTGCTGCCTGCGCTCCGGGCGGCGCGGCTCGCACCGACCGAGGCGTTGCGGACGGTGTAGGCACGACCCAACCGAAGATGCGAACATACGTTCGTGTCACGCGAGGCGACGATCCTGCATGCCGACCTCGATGCGTTCTACGCATCGGTCGAGCAGCGGGACGATCCGCGGCTGCGCGGCCGGCCGGTGATCGTCGGCGGCGGTGTCGTGCTGGCCGCGAGCTACGAGGCGAAGGCGTACGGCGTGCGCACCGCGATGGGCGGAGCTCAGGCGCGCCGGCTGTGCCCGCGGGCGGTCGTCGTGCCGCCGCGCATGTCGGCCTACAGCGAGGCGAGCAAGGCCGTGTTCGAGGTGTTCCACGACACATCGCCGTTCGTCGAGGGGATCTCGATCGACGAGGCGTTCCTCGACGTGCGCGGGATGCAGCGGATCGCAGGCTCGCCGCTCGAGATCGCCGTGCGGCTGCGCAGCAACGTCCTCGAGCGCGTCGGCTTGCCGATCACTGTGGGTGTCGCACGCACGAAGTTTCTCGCCAAGGTTGCGAGCGGCGTTGCGAAGCCCGACGGCTTGCTCGTCGTGCCCCCGGAACGCGAGCTTGCGTTCCTTCATCCGCTTCCCGTCGAGCGGCTCTGGGGCGTGGGGGCGATCACGGCGCGGAAGCTCCACGAACACGGGCTCGCGACGGTCGGTGACGTGGCCCGCGTCGACGAGGGAATCCTCATGGCTCTGCTCGGTCGTGCGTCGGGGCGCCAGCTCCACTCGCTTGCGCACAACCGTGACGCTCGTCAGGTGCAGCAGCGGCGCCGCCGACGCTCGATGGGGGCGCAACATGCGCTCGGCCGCCGGCCTCGAGCGTCGGGTGAGATCGACGTCGTCCTCGTCGGGCTCGTCGATCGCGTCACACGCCGCATGCGCGCAGCCGGGCGCGTCGGCCGTACCGTCATCCTTCGGCTTCGCTTTGCCGACTTCACACGCGCAACCCGGTCGCACACGCTGCCGCAGGCGACGGCGGAGACGCACGCGATCCTCCACGCAGCGCGAGAGCTGCTCGGGACCGCGACGCCGCTGATCGAGCGTCAGGGGCTCACGCTCGTCGGGATTGCGGTCAGCAACCTCGAGAACGACGACGCCGTGCAACTCGCGTTGCCGTTCGAGTCATGGAGCGGCGGTGCGCTCGACGCGGCGCTCGACGAAGTGCGGGAACGGTTCGGATCGACCGCGGTGGTGCGAGCCGCGCTGCTCGGCCGCGATCAGGGCTTCACGATGCCGATGCTGCCCGACTGAAGACATACCGGTCGAGGAACGCGTTGTGGAACTTGCCGCCGCCGTCCAGCTCGTGCGCGAGCCGGCGGAACGCCGCCAGCTTCGGGTAGCGGGCGTCGATCAGCTCCGCCGACCCGACGAACAGCTTCCCCCAGTGCGGCCGCGCATCGAACGGTGCCAGTGCGCTCTCGATCCGAGGAAGCACTGCGAGCACCTCGGCCGGCAACGGCTTCCACGTGAAGTGGAATGCGACGCTGTCCTGCTCGAAGAACGGGCTGAGCCAAAGCGTGTCTGCGGCGATCGCCCGGATCTCCGAGATGAAGAGCAAGGGAGCAACGGCGGTGCCTAGGCGCCGCAGCTCCGACGCGGCGGCGGCGGCATGCTCCCGTGGCACCACGTACTCCGACTGGAGCTCGGCGCCGCTGCTGGGTGTGAACCCGAGGCGGAAGTGCGGCAGTCGTTCGTGCGATGGGCCGGGCACGCCGAGTTGCTCGGTGGCGTTCTCCGCACCTGAGCCCGGCACCGGGTTGCGCGGCTCCGGCGCAGGCCGACCGCCGAAGTACGACTCCGGCCCCAGCTCCTCGGTCGTCTTGACCCAGGCCTGTGCGACGGCATCCTCGGCCCACGTCGTGAACAGACTGACGCTGTAACCCCGTGCGAGCATCGCGCCGAGCTCAGCTTCGACCGTCGACAACGGCAGCTGCTCGAACACGTACTGGCGGAGGTCGAACGCCGGGGCCACGTCGAGCGACACGCGCGTGACGACGCCGAGCGCACCGAGGCCGACGACCGCTCCGTCGAAGTCACGGTCGCCCCGGCGGAACTGCCTGAGCGAACCGTCCGCGGTGACGAGCTCGAGCGTCGAGACCCCGGCAGCGAGCGACTGGTTCGCTGCGCCGGAGCCGTGGGTGGCCGTCGCGATTGCTCCGCCGACCGAGATGTGCGGCAGCGAGGCGAAGTTCGGCAGCGCGAGCCCGCGTTCGTGCAGCGCCGTGGCGAGCTCGCCGTAGCGGATCCCGGCCTCGACGGTCACCGTCTTGTCCCCGATCTCGACGATGCGGTCCAGGTGCTCCGTCGAGATCAGTGCGCTCGTCGAGTCGGCGACCGTGCTGAACGAATGACGTGTGCCGAGCGGCCGCAGCGTCTCGGCGCCCGCGATCAGTTCCTGGACCTCGGCCGTCGACCGCGGGCGCAGAATGCGCTTCGTCGAGTAGGTGACGTTGCCGGCCCAGTTGCGTTCCATTGTGCGCACGCTGCCAGAAACTCTGCACCCAGCGGCTTCCTAACGAATTCTTCGCTCGGTCGAACCCGGCTCTTATGCGCGAGCGCGATCGTTCGAGGGGTCACATCGCGTGATGTGAAACACCTCAACGAAAGGAACAGCATGAGCAACATGGCCACCAACACCGCGCAGGCGTCCACGCCGGCGGTATCGCCGGACCCGAGCGCTCCGAATCCCTCGGGAGGCGAACAACCCGATGAGAGCGTGCTCGCCGATGACGTGCTCGAAACGGTGAAAGAGATCGCGCTCGACGAGGTCCCCGGCGGCACGCTCGTCAGAGTCGAGGCCGATGCGGACGGCGTCGGGTACCTGGCCCACATGTTGAACGCCGACGAAACGCCGATGACGGTTTACGTCGATCCGAGCCTCGACCTCGTCGACCTCGCTTGAGCAAGGCGACCGGGTGGGAGGCCTGCTGCTGCGGCGGGCCTCCCACCTAGAGGCTTGATGTGAATCTCTAGGCTGGACTCATGAACCCAACATTCCTGCTGGGCGGCGAGCTCGAAGTTCGCCGTCTCGGCTTTGGCGCAATGCGCATCGTGAACGACAGAGAAGAAGGAGCCCGCGTGCTCCGCCGCGCGCTCGAGCTCGGCGTGACATTGATCGACACGGCGAACATCTACGGCGCCGGCGTCAGCGAGGAGGTGATCGCAGAGGCGCTGTATCCCTATCCCGACGACCTCGTGATCACGACGAAGGGCGGGCTCGGGTGGGGCCTGCAAGACCGGATCCGCGACGGTCGCCCGGAGCATCTCCGGGAGGCGCTCGACGCGAGCCTGCGTCGGCTCCGGCTCGAACGGATCGATCTGTATCAGCTGCACCGGCACGACCCCGAGGTGCCGATCGAGGAGTCGATCGGCGCGCTCGAGGAGCTTCGCAACGAAGGGAAGATCCGGCTGATCGGCGTGTCGAACTTTTCGCTCGATCAGCTGCGTGTCGCTCAGTCGGTCACGACAATCTCCAGCGTTCAAAACCAGTACAACCGCGGTCTGCAGATCTCAGAGGAAGTGCTCAATGCGTGCGAGTCGGAAGGCATCGCGTTCATGCCCTGGGCACCGCTCGGCGAAGGGCTCCGCGATCCGGCCTACGAGCTGCGCTGGCTCCTCGACCGCTCGCCGGTGATGCTGCCGATCCCAGGCACATCGAGCGTCGCGCACTTCGAAGAGAACATGCTCGCCGTCGCCGATCAGCCCGCGGTCGCTGATTAAGAGGCAACGTCGTTACGAAGCCAGGTCGGACTCGGCGACGACGCGGAGTGCTTGCGCCGCGATCGTCAGCGCGGGATTCATCGCTGCGGAGGACGGAAAGAAGCCGGCGTCGATCACCCAGAGGTTCTCGAGGTCGTGGGTCTTGCACCACGGATCGAGAACGCTCGTCGTGGGATCGGCGCCGGCGACCACCGTGCCGCATTGGTGGCTGTTCATGCTGATGTCGAAATGCTGCGTGAGCACGGCGTCGTAGCCGGCGGAGCGGAGCAGATGCTTCGCCCGCTGGAGGAGGCGGCGGTGCGTTCGCAGACCACGTGCAAGGCGGGCGGTCATGATCCTGCCGGCGCCGTCGACTGTCACGCGGTTGTCGCGATGGGGCAAGTCCTCGGCCATGACCAACCACTCGACGCTCCGACGCGCGATCTGGTTCAACGCCGCCACCGGGACTCCGCGCGGTGCAGCTGTCTTCATCATCACGCCCTGGACCTTTCCGATCAGCTGCAGCGCGCCGAGCGGACGGCCGTCGCCGCCGTCGAGGTACCAGTCGTTCACCGACAGCGTCTTTTGGAAGACAACGTCGTTGCGACGGTTCACGTCGACGGCGACGATGTGTGCGTTGTTGTGCATCATGAAGTTGCGGCCGACCTGACCGGACGAGTTCGCAACGTCTGAGCCGAGCAATAACGCAGCGGAGTTGACCGCTCCCGCGGCAAGCACGAACTTCGCGCCGGTCACTCTCACCTCGCCGTCGCGGTCCTCCGCAACGAGATGGCGGACACTTCGGCCGGCGGCGACGATGCGCCGCACGCGCACGCCGGGAGCAAGCCGGGCGTACCCGGTCGCAAGCGCGGGGTCGATGCCACACGTTTCCGCGTCACTCTTGGCGCCGAGCTTGCACGGGAAGCCGTCGCAGGTGCCGCAGCGAATGCACAGCCCGCCCTCGCGACGGTCGACGCCCATCACATTCGAGCTCGGGCGGACTCCCTGCGCGCGCAGACGCTCGGCGAGCTCGGCGATGTACGGCTCGTGCTCGAGCGCGGGGTGGGGGTACGCGCTGCTGCGCCACGGTTCGGTCGGGTCCTCGCCAGTCGCGCCGTGCACGGCATACATCCGCTCCGCTTCGCCGTAGTACGGCTCGAGATCCGCATAGCCGAACGGCCATGCCGGCGACATCCCATCCTCGTGCTCGACGGCGTCGAAGTCCTGCTCGCGGAACCGCGGGAGGCTCGCGCCGTACACCTTCGTGTTGCCGCCGACGACGTAGTGCACGCCCGGGGCAAAGCTGCGGCCGTCCCGGTCGAGCCACTGCTCGTTCGGTTTGTAGCGACGTTCCGCGAACACCGCTCGGGGCGACCAGTTATCCGCCTCGCGCGGCAACCGTTCTCCGCGCTCCAGCACGAGGACGTCGACGCCTCGGCGCGCGAGCGCGTGCGCGGTCGTGCCACCGCCCATGCCGGAGCCGATAATCACGACGTCCGCGGTCAGCGTGCGCACGACACTAACGGAAGAGCTCTTCGACCTTGGCTCGCATCACGGTCGGGTCGGGATCGACGCCGGTCCAGTGCTTGATGCCGATCACCCCCTGGTTGACGAGCATCCCGAGCCCGTCGAGCACGGTGCAGCCGCGCGCCTCGGCGTCGCGGATCAGCCGTGTGCGTGGTGGGTTCGGGATCACGTCGGCGACGACCATCCCCGGTTGCAGCGAATCGAGCTCGAGCCCGAGCCGTGCGTCGAGGTCGGGGAAGAGACCGACCGACGTGGCGTTCACCACGATGTCGGTTCCGTCCGGAACGGAGTACGCACCCTGTGAGACGAGGAGTGCGGCGTCGGTCGAAGTCCGCTCGTTCAGCAGCGCGACGAGCTCGGCGCCGCGCGCCTCCGTCCGGTTGACGATCGTGATCGTCGCGGCCCCGGCGAGGGCGGACTCCACCGCGATCGCGCGGGCGGCGCCGCCCGCTCCGAACATCACGAGGGACTTTCCCGCGGGGTCAACGACGGTGCGCAGCGCGGTGAGGAATCCCTGCCCGTCCGTGTTCTCGCCGATGAAGTGTCCGTCCCGGCGCACGACGCAGTTCACGGCGCCGATCACGGCGGCCGAGTCGGCGAGCCGATCGAGATGTTCGATCACTGCGACCTTGTGCGGGAGCGAGCAGTTGAACCCGACCCAGCCCATCGCCCGTGCGCCCCGTACTGCGTCGCCGAGTGCGGCCGGTGAAACCTCGCAGTTCAGGTAGCGGGCGTCCAGCCCGTGATGGCGGTAGGCGGCCTCCACCATCGCGACGGTCGGGTTCTCCGCCGCCGGCATGGCGAAGCAGCCGGTCAGGGTGCTTAGGAATTGCATCGAGAAAGAGTAGTGTCGTAGATCCCGCCCCGGACCTAGGCGGCAGAACGGGAGTTGGAGCATGGATTTGACCGGGTTCGCGTTTTGTCTACCGCCTCACAGGTGCCGCGCTGGCGATCCGGCGCCACCCGGCCGGGCGGCCAGACGTGCGCGGAAGGTCCGGTGCGCGAGCGGCAGCTCGTGCCGGCAGCAGCGGCTGGCGACGCTACGGCGTGCGCTACATCGAAGAGAGTGAGAGAGAGAGAGAGGAGGCCGCGAGATGTCCAAGCCCGATGTCGTTGATGAGACGACCGTAGATGCTTCAGCTGGCCATGGCATCGCCGTGGAGGACGCGCTCGTGCGGCTGGTGGTCGAACAGATCGAAACCGGGCTGCGGTCATTCAACGACCGGGTCGGCGAGCTCGCGCCAACATGGGATGGGATGCATGCGCTGGTCTGCGAATGCGCCGACCCGAATTGCATATGCACACTGACCGTTCCCACGGGCGTCTTCGACGAGTTGCGTGCGGCCCCGCGGAGGTTCCTGATCGCGCCCGGCCACGAACGTGCGGGCTCCGAGAAGCTCGTTCTGTGTGCCGACGAGTACTTCATCGTGTCGAGGCCGAGCGCGCCTCCGGGCGACGCAGTCATCCGGCCGTGACCGGCATGTTCGGTGACTCACGTATGAGGCAGCCGTCCTTCCGGTAGCGACGCGGGACGAATCGCAGGTGGGGATCGGGTCGGCGATCTCCTCCGCGATCTTTACGATGCGGCGAATGGCCGACGACGAAACGTTTGCAGACGTCCTCACCGCGAATGAGGAGTATGCGCGGCAGTTCCCCCACCGAGGGCTCCAGGCACGCGCTGCCCAGGGCCTCGCCGTCCTCACCTGCATCGATTCACGGATCGAGCCGCTCGCCCTGCTCGGGCTCGAGCCGGGTGATGCGAAGATCCTCCGCAACGCGGGAGCACGTGTCACGAACGACATGCTTCGCTCTCTCGTGCTTGCGTCGCACCTGCTCGGCGTCGACCGCTTGATGGTGATCGCACATACGGATTGCCGCATGACGGGAACCGAAGATCAGGTGCACGCGGCGCTGAGTGACGCGGGGGCACCCGACGCCCGGGAGTTGGACTTCCTCATGTCGGAGGATCAGCGGAAGACGGTGCGCGATGACGTGCACCTGCTCCGGTCGTCGCCGTATCTCGCGCATGTGCGCGTGGGTGGCTTCAGGTACGACGTCGAGACCGGCCGCCTCACTCAGCTCTGCTGAGACGGTGTGACGGCCCTCGCTACGGCGGCGTACACGTGTTCAAAGGCCAAGGGAAAGGAACCGCCAAGGTTTCGTTCGGGCTGACGCGTGGTGAGACGACGAAGGCCTACGAGGCGCGCCGATTCGTCGTGAACGTGCGGTAGCCACCCGCTCTCCTACGACACAGAGGGCTCGACGGCGCTCATCTCGCGCGCCGTCGCGGTCCTCGTGGTTTCCGCTCGTCTCAGCGTGAGCGTGAACTCGGCTCCTCCGTCCGGCCGATTCTTGGCCGCGATGGTGCCGCCTTGGCTCTCGATCAGGCGCTTGGCGATCGTGAGCCCGAGCCCGGCGCCACCGGTTGCGCTGTTGCGTGAGCGGTCTCCGCGGACCATCGGCTGGAAGATCTGATGGAGGAGGTCGGCGTCGATGCCAGGCCCTCGATCGGCCACCGTCACCGCGACCGTGGAGCCCCGGTCGTACCATGACACCTCGACCGCAGTGCCGTCTGGGCTGTGTCGAAGCGCGTTGTCGAACACGTTTGCGAGAACACGCTCGAGCCGCTCGCGGTCGGCGACAACCGCGAGACCGTCCTCGCCATCCAGGAGGAAGGCATAACTGCGGAAGCCGTCTGCAATGCCTCCGATCAGCTCGCCGAGCAACACGCCCTCGAGCATCGGCTCCTGTGGCGCGTAGTCGTGGCGCGCGTAGGTGAACAGGCTCGAGATCAGTCGCTCGAGTGAGCTTGCTCGGTCTTCTGCCTTGGCCAGGTGCTCTGCTGAATCGCCGAGCTCGTTCGCGATCGCCTCGAGGTGCCCGCGAAGCGTAAAGAGCGGAGTGCGCAAGTCGTGGGCGACCGCAGTGACGAGGAAGCGGCGTGCCTCGTCCGCTGCGGCCTGCTGCTGGCCCGACTCACCGAGCGCGGTTGCCATGCCACCGATCGCGGAGGCGACGTTCGCGACTTCGCTGATCGGACTGCGTGGAGGAGCAACGGCAAGGTCTCCGCCCGCGATCTTGTCGACCTCGATGCTGAGGCGGCTGAGCGGCTTGACGATCCAGCGGCCCGCAAGCCAGACGATGATCGCGAGGCCTGCCAGCAGGACGAGCACACCGGCGAACAGTGCGACGAGCGCCCGTGTTGTGAAGCTCGCCGGGGGGTAATAGAGCGTGCCGACGAGTGCGGCGCTGGTGTTCGCGACACCGATCGGGATCACGAAGTTATGGGCGTGCCAGCTCGAGGGCGGCCCGGGGTTGTTTCCGGTCGAACGACCAATCGTGGGGTTCACGTTCTGTGCGTCTGCGGTCGTCACAAACGGGCCCGCGTTAGGCGTCTGGGTGCTGTAGATCGGATGCTTGTCGATCGTTTTCTTGTCGGTCGCCCGCTTGTCGATCAGGCCGAACTCGGCGAGCAGGTGGAGCTGCGCGAACCGGCGGTTGACCCCAAAAATCGCAGCCTTGTCCTCCCGTGCGACTCCTTCCCGCTGCGTGGTCAAATAGGCAGTCGCGGCAGCGAGGCGCTGCTGAATTCCGGCGTCTTGGCGCTCGCGCTCGATCAACCACGCCGCAGTCCCGCTCGCGACCGGGAGCACGGTGAGGGCGAGGACAGCCGCGAGGAGAAACACGCGAACGGTGACGGGGCGCCTGCTCACGTGAGGCCCCCGTCGAAGCGGTATCCCGCGCCCCAGACCGTCACGATGTAGCAGGGCTTGGCCGGGTCGTGCTCGATCTTCTCGCGCAGCCGGCGGATGTAGACAGGCACCGCGCTGCGATCGCCGAACGAGCCCCAGACCAACTCGAAGAGATGGTCGCGGCTGAGCACCTGGCGCGGATGCTCGACGAAGACGCGCAGCACCTCGAACTCTCGTGCAGTCATGTCGACCCGCTTTCCGTCGCGGGCGACCTCATGCGCAGCGAGGTCGACCTCGAGGTCGCCGAAACGGAGCCGCCCGCGACCTGCGATCCCTCCGGCAGGCGCTGCCCGGCGCAGCACTGCCTTGATGCGGGCGACGACCTCACCCGGGGTCGCAGACTTGACGACGTAGTCGTCGCCACCGAGACCGAGCCCGCGAATCTTGTCGGCGTCCCCGTCGCGCGCACTCAGGAAGAGGACCGGGATGTCGGAGTCGCGGCGGAGGCGGCGGCAGATCTCGAAGCCGGACTCGTCAGGGAGCATCACGTCGAGCAGAACGCAGTCGGGTCGTGCTTGCTTCAGCTCCTCCGTCGCGTCGCGCCCGGTCGGCGCATGGCGAACGTCGAAGCCCTCGGCCTCGAGGAAGTCGCGCATCAGGCCGGCGATCTCCTCGTCGTCTTCGACGAGCAGGATCGACCGGGCGCCCGCATCGGTGTCGGTCACGGCCTCAGTGTCGCTCAAGACCTCACGCGACGACATGCAGTCGATCGATTTTCAACAATTATTCATCGGGGTTTCTTAGGGCTGTAAGCGGCGGCGGCCATCGTGGCTGCCATGAACAGCATCCTGAAACGTCCTGTGATCGTCGGTGTGCTGATCGGCGCCACCGGACTGGTCGCACTGATCGTCGCTCTTTCGCTCTCCGGGGGATCCGGCCCGACCGCGGGCGCTACGGCGGCAGGCGCTACGACGACGTCGTCTCCTGCCGCGCAAACGACGAAGGGTCGGAAAGGCAGCGGCGGCGGCTCCACTGTGAGCCCCGCGCAGGGCTGGCACGACCTCGCTCAGTGCTTCCGCAGCCACGGCTACGCGATCGCCGATCCGACCGTGAACGCCGACGGCACGTCCAGCTGGAGCAGCAGCGCCGGGCCACCCCCGCCGGAGGTCAGGAACGCGCAGAAGGCGGTGGGCGAGCGGACCTGCGGCGCGCAGTGGCATGCCCTGCCTCCCCAAATCGTCAGCCCGCCGCCGACCCCGGCAGAGCTCCATGGTCTCGTGCTGTTCGCGGGCTGCATGCGCTCGAAGGGGCTCGCTGACTGGCCTGACCCGAACTCAACGGGCGCCTTCCCGCTCAACGCGCGACTGCTGGCACTCGGCAAGCGCGGGATCATCACACAGCTGCTCGCCTGCAGTCACTTCAACCTCGGGAACGGCATCGCGATCGCCGGCCCTGCCAATGCCAATGCCAAGAAGGGCTAGGCGAGGCCGGCATGAACCGCATTCTGAGACGCCCCGTCATCATCGGCGCCGCGATCGGTGCAGCTTGCCTCGCCGCCATGATCCTTACCCTTTCGCTCTCGGGGGGATCCGACCCGACAGGAGGCGCGACGACGGCAGGCGCGACCACAACCTCGTCTCCTGCTGCCGCAGCGACGAGCGGTCGTAAGGGCGGCGGGAGCCGCGCGACGCTGAGCGCCGCGCAACTCGGCAAGCGCGGGACCGTCAGCGAGGTGCGCGCCTGCGAGCGCCACCTCCCATGGAACGGGAT
>DATBDB010000180.1:0-4268 GCA_036270155.1 Gaiellaceae bacterium
GGACGGCGCGACCGCTGGCCGACTGCACGCTTGCACCGGTCATGCCGGCCAGCGCCACGAGGAGCGCAAGCGGCCAGAAACCGTGGACGAGCCCGGCGCCGACCAGCGCGCCCCCGCACAGCGCGAGGCCCGACACGAGCACGACCCGCTCGCCGAACTTGTCAGTCGCGATCCCCCAGGGGATCAGGCTGATCAGCGACCCGACGAGGGAGCTCGAGAGCAGAAGGCCGGTCTGCGCGAGCGACAGGTGGTCGCGGTTCCGGAGCGCCGGCGCCATCACGGCGATGCCGAACCAGATCGCGGAGTACGTCGTCTGCGCGAACGTGCCCGCCGCAAGGACGGCCCACCTGTAACGCGAAATG
Source organism: Gaiellaceae bacterium (assembly GCA_036270155.1). Classification (GTDB taxonomy): domain Bacteria; phylum Actinomycetota; class Thermoleophilia; order Gaiellales; family Gaiellaceae; genus PALSA-600. Next base: position 363 of record DATBDB010000180.1, read on the forward strand.
CCTACAGCCCGAACGGGTTGGTCGGGCGCGAGCCGGTGTACGTCACGACCGACTTCGTCTCGAGGTACAGGTCGAGCGTCTCGAGCGCGAGCTCGCGGCCGAAGCCCGACTGCTTGTAGCCGCCGAACGGAATGCCGGGGAACGCGGTGTACGGCATGTTGATCCCGACCGTCCCGGACCTGATCTTCGATGCGATGCGATGGCCCTTGGCGGGGTCGCCCGTCCACACCGTCGCCATCAACCCGTACTTGACGTCGTTCGCGATGCGGATCGCATCGGCTTCGTCCGCGAACGGGATCACCGTGACGACCGGGCCGAAGATCTCCTCCTGCGCGGCGACCATCTGATTGCCGGCGTTCGCGATCACCGTCGGCGGATAGAACGCGCCCGGCCCGTCGGCGATTGCGCCGCCCGTCGTGATCTCCGCGCCTTCGGCACGCGCACCGTTGACGAAGCCGTGCACCTTCGCGCGGTGCGACGGCGAGATGAGCGAGCCCATCTGCGTCTCCGCGTCGAGCGGGTCGCCCACCTTCACCCTCTGCGACAGCTCGGTCACCTGCGCGACGACGTCGTCGTACATCGACTGCTCGACGAGCAGCCGCGAGCGCGCTTCGCACGACTGGCCGGCCGAGGCGAAGATCGCCCACACGCTGGCGGGGATCGCGTCGGCGAGGTTCGCGTCCGCGAAGAGCAGGTTCGGGCTCTTGCCGCCGAGCTCGAGCGTCAGCCGCTTGATCGGATCGGAGCAGAGCCGCATGATCTCGCCGCCCGTCTTCGTCGAGCCGGTGAACGCCACCTTGTCGACGCCCGGATGCTTGACGAGGTACGCGCCCGTCGTCGGCCCGTCGCCCGGAACGATGTTGATCGTGCCCGCCGGGAAGCCGACCTCGGTCGCGAGCTCTGCGATGCGCAGGACGGAAAGCGGCGTCTGCGGATCGGGCTTCAGGACGACGGCGCACCCTGCGGCGAGCGCGGGGGCGAGCTTCCAGGTCGCCATCATCAGCGGGTAGTTCCACGGCACGATCTGCGCCGCGACGCCGACCGGCTCCTTCTGCGAGTAGAAGAGCAGCGAGCCGCCGATCGGATTCGAGCGGCCGGCGATCGTCCCGATCGCAGAGGCGTAGTAGCGGAAGTTCTCCGTCGCGCCCGCGACCTCGGCCTTGACCGAGGAGATCGCTTTGCCGACGTTGCGCGACTCGAGCTCGGCGAGCTCCTTGCGGTTCGCCGTGATCGCGTCGGCCAGCGCGTGCAGCAGCCGGGAGCGCTCGGTGCCCGGCGTCTTGCCCCAGACGCCGTCGAGCGCGGCGCGCGCGGCTTCGACCGCGCGATCGATGTCGGCCTCGCCGCCCATCGCGGCGCGGGCGAGCACCTCGCCGGTCGCGGGCTCGGGAACGTCGCGCAGCTCGCCGGAGGCAGGCTCGACGCTCTCACCGTTGATGAACAGCCCGTACTCGGTGATCGCGACAGCCACGCCTGGACCCTAGATGATCAGCGCGATGCGGCCAGGAGGTCGCCGATGCGCACGTGCTCGGTCAGGAGCGTGCGGAACTTCGCCGGATCGCCGTCGACGTACGCGCGGCAGAGGTCGCGGCCGGCGGAGTAGGTGATCACGTAGGCGCGCCAGGTCGGATCGGTGATGAAGCGCACCTTCTGGCGTGCTTGCTCCGGCGTCGAGAGGTTCCACCGCTCGAGGTACGCCTGGCCCTGCTCGATCGATGCGCCTTCTTCGTGGATCATCAGCGCCGCGTCGAGGTCCACGGTGCGCAGCGGCTCTGCCGCCTTCCAGATCCGCTCGGAGAGGGACGGATCGACGAGCGTGACCTCATGACGCCGGAGGATCGCGTAGGCCTCTTCCTTCGCGGCGTCGTCCAGGATGAGCTCGGCTCCCGTCTCGGCGATCCCCTCGCTGAGCACCGCCTGGGGCGTGGGCACGAGCTGAATGCCCTCTTCGATCTTGCCCTGCTCGCGGATCAGCATTTGCTCTTTGACCGCGTGCTCGGTGTGGTGGCCGGGAAAGACCTCGTGGCCGGCGAGACGGATCAGGTCGGCGCCGGTCGTCGGCACGTCGATGTTCAGCACGACGCGGCTACGTAGGTCGCCGAGGTAGTAGTTGAACGCCCACCATGGCTCGTCGTTGACCGGTTCCAGCGTCACGCCCTCGCCGGCGGGGAGATCGAGCAGCACGGCTCCGGTCTGCGACCGCAAAAGCGGCAGGAGATCCTGCAGCGCCGCCACAGTGACGTCGCCCGACACGACGTGGAGATCGCGCCAGGCATTGCGCCGTTCGCGCAACGACCCCTCGCCCGGGTAGAGCTCGTCGAGCTCAGCGTGCGCTGCGGCGTAGACGTCTTCGGAGACCTTCGCCGGGCGGATGCCGTAGCACCCCTCGACTTCGTCGCTGTAGGAGATGTCGGCGCCTGCGACGACGTGCGCGTACGTCGCGCAGCCGTGCACCTGGTCGCGCAGCCAGCCCTCCGGCAGCGCGTCACGCAGCGCCTCCGCGTCGGCCGCGAGCTGCTCCGCCGGGATCAGCTCCTCCGCGTCGACCTGCTCCTTCAGCTCGGGCGGGCCGTAGTACGCGTCGACGAGACCGTCGACGTGCTTGCCGAGCCGCAGACCAAGCTCCAGGTACCGCTCGGGGTGCGTCATGCCTCGAAAAGGGCCGCCTGCCCCTGGCCAACGCCGATGCACATCGTGGCGACACCGTACCGCCCGCCACGCCGCCGCAGCTCGTGCAACAGCGTCACGGTGAGGCGTGCGCCGCTCATGCCGAGGGGGTGGCCGATCGCGATCGCGCCGCCGTTCACGTTCACCTTCTCCTCATCCAGGCCGAGCTCGCGTACGACCGCGAGCGACTGCGAGGCGAACGCTTCGTTCAGCTCGACGAGGTCGAGCTCGGCGATCGCGACGCCGGTGCGCTCGAGCAGCTTGCGCACCGCGGGCACCGGCCCGATCCCCATCACACGGGGGTCGACGCCTGCGACCGCCGACCCCACGAAGGCGCCGAGCGGCTCGATCCCGAGCTCGCGCGCTCGTTCTTCCGAGGCAATCACGACCGCGGCAGCTCCGTCGTTCAGGCCGGACGAATTGCCGGCCGTCACGGAGCCTCCCGCGCGAAACGCCGGCGTCAGCGCCGCGAGCTTCTCGGCCGACGTGTCGGGACGCGGATGCTCGTCGCGCGTCACGTCGCCGACGGGTACGAGCTCGTCGTCGAAGCGTCCCGCGTCGGCGGCTGCGGCCCAGCGCTGCTGCGAGCGGAGCGCGAACGCATCCTGGTCATCGCGCGACACGGACCAGCGCTCCGCGACGTTCTCGCCGGTCTCGCCCATCGTCTCGAGCGGAAACAGCTCTTCCAGGCGCGGGTTCGGGAAGCGCCAGCCGAGCGTCGTGTCGTAGAGGACGCGGTCACCGCGCGGGAATGCCGCGTCGGGCTTCGCGGTCACGAGCGGCGCGCGGGACATCGACTCGACGCCACCGGCGACGAAGAGGTCACCGTCGCCCGCAATCACCGCGTGCGCCGCACCGACGATCGCAGCGAGCCCCGAAGCACAGAGCCTGTTGACCGTGACACCTCCGATGGAGTCGGGCAGACCGGCGAGCAGCACCGCCATCCGCGCAACGTTGCGGTTGTCCTCGCCGGCCTGGTTCGCGCAGCCGAGCCAGACGTCTTCGATCTGCTCGGCCGGAACCCCGGCGCGATCGACTGCGGCACGGATCGCGACCGCGGCGAGGTCGTCCGGCCGCGTGCCTGCGAGCCCGCCGCCGTAGCGCCCGACCGGCGTGCGCACCGCCGAGAGCACCACCGCCTGGGTCATACGAATTCGGGCGGGTGCCCCAAAAGGAGCTCGATGGCTCTGCGCCCGCGCGGCCCCATGTCCAGCGTGAGGTCGTTGACGTACATGGCCA
>DATBDB010000181.1:0-18139 GCA_036270155.1 Gaiellaceae bacterium
AGCGCTTTCAACTATGGGCCCGGAAGGGCAAGTAGTACTTGTAGAAGAACGCGAAGCCGACCGCGCAAAAGATTGCCGTGACGATCCAGAAGCGCACCATGATCTTCGTCTCGGACCAGGCCTTCATCTCGAAATGGTGCTGTAACGGCGCGATCAGGAAGATTCGCCTTCCCCACCACTTGAAGCTCAGCACCTGCAACACGACCGAGAGCGCCACAACCGCAAAGATCCCGCCAACGAACAGCATCAGGAGCTCGACCTTCATCATGATCGCCATCGCCGCCATCCCCCCGCCGAGCGCCATCGCCCCGGTGTCGCCCATGAACACCTCGGCCGGGAACGCGTTGAACCAGAGAAACCCGACCGCCGCACCGATCAGCGCCGCGCCGATAAAGGCAATGTCCAGCCGGTTGGCGATGCGACCGTGGTGCACCGTCTGCGAGCGAATGTAGATCGTCACCGCCATCGCGGTGAATGTTGCGAGCGCGATGATCGACGTGCCTGCCGCAAGCCCGTCGACGCCGTCAGTCAGGTTCACACCGTTCACGGCGCCGCCGATGATCAGGAACAGCAGCACGTACCAGAACGGCCCGAGCGGCACATTCCAGTCGGCGATCGGGACGAAGACGCTGTGACTGAGCTGCTGGTGATGCGCGGCGTAGCCGACCGCGGCGGTGACCCCGATCAGCATCAGGATCTTCCAGCGACCGCGCAGACCGAGCGAGCGCTTGTGATGCAGTTTCAGGTAGTCGTCGAGAAAGCCAATCCCGGCGCAGGCGAGCGTCGTGCCGAAGATCGTCAGCGCAGGCAGCGTGTAATCCGACAGTGGCAGGAACGCCAGCGTCGCAGCAAGCACGATCAGCAGCCCGCCCATCGTCGGCGTGCCTTGTTTCTCGCGGTGATGCTCCAGCCCTTCCTCGCGGATGTGCTGGCCGACCTCGTTGCGCCGGAGGAAGTTGATGAACGTCGGCCCGCTGAGGATCGCAATGATCATCGCCACGAGCGCTGCTACGAGGACTCTCGACATTACGCCGTCAAATTCTCCGCGACGACCGCGAGTCCCACCCCGAGTGAGCCCTTGACGAGCACGGCGTCGCCGGGCCGCAGCTCGGCCCGCAGCCGCTCGGCCGCCTCGGCCGCGGTTGCGACCCAATCTCCGCCGTACTCCCGCGCGAGCTCGCCGACCGCGATCACCTGCTCGATCCCGAGCTCGCGGACGAGTTCGTGGATTTCCCGGTGGTACTCAGGCGCCCCCGGGCCGAGCTCGAGCATGTCGCCGAGGACGGCGATCCGGCGGCGGTCGCCCGCGCGCACGACAAAGTGCTCGAGCGCCGCTCGCATCGACACCGGGTTTGCGTTGTAACAGTCGTTCAGCAGCACCCCGTCTCCCGGCAGCGAGCGCTCCTCCTCGCGGAACTTCGAGAACTCGACACTCAACGTCTGCGGCAACGGGATGTCGAGCGACTCCGCGACCGCGATCGCTGTGCGCGTGTTCTGCAGCTGGTGCTTCGACGTGTAGTCGGTCGCAAACGGCAACGGTGTCCTCGTGTCGATCCGCACAATGGTGATGTCGGAGCGCGTGAGGTACGGCTCGAGCAGCGGTTCGTCGGGCACGACGGCGATCCCGCCGGGCGGCAGCGCTTCGATCAGCTCCGCCTTGGCGCGCGCGATGTTCTCGATCGAGCCGAGCAGCTCGAGATGCGCGGGGCCGACGTTGGTGATCACACCGACATCGGGCCGGACGAACGACGCAAGCCACGCGATCTGACCCAGGCCGCGCATCCCGAGCTCGCTGATGCAGAGCTCGGTGTCCTCTTCGATCCGGCAGATCGTGAGCGGGACGCCGATCTCGGTGTTGTAGTTGCCTTCGTTCGCGATCGTGCGCCGGTGCGGCGCGGCCAGCGCGTAGAGGATGTCCTTCGTCGATGTCTTCCCCGTCGAGCCGGTGATCGCGACGATGCGCGCTTTCGAACGATCGCGCACGGCGCCGGCGATCGCCGCCAGCGCGGCGAACTCGTCGGCCGGGACGAGCGCCGCCGAAGCGCCGCGAGCGAGCGCGTGCTCGACGAAGTCCTCGCCGCCGCCGACCGCGACGAACAGGTCGCCCTCCTCGATCCGGCGCGAGTCGACCTGCATACCGGTGACCACGTCGGCCCACGGCCGCGCGATCAGCTTGCCGAGCGGCTCGACGACGTTCAGCTCGAGCGGGATCACGCGAGCAACTGTCCTTCCAAAACCAACCGAGCAACCGCCCGGTCGTCGAACGGCACGCTGCGGTCGGCGAGCTCCATCTCGGTATCCGCGCCCTTGCCCGCGATCACGACGACGTCGCCCGGTTGCGCATCCGCGAGCGCCGTCTCGATCGCGACACGCCGGTCGAGGACGATCTCGAGCCGGCCATCGGCCACCTGCTCTGCGATCGCGGCGGGGTCCTCGGTGCGCGGGTTGTCGGTCGTGACGATCGCGCGATCTGCGTTCTCGGCGGCCGCACGCCCCATCAGCGGGCGCTTCTCGCGATCACGGTCGCCACCTGCCCCGAAGACGACAATCAGCCGTCCGTCGCCGAGGCCGCGCGCCGCCTGCAGCACGTTGACGAGCGAGTCCGGCGTGTGCGCGTAGTCGACGATCACGGCGAACGGCTGCCCCGCCTCCACCGACTCGAAGCGGCCGGGCACGCCTTGCAGCTTCTCCACTCCGCGGGCGATCGCGTCCTCGTCGATGCCGAGCTCCCGCGCTGCCCAGATCGCACCGAGAGCGTTCGCCCGGTTGAAGCGGCCCCGCAGCTTCAGGTCGAACGGAATGTCGTCGTCCGGGGTGAACGTGCGCGCGTCCGGCAGCTCGGCCGCGAGGCGCGAGCCCCACCGGTCGCCGATGTTGATCACGGCGCGGTCAGCTTGCTCGAAGAGCGCGCGCTTGGCCGCGAAGTACTCCTCCATCGTCCCGTGGAAGTCGAGGTGGTCCTGCGTCAGGTTCGTGAAGACGAGCACGGCGAATCGCGTGCCTGCAAGCCGTCCTTTCACGCCCGCGATCGATGTCGCCTCCATCGCGCATGAGCGGTCTCCCGCGTCGAGCATCGTGCGGAAGAGGCGCTGCAGGTCGATCGACTCGGGCGTGTTCAGCCCGATCGGCAACTGCTCGCCGCCGACGCGCCGTTCGATATTCGTCAGCAGCGCGGGCCTCCGCCCCGCCTCGTCGAGGATCGAGCGGAGCAGGTACGCCGTCGTCGTCTTGCCGTTCGTGCCGGTCACCGCCGCGACCTCGAGCTCGCGGGAGGGGTCGCCGAAGAACCGGAGGGACGCAGGCCCCATCGCCGCGCGCACGCTCGGGACGGTCAACTGCGGCACATCGACCAAGACCGGCCGTTCGACGACGAGAGCCACGGCACCGGCGGCAACCGCGTCCGCGGCCAGGTCGTGGCCGTCGGCACGGGTGCCTGCGATGCAGAAGAAGAGCGTTCCCGGAGTGACGGTGCGCGGGTCGTAGCCGAGATCGAGGATCTCCACGGATGGCGCCCCCTCGACCCCGATCGCCTCCGCAAGGCGGTTCAGATCCATCCGGGAAAACCTAGCGGGGGCGGCCCAGGCCGCCCCCGCTCCATGCGTCAGCTGACGGTGACCGCCGGGGGCACCTCGCCCTCCGGTGCCTCGACGTGAGCCGGTTTCGAGCGCTGGACGAGAGTGAAGTACGCCGTGCCCACCAGCCCGATCACGATTACCACGGTCCAGAAAATCGGTTTGTGGTTCAGCCAAGACCAGTGGAAGTTGAGCGTGCCGGGCAACTCGCTCGGCCGCGGGTTCGTTGCGACGCGCGGCCAGGCGAAGTTGATCAACATCCCACCGCCCCAGGCGAGCGCCAGGACGTTGAGCGGGATGCCCCAGCGACCGAGCGCGAACGGCGCAGGGGCTTTGGGCCAGCCGCGGAGGCGGGCACGCATCAGCGCGATGTTCCCGATGAAGTAGGCCAGGTAGATCATCCCCGTCGCGGCGATCGCGATGATCCCGGCGCCCGCGTACTGGAGCATCGGGATGAACGCAAGCACCCCGATCGTGATGCACGACCCGACCGGCGTGTGCAGCTTCGGGTGCACCCAGCTGAGCTGCTTCGACGCCGGCAACGCGTCGTCCCGCGACATCCCGAAGCAGAGCCGCACGGTCGAGGTCATGATCGACAGGCAGCACACGAAGATCGCCGCGGAGACGACGAGCAGAAACACCGTCGAGAACGCGTTGCCGAAGTTCGCGTCGATGATCTGTGCAGGCCCGAAGCCGTTCTTGATCGCACCGTGCAGGTCCGGGATCGCGAGCAGCATCGCGAACAGGAAGATCCCGCCGATGATGAACGCGCCAACGATCGAGCCGACGATCGCCTTCGGCGCTTCGCGCCGCGGGTCGCGCGTCTCCTCGGCCAGCGTCCCGGCCGTGTCGAAGCCGTAGATCACGAACAACGACATGAACATCGCGACGAGGAACGTCCCGGTCGTGAGGCTCGTACCGCCGGTGTCGAAGATCACGCCGGCGGACTGATGGTGGTGGAACAACGCGAGCACAAACGCGAACACGACCATGCCGAGGATCTCGAACAGCACTCCCGTGTTGTTGATGATCGCCACCAGCTTGACGCCGAAGATGTTGAGAATCGTGATCAGGATGAGGGTGACGATCGCGAAGATGCGTTGGTTATGCAGGCTGTTGTGCACGTTCCAGCCCATGTTGTTGAACGCCGGGATGAGGGCGAGCGGCAGAGTGACGCAGACCGCAGTGACCGTGAGGATCCCGGCGAACAGGTAGATCCAGCCGGCGAACCACGAGTACGTCTTCCCGGCGAGGTACTTCGTCCATTGGAACACGGAGCCGGCGACGGGATAGTGGCTCGAGAGCTCCGCAAAGCCGAGTGCGATGCAGAGTTGGCCGAGCGCCACGAGCGGCCAGCTCCAGATGAACACGCCGCCGATCGTCGTCAGTCCGAGCGCGAAGAGCGTAAAGATGCCCGTGGAGGGCGAGATGTAGCTGAAGGCCACGGCAAACGAGCTGAAGAGCCCGAGCGAGCGCTTCAGCTCTTGCTTGTAACCGAAGCGGGCGAGCTCAGCTTCGTCTGAAGCAGCTTCGTCCGCAGTCTCGTCACGAATATCCACGCAGAGTCCTCCTGTGGGGGGTTCGTGCTATTTGAGACACGCGCCTCGGACGGAGTCAACGCCTCGGTCCTCGACCTGGTTCGATTTGTTGAGCAGGTTGAGGAGTTTCTAACCGCCGCGGCCTCGGAGAAACGCTCGAACGAACCGGGTTCGGTCCCCTGCGGCAGACTTGGCGCATGTCCGTGACGGAACAGGTCGAAGTCCGCCGCCTCCGCCCCGACGAGGCCCGGGAGCAGCTCGACGCCCTCGCCGGCGTGCTCGCCGACTGCGTCGCCGGCGGCGCATCGGTCGGGTACATGGAGCCGTTCCCGCATGAGGAGGCTCGCGCTGCCTTCGAGGTGTTCGTGCGCGACGCCGAGCAGGGCCGCCGGATCATCCTCGGCGCCTTCCTGGAGGGCAACCTGGTCGGCACCGCGCAGCTCGTCCTCGCGGTGCCACCGAACCAGCCGCACCGCGCGGAGGTCGCCCGAGTGCTCGTCCACCGTTCCGCACGACGACGCGGGATGGCCCAACGGTTGATGGAGCAGCTCGAGCAGGAGGCACGCACGGAGGGGAAAACCCTCCTCGTCCTCGACGCGGTGACGGGCGGCGACGCGGCGCGGCTCTACGAGCGGCTCGGCTGGAACACGGTCGGCGTGATCCCGAACTACGCCCTTTACCCGGACGGGCAGTTCTGCGACACGACCGTCTTCTGGAAGGCCGTCTAGGGCGTCGTCGTCGACGTGACGGGCGCGTCCGGCGGAACGCCCAAGTACTGCAGGTCGAACTTCGCGATCTCCGCGAAGGCCGGCGCGGCGACGGTGCCGCCGTAGATCTGGCCATGCGGCTCCTCGACGCTGACCAGCACGACAAGGCGCGGCGACTTGACGGGCACCATGCCGACGAACGAGGCGACGTACTTGCCAGTCGTGTAGCCGTGCGAGCCTGGGATCTGGGCCGTGCCGGTCTTGCCGGCGACCGTGTAGCCGGGAATCTGCGCGGCGTTTCCGGTCGCGCCGTGCTCGTCGACGACGCCCGTGAGCATCGTCTTCAGCTCTTGGTCAACGGCGGGCGAAACGACACGCCGGCGCTTGAAGCCGTGCAACGTCCGACCGCCGACGCGGTCGACGAGGTGGGGCTGGATCCAGACTCCGCCGTTCGCGATCGCGGCGTACGCGGCGGCGATCTGAATCGGCGTCACGGCGATGCCCTGCCCGATCGGAACGTTGCCGATCGTCGTGCCGGACCACTGCGTGGGATACGACGGGACGATGCCGACGCTCTCGCCCGGGAAGTCGAGGCCGGTCGTTTTGCCGAAGCCGAAGCGGTCGATCCAGTTCATGAGCTGCGATGCCCCGAGCTTCTCGGCGATCGTGATCGCCCCGACGTTTGACGAGTACGACAGGATCTTCGCCACGGACATTGTTTCCGTGGCGCGCTTCTCGGCGTCGTGGATGCACTTGTCGGCGACCTGGATGCAGGACGGTAGAACGAAATTCGAGTCAGGCGTCACGAGGCCCTCGGTGAGCGCGCCCGCAACGGTGACCACCTTGAACACCGACCCCGGCTCGAACACATCGGTCACCGCATGGTTCGTCAGCAGTGCCTGTGGGACGCGTGAGGAGTTGTTCGCGTCGTAGCCGGGCGCCTGCGCCATCGCGATCACGGCGCCTGTGTGCGGATCGAGCACGATCGCGGTCGCAGACTTGGCATGCCATTGTCTGATCGTCTGCTGCAGCACTTGCTCGGCGTTCGCCTGGATCTTGCTGTCGATCGTCGTGAAGATGTCGTGGCCCTGCTGCTCGGGCGTCATGCTCAGGACGTTGATCGCGCGCCCGAACGGGTCGCGGACGATTGTCTGCTTACCGGTCTTGCCGGTCAGGTTGCGGTCGTACCGCACCTCGAGCCCGCCAAGCCCCTTGTTGTCGGTGCCCGCAAAGCCGATCACCTGCGACGCGACGGAACGCTGCGGGTACGCACGCTTCTCCTCGGGATAGGAGTTGACACCGACGAAGCCCTTCTTCAGGAACGCCGCGGCCGCCTTGGGATCGGCGAACCGCTTGATGTAGAGGAAGCTCGACTTCCGGTTCAGCAGCTGCGCGTAGAGCGAGTTGGCGTTGACGCCGAGGAACTTCTGCGCCGCGACCGCGATCGCGCGCGGTTGGGTCAACTGCCGCGGGTCGGCGTAGACCGTCGTCATCGTCTCGCCGATCGCGAGCTGCACGCCGGCGGCGTCGAAGATCGTCCCGCGGCCGGCGGGGATCGTGATCGTCTCGTGGTGCTGCCGCTCAGCCATCTTCCCCAGGCTCGAGGCTTGAACGCCCTGCAGCCACACGGCGCGGGCGAGCGTCCCAGCGAAGACGAGAGCGAAGATCGCGAGCAGCAGGCGAATCCGGCGGTTGGCCTGCTTGTCCTTCACGGTTTATTTGTTACCGAGATTCACGTATCCGTACTGGGAGGGGTCCGCGTAGGTCAGGCCGAACTCCTTCGCAGCGCGCGTCTGGATCTGCGAGGACGCGAGCTCACGCGACAGGTTCGACTGCAGCGCGGCGTTCTCCGCACGCAGCTTCGTGCGCTCGGAGTTCGCGGAATCGAGGGAAAGGTTGAGTCTCAGCACGGCGACGTTCACGAATACGACGCCCGCGAGCAAAATCCCGCTGACCGCGATCCAGAGAATTCCGCCGCGAGCCCGGGTCTGCGTGCGCTTGCGCGTCTTCGCGCGTGGCTTCGTGCGCGGGCGCGGGCGGACGACCGGCTCGGCGATCGTCGACTGAGCGTGCGAGAGGCTAGCCAACCTTCGTCCCCACCCTCAGCCGCGCGGACTGTGCGCGCGGGTTGCGTTCGACTTCGGCCGCCGACGGGCGAACCGCGCGGCGCGGCGTCGCACGCATCGACGGCTCCGAGCCGCAGATGCAGATCGGGAAGTCCGGCGGGCACGTGCAGCCCTGCTCCTGCTTGCGCAGGAACTGCTTGACGAGGCGGTCCTCCAGCGAGTGGAACGAGATCACCGCGAGGCGGCCGCCCGGGCGCAGCATCTCGAGCGCGGCGGGGAGCGCGCGCTCGATCGCGCCGAGCTCGTCGTTCACCTCGATGCGCAAGGCCTGGAAGACGCGCTTCGCCGGATGCCCTTCGCCGAAGCGTGCCGGCGCCGGGATCGCAGCCTTGATCACCTCGACGAGATCGCCGGTGCGCTCGAACGGCTGCTCCTTGCGACGCTTGACGATCGCACGCGCGATCTGGCGCGCGTAGCGCTCTTCGCCGTAGCGCTTGAAGATGTCTGCGAGCTCCCGTTCGTCGCCTTCGTTCACGAGCTCACGCGCGGAGAACGTGGCGCTCGGATCCATGCGCATGTCGAGCGGCGCGTCGACGGCGTACGAGAAGCCGCGGTCGGGCCGGTCGAGCTGCATCGACGAGACCCCCAGGTCGAGCAGGATTGCGTCGGCCTTCACGCCGTTCTCCGCAAGGTGCTGGAGCACGGCGGAGAACTCGCCGGGGTGCAGGCGTGCCTTGACGCCCGTCTCACGGCGGAAGCGCTCGAAGAACGGGGCGACCGTCGGGTCGCGGTCGATCGCGATCAGCTTGCCGTCGCCACGCAGGCGCGCAGCGAGCAGGGACGCGTGGCCGCCGGCCCCGAAGGTGCCGTCGACGACGGTGTCACCCGGCCGCGGGTCGAGGAGGGAGACGATCTCCTCGGCGAGGACTGGGACGTGATCGGACTCAGTTGGCAAGACGCTCGGCAACATCTTCCGCGCTCCCTTCGACCTCGTGCAGCTGTTGACCCCACTTGGCGCGATCCCAGATCTCCAGGTGGTCGTAGACGCCGGCGACCGTGACCTCGCGGCCCAGGCCCGCGTGCTCGATCAGCGAGGTCGGGAGCACCATCCGCCCCTGCTTGTCGAGCTCGCCCTGCGCGGCGCCGGCGAAGAAGTGGCGCTGCATCACGCGCGAGCTCTCGGCGAGCGGGTCGAGGCTCCTGATCCGGTCGGCCAACTGCTCCCAGGCCAGGCGCGGATAGGCGTAGAGACAGCCATCCAGCCCGCGCGTGACAACGACGCCGTCCTCAAAAGCTGCCCGGAGCTTGGCCGGAAGCGTGAGACGGTTCTTGTCGTCGAGGGAATGCTCATGTTCACCTAGCAGCATGGTCCACGTTGCCCCACCTTACCCCACTTTCTCCCACCTGTAAACCCCTTTTGGGAACGGTGATTCGCCAGCGCACCGCCGGGTAGCCGCCTTGTGACCGAAAAGGGAGGTCGCAGTGAAGTACGACCGGATGGTCGAGGCGGTCGAGGAGCGTGCCGGGCTTGGCGACTGGGCGGAGGCCGAGCGCACGCTGCGCGTCGTCGTCCAGTCGCTCGCCGACCGCTTGCTCGGAGAGGAAGCCGACGACCTGCTCACACAACTGCCCGAGCCGCTGAAGAGCGAGATCATCATCACGCCCCAGGCGGACCCGATGAATCCGCAGGAGTTCGTCCAGCGTGTCGCCGGTGACCTGGGTGTGCCGGAGGACGAGGCGCGCGACCGCGTGCGTGCTGCCTTCACGACACTGCACGACGCAGTGACCGAAGGCGAGTGGGAGGACGTGGTCGGCCAGCTCGACCGGAGATACGCCGAACTGATCGCCTAGTCGGCTACACGCTCGTCAAACAACCCAACCTGGTTCGCTCTGTGAACCAGGTTGGAGCGTTTCATCCGAGTCAGATAAGAGCGACGGGATCGCCCACGCGGACGCGGCCGGGCTGGGCGACGGCTGCGTGGACGCCGAACGGGAGCGGCTCCGTCGTCTCGATGTCACGGCGGTACGAGGCGAGGCCCTTCAGCGTGTCGAGATCGGAGATCGCGGTGTCGGGGTTCTGCGTCGTGACCACGCACCGGCCGACGTTGCCGTGCGGAATGACGATGGCGTCGCCGACCTGGACGCGGCGGCCGATCCACGTGTCCTCCTCGTGCGCCGCGAGCCCCTCGATGCCGATGTTCATGCGGAAGCGACGGCCGTCCACCCCGTCGACCCCGAGCGCCTCACCGAGCGCACCAAGCGACGCCGTCGCGAGCAGCGTCGCAGCACCGTTGCGACCGCGATCCGTCGCGGGCGAGCGTGGCTCGACGAGGCGCAACGGCTCGCCCGCAACCTCCGAGAGCACGTCGCTCCACGGACCGAGCACGAGGCGTGCGGGGCGCGGCCGCTTGTGGAATCGCGTCTCGACCTCCTCCCCGTGCTGGACCGTGCCAGTGACGTGGCGTCCGTCGGCGAGCGTGAATGTCAACGTGTCCCGCTCCGCGTCGTACGAGGCGTGGATCAACTGGAACGCCGGGAAGTCCTTGTTGCTGATCAGCCGCCCCGCCTCGCCGATGAGATAGAAGCGCCGGTCGCCCTCGACGCCGCCCTCGCCGAGCTCGGCTTCCGCGAGCTGCTGCAGCGCAAGCGCCTTGACGGGCGTGCGGGAGATCCAGGCGATGCGGCCTGTCATGCGCCTAACGATGCCAGCTGCGAGGTGTACGGGCCCGGTCCCGTGAGCACCGCCACACCGGCGCGCGCTGCGAGCTTCAATGCGTCCGGCAGCGCGTCGCCGCGCGCGACCGCGTACGCAAGCGCCGCGCTGAACGAGTCGCCGGCGCCGTAGGTGTCGACAACCGGGCCGGGCAACTCGACGGCGTCGAAATGCTCGCCGTTTGCCGTACCACCGTTCGGCCCGTCCGTGACCACGACCAGGCCCACATCCAGGGTGCCGTCGTAGTGCTCGCGCGGATCGTTCGCGCTACCGGACATCAGGTCGATGTGGACACCGGCCTCGTGGAGCAGGGGCTGCTCGCGCATGGTCGCAGCGACGAAGCGCGCGCGGCGTGCGGAGCGCAGCGCTTCCGCATCTCCCGACACGAAGAAGACGAGGTCGTATCCCTCGAGCGGCAGCGGCCCGAATGGGAGAAGCTTGTCGCCGAGCACGGTGATCGTCCGCTCGCCCTCGTCGTCGACGTGCGTCCACGCGCGCCGCGTATGGGAGCCGACCGGATGCTGGACGTGGGTGTCGATGCCGAGCTCCGCCAGGCGCCGGACGGCCGAACGGCCCGCCTCGTCAGCTCCGAAGGCCGTGAAAAGCTCACAGCGCCCGGCAAGGAGGGCCAGCTGTCTCGCGATGACGGCTCCCCCTCCGGCTGGTTCGCTCCAGACATCGCTCGCATGGATGATCGCGCCCGCGTCCGGCCAGCGCGGAACGCGGGCGAACTCAACCCATTCGACGTGACCGACAACAGCGCATCTCACAGCCCGTGACCCTCCCACGTTTCATCGATGATGGAGGTCATGCAAGCAGAGATCCCGCCCTTCGAGCGTTTCTACGTCGAGTACCGCGACGAGGTGCTCGGCTACCTGCGGCGGCTGCTCGGGCAGCGCGCCGAGGATGCGTGGCAGGAGACGTTCCTGCGCGCGTTGCGTGCCTACGGACGTCTGCAGCATGCGCGCAACCTGCGCTCGTGGGTGTTCACGATCGCGACGAATGTCGCAATGGACGAGTTGCGCGCGAAGCCGCAGCCTCCGGTTTTGGCGGCTGGGATCGACGGGGTGCCGGTCACCGAGATCCGTCGGGACGCGTTCCGCGAGCTCGAGCACCTGACCGGCGATCTGCCGCCAACCGAGCGCGCGGCCGTTGTGCTCCGCTACGGCTACGACCTCCCCTACGCCCAGATCGCCGATGCACTCGGCTCGTCGGAGGATGCAGCGCGTGCCGCAGCGTCCTCCGGCGTTCGGAGATTGAGGAGGACCCATGAACGTCACGCCTGAGCTCGACACGCGGTTCCGCGAGGCCGCGCTTCGCGAAGGACTGATCGACGTCCGCTACGACATCGTCGACTCGCCGATCGGCGACCTCTTCGTCGCCGCGACCGATCGCGGGCTCGCGCGGATCTCCTACTGGCCCGACGGCATGGAGGAAACGCTGGCGCGCACGTTCGGCCCGCGCGTCCTGCGCTCGCCGCTCGATGACGTGCGTCGCGAGCTCGACGAGTACTTCGCAGGCAACCGGCGCGTATTCGACCTGCCGCTCGACCTGCGCGTCGCCCCGTTCCATGCGGATGTGCTCGCAGAGCTCGCACTCGTGCCGTATGGGCAGACCGAGACGTACGGCGCACTCGCAGCGAAGGTCGGTCGGCCGAAGGCCGCGCGCGCAGTCGGCACGGTGATGAACCGCAACCCGATCCCGATCGTTCTCCCGTGCCATCGCATCGTCGGCGCGAACGGTTCGCTGACCGGCTATGCCGGCGGGCTCGACGTAAAGCTCCGTTTGCTTCAGCTCGAGGGTGCGCTGCTTAGATAGCTAGATGGCAGAGCGGGTCGTTGTCGTCGGTGGGGGGTTCGCGGGGGTTCTCGCAGTACGAGGGCTCCGCGGCGCCGATGTCGACGTGACGCTGATCGACCGGCAGAACTTCTACCTCTTCCAGCCGCTCGCCTACCAGGTCGCAACCGGTTCGCTGTCGCCGGACGAGGTCGCGGTGCCACTTCGCCAGATCACCCGCCGGCAGCGCAACACACGGGTGATCCTCGGCGAAGTCGTCGGGTTCGATCTCGAAGCGCGCCACGTCGTCGTCGACCCCCTGCCGAAAGGCGCGCCCAGCCTGCAGCTGCCGTACGACGTCCTGGTCGTCGGCGGCGGGTCGCGGTACTCGTACTTCGGTCACGACGACTGGGCAGTGCACGCGCCCGAACTGAAGACGCTCGACGGCGCCCTGCACCTACGCGACAGCATCCTGCTTGCGTTCGAAGCCGCGGAGACGGAGCCTGATGAGACTGCGCGTGAGGCGTGGCTGACGTTCGTCGTCGTCGGCGCCGGGCCGACCGGCGTCGAAATGGCCGGACAGATCGCAGAGCTCGGGCGCACCCTGCGCCGCGAGTACCGCTTGGTCGACACAACCAAGACGCGGGTGCTGCTGATCGAGGCGACCGAGCATGTGCTCGGGGCCTTCCCGAACCCACTGCCGCGCAAGGCGGAAGCGCAGCTTCGCTCACTCGGCGTGACACCGCTGCTGAACACGACCGTCGTCGACATCGACGAGACGTCGGTCGAGGTGCAGGCGACGGACGGGTCGCGCACGACGATTGCCGCGCGCACCGCCGTGTGGGCTGCGGGCGTCACCGCCTCGCCGCTCGCCGGACTCCTGGCGCAGGCGGCCGGCGCGGAGACCGATCGAGCTGGGCGGCTCGTCGTCGAGCCCGACCTGACGGTGAGCGGGCATCCCGAGGTGTTCGCACTCGGCGACATGGTGAGCGTGCGCGGCCAGCAACTCCACGGCGTCGCGCCCGTTGCGATGCAGCAAGGACGGCATGCAGCACGCTCGATCCGGAGCGGGACGCGTGAGACGTTCCGCTACCGCGACAAGGGTGAGCTCGCGACGATCGGACACGCGCGCGCGGTCGGTGTCGTCAAGGGCGTGAAACTGAGTGGCTTTCCCGCGTGGGCGCTATGGCTCGGGATCCACATCGCGTATCTGATCGGCTTCCAGAACCGGTTGCTCGTGCTGACGCGCTGGACGTTCTCGTACTTCACACGCGGTCGCGGCGCGCGGACGATCCACCGCTCCTGAGCTCAGATGATGATGGAACGGGCGGGGCGCCGTGCCGCTCGGGTCGGAGATCCAGCGCATCGCCTCGCAGACGAAGTTCAACGACATCGCACTGCTGTCGGGCGGTTCGTCGATCAAGTTCCAGGTCGGTTCGGAAGGCACGGACACGCTGTGCGTCTCGCTGATCACCTTCGCCGGCAGCGGCAACGGTGCGTCCGTCGATACGGGGATCTTCTCGTTCGGCACCGGCACCGTCACGCTGGCGTCGATCGACGACGCAATCACGAACGTCGCGACCGCACGTGCGACCTTCGGCTCGGTTCAGAGCCGCCTCGAGCACACGCTCAACAACCTTGCGACGTCCGAGGAGAACCTCTCTGCGTCTGAGAGCCGGATCAAGGACGTCGACCTGGCGTCGGAGATGGTGAACTTCACCAAGCTCCAGATCCTGCAGCAGGCCGGCACGTCGATGCTGGCCCAAGCCAACAGCGCACCGCAGTCGGTATTGGGCCTACTCCGCTAGCCGGAGGCACGACCCGCCGCAAGGCGGACATAAGCAGGTCACATAGGGGACGACGGAGGGGCCGCGCAAGCGGCCCCTCGTTATTGCCCCGTTACTCGCCTTGAGGTTCGGGAATAGGCCGCCGGCGACCCGAATGCGACGTCCACGGCAAATCGCCGGCTGCCGCAACGATCAAAGGAGGTCAGATGGCCGACGTCTCCGCTCCCGCGCCCGTCTTCTTGCGCGGCAGTGCCGTCCTTGATTACTGGCTCGTTCATGCGGAGGGTCTGACCATCCAGCCACTCGACGCGCGTGTCGAGGAGGTCGTGGTGGCGGGGCCGGTCGGCCACGCAGAGGCGCTCATTGTCCGCTCAGGGATGACGCGCCGCCGAACGGCGATCCCGGCTGCGTCGATTGTGGCGGTCGAGCCGTCAGCCGGGAAACTGTTGATGGAGGCGCAGCCGGAAACCGGACCACGACTGCACTGGGCCGAGGGGATCGTGGCGGCTCGGACCAAGGTGCGGCGGGGCCGGCGATTTGGGCGTGCGCATGCTGCCGCCGCGCTGCACTGGACACGGGCCTGCTGTATCGCTGCCCTCGCGCACGCTGCCGCCGCGCTGCACTGGACGCGGGCCCGCTGTGTCGCTGCCCTCGCGCATGCTGCCGCCGCGCTGCACTGGACGGGTGCCCGCTGTGTCGCTGCCCTCGCGCATGCTGCAGGCGCGCTGCGCTGGACGGGTGCCCGCTGTGTCGCTGGAGTCGCGCATGCTGCAGGCGCGCTGCGCTGGACGGGTGCCCGCTGTGTCGCTGCGCTCGCCTGGTCACGGCCGCGCGCGCTTCAGCTCATCAGGGTGACCGCGCAGCACGTTCGGCGTGCCGCGACACGAACAGCGAGAGGACTTGTGTGGCTGATGCGCCGCCTCCTCGCAGGCGCGCGCGCCGCCGGTGTGAACGCGGCACTGCTGACGCTCACAGCTGGGGCGTTCGCCGCGCGCGGCGTCGCGCGAACTGCGCGCGAGGTGGAACGCGTCACCGCCTTGGCGGTAGAGCGCGGCCAGGCCTCCCTCGAGGCGCGCCGTGCGCGACGGAACGAACCGACCGAGAAAAACGATTAGATTCGCCCAGCACACGCCGAGCGCGCTCTAGTTTGTGTTGACTCAACACAAACATGGTTCCGGCACCGCGAACTGCACTTTGTGTTGAGTCAACACTAAGTGCGGTTCCGGTCACGGTGCGCCGTGGAACTCACTGTCAGGTTTGCCGGGCGATTCGCATCGTCAGAGACTGGACACGACGTCAGCACGCTCGAGCAGGCATGATCCTGCCGTGGATCCAGCACCGAGGTAGCGATTTGGCGCGGCAAGCAGCCGCGCATTTCCAGCGCAGTGTTGCCGAGGCCCGCAGTGCGGGGCTCGGGCGGCTGCGCGCCCACCGCTACGACTCGGAGGTACCACGAATGAATCGTCAGAACCTCTTCTCCGACGCATGGGACGGAGAGAACGAAGAAGCCAGGACTCGGCATCGAGTCTTCTGGCGGCCGGACGACGCCAGGATGGGAGCAACGCTGTACGAACTGGCTCCCGACGCGGCTGAGACGCGAATCCATATGCACTTCGGAGCCGAAGAGATGTTCTTCGTCCTGAGCGGTCGTCCCGTCTTGCGCAACCAACAGGGCACGGAGGAGTTGGCTCCGGGCGACTTCGTCTTCTGCCCGGAGGGACGCGCCGGACTCCACACGTTCAGCAACCCCACCGAAGAACCCGCTCAGATCCTCGCGATCAGTGCCGGGGGCTTCCCGGACGTGGTCGCCTACCCCGAACACGGATATGCATGGGTGGCGACGCGCGATCCCGATCCCGAGCTACTCGCGCGAGGTGGCGACCCCGGCATCATCGCTCGCTTCGAGATTCCGATCGAGTGATGCAGCAATGCAGCTGCGCGGAGTAGTGCTCGTTGAGGGCACAAGCGACCGCCGCGCCGTCGAGACGCTGGCCCGTCGCCGTGGCCGCGACCTCGAAGCCGAGGGCGTCGTCATCGTGCCGATGGGCGGCTACGGCAACCTGCCCCGCGTCCTCGAGCGGTATCGCGACGTTCCACTCGCGGGCCTCTATGACGTCGGGGAGGAGCGGCATTTTTTGCGCGCGCTCGAGTGCGAGGATCGCGGCGAGCTCGAGCGCATCGGGTTCTACGCGTGCACCCGCGACCTCGAGGACGAGCTGACGCGGGCGGTCGGGCCGAATGGAATGGAGCGCGTGCTCGCGGAGCAGGGCGACCTGCGCGCGTTCCGGACATACCAGAAGCAGCCTGCGCATCGCGACCGGCCGCTCGAGGAACAGCTGCACGGCTTCATGTGGAACCGTAAGCAGAGGTACGCCGTGCTCCTGGTGGAGGCTCTTGACCTCAAGCGCGTCCCGCGGTCGCTCGACCGCGTCTTGGCGCACCTCTAAGCTCGGCGGGCGTCTAGTTGGTCGCGCACCAGCGGCCTACGGCGACCGCCTTGATGCGCGACTCCCAGGCCGTGAGGTTCTCCTCGTCGGTCAGGTGGCCGGGCATGACGAGACAACCACCGCGCTGCTGAGTGCTGCGAGCGCGCTCATGCGAGCGCCTCTCCTGCGACGCGCACGCCCTCGGCGTAGGCGACGGTCGCGAGGCCTGAGCCCCAGGTCATGCGCGCCACGCCAAGGTTCTGCAATTCGGACGGCTCGGGCAGCCCGGGGATCACGAGTACGTTGATCGGCCCGTCGATCCGGCGTGCAAGCTCCGCGACTGTCGGAACCGGGCACGCGATCGGGTAGGTGCAGTCGGCGCCGGCGGCGAGGTAGGCGTTGGCACGCTCGACTGCCTCGTCGATCCCGCCCGTCTCACGGAGGAAGGTGTCGACGCGTGCGTTGATCACGAGCTCGGGCACTGCTTCGCGGATCGCGTGAATCATCATCGCCTGTTCCTCCAGCGGCACGTGCCCGTCGTCGGTCGAGTCCTCGAAGTTGATCCCGACGAGCCCCGCGCCCCACGCCCGGCGGGCAGTCCCCACGGGATCGCCGTAGCCGTGTTCGAGGTCACCGGTCACCGGCAGGTCGACCGCGGCCGCGATGCGCTGGTTCGCGCGCAGCATCTCCTCGACGGGAGCCTCTTCCCCGTCCTCCCAGCCAAGCGACCGCGCAACCGCGGCGCTCGTCGTCGCGAGCGCGCGACAACCGGGGAGCGCCCCGAGCTGCTTCGCGCTCGCGACATCCCACGCGTTCGGGAGCACGAGGATCGGCGGCTCGAGGTGTAGTTGCCGGAGCGTGTCGGCTTTCGCGCGCTGGTCCATGTCCCGAGGCTACTCCACCGCTTCGTGCCGATGCACGCGACATGGGCGCGGCCGGGACAGATCGTCCCGGCCACGCCGACGTCGGTCGACCCTCGCGCTAGCTGAGGATCGTGTTCGAGGTGCCGGCCAGGTAGCAACTGCCGACCTGGGCCCGGCCGAGGACGGCGCGGACGCGGACATTGGCCTTGAGCGTCGAGCGGAACGTCGCCGTCGTGACGACGGAGGGCGCGACACCCGTCGAGCCGGCGCGGAGCGCGACGACCTTCACCGCGACCCAGCGTGATCCGTTGAAGCGCTGAAAGCCTGCGTACTTCCCGGCGAAGCTCTGCGCCGCCGTCACGCGTAGCAAGTACCGGTGCGCGGCGATCTTGACCAGGCGCAGCGACGGCCGCACGGTGACGGTCACCGGGCTGCTCGACGTGTTCCGGAGCTTGACCGTGTAGGCGGTGTTCATCAGCGGCTTCACGGCGGCCGAAAACGCGCCGTTGGCGGTCGTGTCGACCGTGAGTGCCTGAGCCGACGCCGACGAACCGCACTGCTGGGCGAGAACGGAGATCCTCTCACCGACCTTGTGTGTCGAGAGGACGCCGGACAACGTCGACGAGGGGCCGAACGTGAGCCCACCCGGGGTTGCTGCGAGTGTCAGCGCCTCAGCCGCCGCCGTCACCTT
>DATBDB010000182.1:0-14371 GCA_036270155.1 Gaiellaceae bacterium
CGGTGCCGGGATCGGTCGTGGCCAGTGCCTTTGCTGCGTCGAGCAGGGTCGCGATCGCCACCTCGTCACCGACCTCGGCACTGGCGGCGAGTTGCACCGCAACTTCGACCGGCAGGGCGCCGGCCTCGAGCAGGACAACGGCGGCCTGCCGGTCGAGGGCGCGGCGCGCGGTTACGGGCACGCTGGCGCGTACGGCCTCGCGTGTGATGTCGTGCCAGAACGCGAGATTCTCGTCGCGCTCGACGAACAGGTTCGCCTCGAGAAGCTCTCCGACCGGCGCGAGCAGGTCCGAGGCGGGCCGTGCGAGCGTGCGCGCCAGCTGCTCGAAGGTGAACGTGCGGCCGAGCGAGGCGGCAACGGTCACGGCGTCGCTCGCCTCGTCGGAGAGCGAGCCGAGCCGTTCGCGCATTTTCTGGTGTACGCGGCGGGGCAGCGGGCCGTCGATCAGCTCGGCGCGGCCGTCGACGACGCGGATCCGCGCCTCTTCCTGCAGTCCGAGGAGCGTCTCGACGACGAGAAACGGGCTACCGTCGGCTTCCGCCAAGTGCTTCAAAATCGACTGATCGGGCTGCGCGGCGAGCATGTCTGCCGCGAGCTGCACGACGGCATCGTCATTGAGTGGGCCGAGGGCGATCGAGGGCGCCCCTTCATGCTTCAGCTGTTCGAGCGCATGCACGAGCGGCGTCGCTTCGCGGGGCGGGCGAAGCGCGATCACCCAGGCGATCGGCAATCCCATCAGTCGCATCGGCAGCGTGCGAATCGCCGCGACCGTTCCGCTGTCTACCCACTGCGCGTCGTCGATGGCGATCAGGAGTGGGGAATCGAGCGCCGCGCGCTCGAGCAGCTGCTGCAGGTCTCGCAGCAACCAGAAGCGTTGCTCGGGCTGCGCATGAAGAGTGGTGAGCTCACCCGGGTCGAGTAGCGGTTCGGCTCCGTCGAACAGCGCCGCCAGTAGCGTGGCGAGCTCGACAACCCTTTCGCTCGGATCGGCTGCGCTGCGGCCGACTCTGATGCCGAGACTGCGAGCGATCGCCGCGACTTCCTCGAGCAGGCGGCTCTTGCCCATGCCTGCGGCGCCCTCGACGACGACCACCGCTTCTGCGCCGTCGGAGAGGCGTTCTAGCTCGGCGTGAATCAGCGCGCGTTCCGCGTCGCGCCCGTGGAGCTCCCGCTCGGCGTTCGTCGACATCCGCTTCTCGCGGCGAGCATATCCCAGGTCGCATGACCGCCTTTCAAATCGCAGGATCGTGTGATGCGCATCGGAGCTCACGCTGACAACACTCGCTGTCCCACAACTCAGACGAAGGGAGTGGCGACACATGAACGGCCGGCCGAACATCGTGCTTGTCCATGGCGCCTGGGCCGACGGGTCCTGTTGGAGCGGTGTCATCGAGCGCCTTCAGGCAGAGGGTTTCCAGGTGCGGGCGCCGCAGTTTCCGCTCAGCTCGCTTGCCGACGACGTCGCGCGGCTGCGCCAGGTACTCGAGTTCCAGAACGGCCCCACGATCGTCGCCGGACACTCCTACGGCGGCCAGATCATCACCGCCCTCGGACCCGACACAGCCAACGTCGTCGGCCTCGTCTACGTCGCCGCCTTCGGCCTCGACGAAGGCGAATCGCTCGGAGCGCTTCTCTCCCAGGGGCCGGTCACACCCGCACTCGCGCATCTCTTCACCGACTCGCGCGGCTTCGGCTGGCTCTCCGAGGACGACTTCGTCAACCACTTCGCCGGAGACGTCGAGCCGACGCGGGCACGGGCTCTGTACGCGGTGCAGCAGCCGATCGCGTCCTCCGCGTTCACGGATGTCATGGGCGTGCCTGCGTGGAAGTCGCTGCCGTCCTGGTATCTCGTTGCCCAGAACGACGAGGCGATTCCGCCGGACGCCGAGCGGCTGTTCGCATCTCGCATGGGCGCGACCATGGTCGAGGTGCCGTCAGGCCATGTTGCGATGGTCTCGCATCCGCAAGATGTGACGGATCTCATCGAGAAGGCTGCCGAGGGAGTCGGTGCTCAACAGCAGGCGTCCAGTCGTTGACCGGATCGAGTCCGCACGTGATCGTCCTGCCCGGCGGGGGTTACGCCGAACATACGGCCCACGAAGGTGAGCCGATCGCACGGTGGCTCGGAGGGTTGGGCGTCGCGGCCAGCGTCTTCCGCTACCCGCTGCGGGTGCGACACCCCGCGCCGCTGAACGCATTGCGTGCTGAGATTCGCCGGCTGCGCGAGGGCGGCTCGAGGCGGATCGGCGTGACCCGCTTCTCAGCGGGCGGACATCTCGCCGGCCTCGCCGCGCTCGCGGACGGCGCCGATGCGGACGAAGCGGTCGACTTCGCCGTTCTCGGCTACGCGATCACCTCGATGGAGACCGAGACGTACCGGCCATCGCGCCTGATCCTCTTGGGTGAAGACGCCACGCCGGAGCTGAGGCGGGCGACATCACTCGACGCGTTGGTGTCGCGCTCTTCGCCACCGTTCTTTCTTTGGCACACAGCGGAAGACGAATACGTGCCGCCAGAGCACACCTACCGGCTCGCCGCCTCGCTCGCCGCCCACGATGTTCCACATGCCGTCCATGTCTTCGCCCACGGCCCGCATGGCCTGGGCCTGGCAAATGGCGCGGGTGACGCCGGCGCGTGGACGGCTCTGGCGGCGTCATGGCTGAGCGAACAGAGCAACGATCGTAGAGGGACGAGTGAGAGGAGCCACCATGGCGAGTACGCATGAACAAGCAAGGACTGAAGTGCCAACGACGTACACGGACGTCTCGACGCAACGAGTCGCGGCCGAGAGCGGGATCGAGTACGCGTACCGCGACGTCGGTGACGGTGATGTCCCGTGCGTCCTGCTGCAGCACTTCCGCGGCAACCTCGACAATTGGGACCCGGCTCTCATCGACGCGCTTGCCGCGGATCGACGCGTGGTCACGTTCGACAATGTCGGCGTCGGCGCCACGACAGGCAGGACGCCGAACACCGTCGAGGCGATGGCCGACGGAGCCATCGCGTTTCTCGAGGCGATGGATTTTCAGCGAGTCGATTTGCTCGGCTTCTCGATCGGCAGCTTCGTCGCACAGCAGATCGCGCTCGTCCGTCCCGACCTCCTGCGGCGTGTCGTTCTCGCCTCCTCCGCACCACAGGGCGCAGCGGGGATGCACGGCTGGGCACCAGAGGTCATCGGCGCGGTCGGTGAGCCGGAGACAACTCCGCAGGGATACATCTCCGTCTTCTTCGCCCCCCCAGACACGAGTCGCGAAGCGGGCCAGCAAGCCGCCGGACGTATCTTCGGTGCAAGGACAACCGACCGAGACGAACCGACGACGTGGCAAACCCGCCAGGCGCAGTACGACGCCGTCTGCGCGTGGGGCATTCCCAACCACTCGCTGCTCCAGCGAGTCGCTGCGATCGACCTACCGGTCTTTGTTGCGGGCGGCGACAGCGACCCGATGATCCTGCCCCGTTACTCGTACCTGTTGGCCGGCCTCCTCCCGGACGCGCGGGTCAAGATCTACCCGGACTCGGCCCACGGCTTTCTCTTCCAGCGTCACGGCGAGTTCGCCGGTGATGTGCACGCCTTTCTGGAGGAGGACAACTGATGCCAATGATCGACGTGTATGCCGCCACAGGGACCTTCTCCGACAGGCACACCCTTGCGCGCGATCTCGCGGCGGCAGTCATGCGCTGGGAGCAGGTTCCCGATCTGCCGCTGTTCGCGAACAACACGGCAGCGTTCATTCACGACATGGATGCCGCCGCGATCTCCAACGTCGCCGGAGACAGCAGCTACGTCCGGGTCCAGGTCCTCACGCCCGTCGGCGTGCTCGACCGCGACAAGCAACTCGGCGTCGTCAAGGAGCTCACGGAGATCGTCGCTGACGCCGCCGGCGACCCGAGCCTGAGCGAGCGCACCTGGGTGCTCCTGACCGAGTCGCCGGAGGGCGGCTGGGGCATCGCCGGTCGCGCGAACACAAACGCCGACATTGCCGCCGCCGCTCGCGCCGCGGCCGTAGGCCAATGACCGCCGCGGTACGGGCCATTGGTGGGGTCGCCACCGGGGGCCTTTCATCCCGACGTCAACCCTGATCGAAGCCGTCACCAACCCCTGTCGGGAGGGCAGCGCAGACCGTGCGCGGGAACAGGGCGTCGGCCCAGCTCGAGCAGCCATCATGCGATCCGATGGCTGTCGACCGCCGCATCAGCGCGTGCGTAGAAATTGACGCGTGGCACGCCTGGGACAGCGCAGTCCCCTGGCAGGCGGCATGAGCCTCTTCGCCCCGCTTCGTTTGCGGGGCATCGAACTGCGCAACCGGGTCGGCATATCGCCGATGTGCCAGTACTCGAGCGTCGACGGCTTGGCGAACGAGTGGCACCTCGTCCATCTCGGGGCCCGTGCTGTCGGGGGCGCTGCCGTCGTGCTCACCGAGGCAGCGGCGGTGTCGCCGGAGGGACGGATCAGTCCCTCCGATCTCGGGCTCTGGTCGGACGAGCACGCGGAGGCGTTACGCCCGGTGACGTCACTCCTGCGCCGTCACGGCTCCGTCCCGGGAGTGCAGCTTGCGCATGCGGGCCGCAAGGCGTCGACGGCGCCGCCGTGGGACGGGGGAGGCGTGCTGCCGGATTGGACGCCCGTGGCGCCGAGCCCGCTGCCGCACCGAGTCGGCGACCCCGCGCCGGCGGAGCTGACGCAGGACGGCATCGCGAAGGTCGTCTCCGACTTCCGCGCGGCGGCGCGTCGTGCGCACGCGGTCGGCTTCGAGGTCGTCGAGCTGCACTTCGCGCACGGCTACCTCGTGCACGAGTTCCTGTCACCGCTCTCAAACCTCCGCACCGACGCGTACGGGCGCGACCCGATGCTGCTCGCCGTCGAGGTCGCGCATGCAGTCCGCGCCGTGTGGCCGCAGAACCTGCCGCTCTTCGTGCGTGTCTCGGCGACCGACTGGGTCGACGGCGGTTGGACGATCGAGAACACGGTCGAGCTCGCGCGAAGGCTCGCGGAGGCCGGCGTCGACCTGATCGACTGCTCCTCTGGCGGCGTGTCCACCGAGCAGCAGATTCCGGCCACGCCCGGCTATCAGGTCGGCTTCGCCGCCCGTGTGCGGCGTGAGGTCGGGATCGCGACCGCCGCCGTCGGCCTGATCACCGAGCCGCGGCAGGCGGAGGCGATCATCGCCGACGGCGCCGCGGACCTCGTGCTGCTTGCCCGGGAGAGCCTGCGCCAGCCGAACTGGCCGCTCCTGGCGGCGGATGCGCTGGGCGCAGAGGTGGCGTGGCCGCGGCAGTACGCGCGGGCTAAGCCACGCGCTGCGACCGCCTGAGTTCATCCCGTCCGGGCGATGTTTCTCGCCCGCGGCTCACGGACGCTTCGCTCGAGCGACGAACGTCGAGCGGGCGAACCGAGGAGCGACGCCGTGGGCGCGGAGAAGGAACGCGTTGAGACATTTGGGAAGCTGGAGGACGGGCTGCGCAGCGCGGGACCCTGGTACACGTGGGGCCCCTACCTGAGCGAGCGCCAATGGGGGACGGTTCGGGAGGACTACAGCCCGGACGGTCGAGCGTGGGAGTACCTCCCGCACGACCACGCACGATCCCGCGCGTACCGCTGGGGAGAGGACGGTCTCGCAGGGTTCTCCGACGTCGAGCAGCGGCTCTGTGTCGGGCTCAGTCTCTGGAACGGCCGCGATCCGATCTTGAAGGAGCGCATCTTCGGCCTCACAGGCAACGAGGGGAACCATGGCGAAGACGCAAAGGAGTGCTGGTGGTATCTCGACGCCGTCCCGAGCCACTCCTGGAACCGGTGGCGCTACCACTACCCACAGCGAGCCTTTCCGTACACGGAGCTCGTTGCGGAGAACGGACGGCGCCGTAAGCAGGACCCCGAGTTCGAGCTTCTCGACACCGGCGCCTTCGACGACGACCGCTACTGGATCGTCGAGGTCGACTACGCGAAGGCGGATCCGCACGATCTCTTGATGACCGTGCGCGTGACGAACGCCGGCCCGGAGCGGGACACCGTGCACGTGCTTCCGACGGCGTGGTACCGGAACACGTGGGCCTGGGAGGAACACGCACCGAAACCGGCGCTGCGGGCAGACGGACCGGGCCGGATCGTCACCGACCATCCGTTCCTCGGCCGGCTCGAGCTCGTAGCGGAGAACGCGCCGCCCCTGCTCTTCTGCGACAACGAGACGAACACGGAGCGGCTCTTTGGCGCGCCGTCCGCGAGCCCGCGCCCGAAGGACGGGATCAACGACCATGTCGTGAGCGGCGCCGACACCGTGGACGGCGTCGCGGGCACGAAAGCCGCATTCGCGTACCGACTCGAGGTCGAGCCCGGCGAGACGGTGACGCTACGCGTTCGTTTGAGGCCGGCGGAGGGGGAGCGAGCGCAGCCGTGGGCGGACTTCGATCACGTCAACGCCGCCCGCAAGGCGGAGGCGGATGAGTTCTTCGCCGAGCTCACTCCGTCCGAGTCGAGCGGCGACGAGGCACTCGTCGTTCGCCAGGCCCTCGCCGGAATGCTGTGGAGCAAGCAGCTCTACTACTACGACGTCGACCGCTGGCTCGACGGCGATCCCACCCAGCCGCAGCCACCGGCGTCGCGGCTAGGGGGACGAAACACCGGCTGGCGCACCCTCGACGCCTTCGACATCATGTCGATGCCCGACAAGTGGGAGTACCCGTGGTTCGCCGCGTGGGACCTTGCCTTCCACTGCGTCGCGCTCGCGCACGTCGATCCTGCGTTCGCGAAGTATCAGCTCGTCCTGCTCTGTCGCGAGTGGTTCCAGAACCCGAGCGGCGCACTCCCCGCGTACGAATGGTCGTTCGACGACGTGAACCCACCCGTGCAGGCATGGGCGGCGCTCGAGGTGTTCATGATCGACGGCGCCCGGGACCTGGAGTTCCTCTCGCGCGTGTTCGACAAGTTGCTCGTCAACTTCACGTGGTGGGTAAACCGCGAAGACCAAGGCGGCTCGAACATCTTCGAAGGAGGCTTCCTCGGTCTCGACAACATCGGGCCGATCGACCGCTCGCACCTGGCCCCGGGGCAGACGCTCGACCAGTCCGACGGCACCGGGTGGATGGCGTTCTACGCGCTCGCGATGGCCGGCGCGGCACTGGCACTCAACCGCAGCGGCCGGCGGCCCGCGGCCGATCTCGTGCTCAAGTTCCTCGAGCACTTCGCGCTGATCTCCGGTGCGCTGCGAACCGGCGGGCTGTGGGACGACGCGGACGGCTTCTTCTACGACCGGCTCCGACTCCCCGACGGGACGCAGGTGCCGCTCAAGGTGCGTTCCATCGTCGGCATCCTGCCGCTGCTTGCCGCGGTCGTCGTGGAGGAGCCGGTCATCGCGAGCGCGTGCCGCCTCGACAAGCACGCCGCGCCGCTGCTCGACCTCGACGCCCGCGCGGCCGAGGGCATCGTTCGGGGCGAGCCCGGAGAACGGCGGCTCCTGCTCGGAGCGGTCCCGATCGAGCAGTTGCTTCGATTGCTCGACCGGCTCTTCGACGAGTCCGGCTTCCTCTCGCCCTACGGTCTGCGCGCGGTGTCGCGCTGGCACTCGGACCACCCGTTCCAGCTCAACGTGGACGGCATCGGCGCGGCGGTCGATTACGAGCCGGCCGAATCGACGACCGGGATGTTCGGCGGCAACTCGAACTGGCGCGGGCCGATCTGGTTCCCGTTCAATTATCTCGTCGTCGGCTCGCTCCGCCGCTACGCACGCTTCTTCGGCGACACGCTCACGATCGAGTACCCGAGCCGCTCGGGCGAGCAGGCGACGCTCGCCGAGATCGCCGAGGACCTCCGGCAGCGACTCGTCTCGATCTTCCTCGTCGGAGAGGACGGCCGGCGGCCGTGCTTCGGCTGGATCGATCGGCTGCAGCACGACCCGGCCTGGAAGGACAACATCTTCTTCAACGAGTACTTCCACGGCGACAACGGCGCGGGTCTCGGAGCATCCCACCAAACCGGCTGGACCGGAATCGTCGCCGACCTGATCATCCGCCGGGACGGGCTGACGCTCGTCGAGCTCCTGGAAGCTCGGCGCGAGGAGCTGGTCCTATGAACATCGAGTTCGGCCCTGGGAGGTGCGGATCGCTCGACGAGGCCTCGAAGCGGGAATGGCTCGTCACGGACGGTGTCGGCGGCTTCGCGATGGGAACGGTCGCCACCCTCCGCACCCGCCGCTATCACGGGCTCCTGATCGTTGCGGTCAACGGACCGGCCGACCGGATGCTCGGCCTTGTGGCGCTCGACCCCGTGCTCGTCGTCGGCGACGCCCGCTGCCGGCTCGCGACGCACGAATGGGCAGGCGGCATCGTCGATCCGCGCGGCCACGAGCTGCTCGCGACGTTCGAGCTCGACCGCGGTCTGCCGCGCTGGCGCTGGCAGTTCGGAGACGTCGTCCTCGAGCGCGAGCTCGCAATGACGCACGGCCGCCCTGCTGTCGGCGTAGTGCACCGGCTGGTGCGGGCCGACCGGCCCGTACGGCTCGAGCTGACTCCCCTCTGCACGTGGCGAAACGTCCACGGCGAACGCCGCGCAAACGGCGATCCTGCTGTGCGGAGAACGGCGGACGGATTCGTCTTCGAGGAGGCGTATCGCGTTGCCGGGGCGGGCTACGCGCCCGGCGGAGCCTGGTATCGAGGGATGCGGGCCCGCGAGGAAGCGGCGCGCGGACTCAACGACATGGAAGACGTGTGGGCGGCGGGCGCGTTCTCGGCCGAGCTCGGACCTGGCGATTCCCACGAGGTCGTCGCAGCGGCTGCGCCGTACGACGGCGCACTACCGCCGGCGCGCGAGATCGTTTCGGAGGCATGGCGGCGGGCGAGCAGTCTGCTGCACGTGGCCGACGCGACGGACGAGGTCGACGCGCAGCTTGTTCTCGCCGCGGACCAGTTCGTGATCACGTCGTCGGGGCGGCCGACCGCTGTTGCGGGGTACCCGTGGTTTGGCGAGTGGTCGCGGGACCTGATGACCTCCTACGAAGGGCTCTACCTCAGTACGGGCCGCTTCTCCGAGGGGCGCGAGGTTCTGCGCTCCGCTGCGGCGACGGTGTCCGAGGGCATGCTTGCGAACACCGCCGACACGGGTGCGCTCGAGTACAACACGATCGACGGCACGCTCTGGTTCGTCCATGCGCTGGCTCGGCATCTCGACGTCACGGGCGATGTTGATCTCGGCGCAGAGCTCTCGCCGGTGCTCGACGAGATCGTCGCTCGCCACATCGACGGAACGCGGTTCGGAATCGCCGCCGACCCCAAGGACTATCTGCTCGCAGGCGGCGTGGACGGCTGGGCGCTGACGTGGATGGACGCACGCGTCGACGGCGTTGCAGTCACCCCGCGCATCGGCAAGCCGGTCGAGGTGAACGCACTCTGGATCCAGGCGCTTCGCGTCGCGGCGCAGCTTCAGTCTCGACCGGAGCAGAGCGAGCGCTGGAGGACGCTGGCCTACAGGGCCGGAGCGTCGTTTGTCGCACGCTTCGTCCGCTCCGACGGGCGCGGCCTGTCCGACGTCCTCGACGGCCCAGCCGACGAGGCCGACCGGATCCGGCCGAACCAGCTGCTCGCCGTCTCGCTCCCGGACG
Organism: Gaiellaceae bacterium; assembly: GCA_036270155.1. Classification (GTDB taxonomy): domain Bacteria; phylum Actinomycetota; class Thermoleophilia; order Gaiellales; family Gaiellaceae; genus PALSA-600. The sequence goes on from DATBDB010000182.1 coordinate 9,588, forward strand.
GCCCGTTCGACCTCCTCGGGGAGCGGCAAGCGCGCACGGCCATCGACGTCTGCCGCGCGTCCCTTCTCACACCGCTCGGGCTCCGCTCGCTCGCGCCCGAGGACCCGGCATACCGGCCCTACCACCGGGGCAGCCCCAGTGAGCGCGACCACGCATACCACCAGGGGACGGTCTGGCCCTGGCTGCTCGGTCCGTACGTCGACGCGGCGGTGCGTACCGGCGTGCCGCTCGACGGAATCTTCGCCGGGCTCGAGGCCCATCTCGCAGAGTGGGGCCTCGGGTCGGTCTCGGAGACGGCGGACGGCGCCGCGCCTCACGCCGGGACCGGCTGCCCGTTCCAGGCGTGGTCGGTGGCCGAGCTCCTCCGGATCCGGCGGAAGGCCGACCTGGGTGAAAGTCAAGCGGCCGAACGAGCCTGGGCAGGGGTCTTCCCTGCTTCGTGACCACCGGCGGTTCCGCTACAAGGGTTGTGGTGGTGTCGCCCGATTCGTTGACCGGTTCCGATTCGTTGCGCTCGTGGCGGGGTGTCCTGGACGCTTACGCTAAGCCGCGGTTGGGCCGGAGCGTGGTCGATCTCGCGACGTCGGTCGTGCCGTATCTGGGTTTGCTGGTCGCTATGGCGTTTGCGCTGCGTGTCTCTTTGTTGTTGTCGTTGGTGCTTGTCGTGCCTGCGTCGGGGTTTTTGATTCGCACGTTCATTGTGTTCCACGACTGCACGCACGGTTCGTTTATGCGCTCGCGCCGCGCGAATGACGTGTTGGGTGTTGTCTTGGGGTTGCTCGTGTGGCTGCCCTATCGGGGCTGGCAGCACGAGCATGCCGTGCATCATGCGACGGCGGGGGATCTCGACCGTCGCGGGGTGGGGGACATTACGACGCTCACGGTGTCGGAGTACCGGGCGCTTGCGGTGTGGCGGCGCATCGCCTATCGGCTCTTCCGCAATCCGCTCGTCATGTTCGGCTTTGGCTGGGTGCTCGTGCTGGTGCTGAAGCCGCGCTTTGTGCCGGGTGGGTCGAAGCGGCGGGTGCGGAACAGTGTGCTTGCGACCAACCTCGCGCTCGCGCTCATCGTCGCGGCGTCCTGCCTGGCGATCGGTTGGCGCGACTATCTGCTCGTGCAGGGCCCGGTGTTGATCGTCACCGGTGCGGTTGGGATCTGGCTGTTCTATGTGCAACACCAGTTCGAAGACACCTATTGGCAGGGGCATGCCGACTGGCGCTACGACCACGCCGCGCTCGAGGGGAGCTCGTATTTGAGGTTGCCGGGGGTGCTGCGGTTCTTCACCGGCAACATCGGTTTCCACCACGTGCATCACCTGAGTGTCGGGATTCCGAACTACAACCTGCAAGCCGCGCACAACGGGTCCGACCGTCTCCGGAGGGTGCCGCAACTCACGCTGCGGCAGGGGCTGCGCGCGACGAGGCTAAAGCTGTGGGACGAGGAGCGCGGCCGGCTCGTCACGTTCCGCGAAGTGCGCGCCTAAAGATCAGTAGCGGCGGTGGTGTCAGGCGGGCCCCTCGCCGAAGGGGGCCAGGTCGACGGAATCCGAGAGGGCTCCGACGGTCGCGCGTAGCCGTGAGTCGATGCGTGGCTGGACGCGTTCGAGTGCGTCGAGCTCAAGGGTGACGCGGATCGCTTCGTCCGCGGCGTCGGCGGCAGGACCCGCGGTGGCCGCCTCGTCGACGGTGCGCAGCGCGCGTTCGAGGTCGATGCGCAGTGCGGCGATGCGCTCGTCGCACCGCCGCGCGGTCGCGGCGTAGCCGTTGATGCGGTGGCGTTGGCGTTCGTCGATGCTCGAGGAGACGCCGGCGAGCAGTCGGTCGATCTGCGCCGGGTTCATCGGGAGTGTCTGGCCTTGCGGTAGTCGTGGTTGAGCATGGCGATGAAGTCGAGGCTGATCTCTTTGGGGCAGGCGGCCGTGCATTCTCCGTGGTTGGTGCATGAGCCGAAGTAGGTCTCCATCGTTTCGACCATCGCGAGCGTGCGCTTCGGTCGTTCGGGTTGGCCCTGGGGGAGAAGGTTGAGGTGGGCGAGCTTTGCGGCGGTGAAGAGTTGCCCGGCGCCGTTCGGGCAGGCGGCGATGCAGGCGCCGCAGCCGATGCAGGCGGCGGCGTCCATCGCCCGGTCGGCGTCGGGTTTCGGGACCGGGATGAGGTTCGCGTCGGGTGCCGAGCCGGTCGGAACGGTGATGTAGCCGCCGGACTGGATGATCCGGTCGAGCGGGCTGCGGTCGACGACGAGGTCCTTGATGATCGGGAAGCCGGCTGAGCGGAACGGTTCGACCACGATCTCGTCGCCGTCGTTGAAGGTGCGCAGGTGGAGCTGGCAGGTCGTGGTGCCGCGTTGCGGGCCGTGTGCTTGGCCGTTGATCATCAGCCCGCAGGCGCCGCAGATCCCCTCGCGGCAGTCGCTCTCGAACGCGATCGGATCAGAGCTCTCTGCGATCAGTCGCTCGTTGAGCAGGTCGAGCAGTTCCGGGAACGACATCTCCTCCTTTGCGCCGTCCACCGTGTAGGCGACGAAGTCGCCGCGCGCGTCGGGTCCCGTCTGGCGCCAGATCTTCAAGGTCAGGTTCATGCGTAGCTCCGCTGGGTGGGGTGGACGTTTCGGAACGTCAGCTCTTCCGTGTGGAGAGTGTGGGGCTCGGCGCCGCGGTATTCCCACGCAGCTACGTGCGCGAAGTTTTCGTCGTCGCGCAGCGCCTCGTGGTCGGGCGTCTGGTGCTCCTCGCGGAAGTGGCCGCCGCACGACTCCTCGCGGTGCAGCGCGTCGCGGCACATCAGCTGGGCAAGCTCGAAGAAGTCGCTCACGCGGCCGGCCTTCTCGAGCGACTGGTTGAGTGACTCGCCGTCGCCGAGGACACGCACGTCCGCGTGGTACTCGTCGCGCAGCGCCGCGATTTCGCCGGTCGCCTGCTCGAGCCCAGGCCCGTTCCGCGCCATCCCGCACTGCTGCCAGAGGATGCGGCCGAGCTCGCGGTGGAAGCGGTCGACAGACTGGCTGCCGTCGACCGCGAGCAACGCACGCACGCGCTCGTCGACTTCCCGCTCGGCCGCCTCGAACGCCGGGTGGTCGGTGGGAGGTGGCCGCTCGCCGAGGTGCCCGGCGAGGTAGTCGCCGATCGTGACCGGCAGCACGAAATAGCCGTCCGCGAGGCCTTGCATCAGGGCCGAGGCGCCGAGCCGGTTCGCCCCGTGATCGGAGAAGTTTGCCTCGCCGATCGCATACAGGCCGGGGATCGTCGTCATCAGGTTGTAGTCGACCCACAGGCCGCCCATCGTGTAGTGCGGAGCGGGAGAGATGCGCATCGGCACGCGGTAGGGGTCATCGGCGGTGATGCGCTCGTACATCTGGAAGAGGTTTCCGTAGCGACCGCGGATCGTGTCGATGCCGAGCCGCTCGATCGCTTCCGCGAAGTCGAGATAGACGCCGTTGCGGCGTGGGCCGACCCCGAGGTCATCGTCGATCATCGTCTTGGCCGCGCGCGAGGCGACGTCGCGCGGCACGAGGTTGCCGAACGCCGGGTAGCGGCGCTCGAGGTAGTAGTCGCGCTCGTTCTCCGGGATCTGGTCCGGGGACCTGTCGTCGCCCTCTCGCAGCGGCACCCAGATGCGCCCGTCGTTCCGCAGCGACTCGCTCATCAGCGTCAGCTTCGACTGCGTCTCGTCCGTCTGCGGGATGCAAGTCGGGTGGATCTGCGTGAAGCACGGGTTGGCGAACGCTGCGCCCTTGCGGTGTGCACGCCAGATCGCCGTCGCGTTGGAGGCCTTCGCGTTGGTGGAGAGGAAGAAGGCGTTGGAGTAGCCGCCGGTGGCGAGCACGACGGCGTGCGCGGAGTGTGAGGAAACCTCGCCGGTCAGAAGGTCGCGCACAACCACGCCGGCGGCGCGACCGTCGTCGACGACCACGTCGAGCATCTCGGTACGCGTGTGCAACTCGACCTTGCCCGCCGCGACCTGCCGCGACATCGCCTGATACGCGCCGAGCAGCAGCTGCTGCCCGGTCTGCCCGCGTGCGTAGAAGGTGCGTGAGACCTGCACGCCGCCGAAGGAGCGGTTGTCGAGCAGCCCGCCGTACTCGCGCGCGAACGGCACGCCCTGCGCGGTCGCCTGATCGATCACCTCGCTGGATACCTGTGCGAGCCGGTAGACGTTGGCCTCGCGCGAGCGGAAGTCGCCGCCCTTGATCGTGTCGTAGAAGAGGCGGAAGACCGAGTCGCCGTCGTTGTGGTAGTCCTTGGTCGCGTTGATGCCGCCCTGCGCGGCGATGCTGTGCGCGCGCCGCGGCGAGTCGTGGAAGGTGAAGACCTTTACCGCGTAGCCGAGCTCGGCCAGCGTGGCCGCCGCCGACGCGCCCGCGAGGCCGCTGCCGACGACGATGATCGAGAAATGCCGTTTGTTGGACGGGTTGACGAGACGCACGCTGAAGCGATGGTTGTCCCACGCCTCCTGGATCGCGCCCGGCGGGACGTTGGGCTCCAGGGGGAGGCTCAGCTGACCACTCCTGTCATGACGGCGAGGGGGAAGGAGACGTTGCCGACCGCGATGACCGCGGCGAACGCGACCGCGAAGGCACGTCGCCGCCGGAAGAGCACTCCGATGCTCTGGAACAGGCTCCCGGCGCCGTGGTACAGGTGCGTGGCGAGCGCGAGGTTCGCGACGATGTATGCGATCGCCACCGGCCAGCGCTGGAAGCTCGCAACGACGTTGCCGTAGGGGTCGCCCGCGTGGAAGTCGGGGTTCGCCGTGCCCCAAGTCAGATCGAGCAGGTGGAAGACGACGAAC
>DATBDB010000183.1:0-9800 GCA_036270155.1 Gaiellaceae bacterium
TGAAGAGTTTCGATCTGTCTGTCGCCTGCGAGCCAGACCGTGGTGCGGCGCCGGTAGACGTCATCGTCGCTGCGGGCCCACTCGTGCTCGCGCGCGTACAGCTCCTGCGCGCGCAGGTCGGGGCGGCCCGCGACGATCGGCTCGAGCAGCGAGGGATCGTCGGCGGCGGGCGCGAGCACCTCCGTGACGAGCGAGCCGTAGAGGTGCAGGAGATGCGAGCGTGTCGCGGCGTCGAGCTCGGCAGGCCAGTCGATCGTGCTCAGGCCCGTCGCGCCCGGAAGCGGGCGCGGCTTGCGGTCGAGGTTGCGCACCCCGAGCTGATCGAGCGCGTCCAGCGCGATGCGGCGGTAGGTCGTCAGCTTGCCGCCGGCGACGCTCAGCATCCCGTGTGCGCCGTGGGTGTAGACGGTCTCACGCCGCGCGTTCGCAGTCGCGCCGGGTCCGCCGGGCAGCACGCGCAGCCCATAGAACGACGCGCGCACCTCGCCGATGTCGCTCACCGCGACGGCTGCCTCGTCGAGGATCGAGCGCACGTCATCGTCCGTCACGCGCGCGTCCTCTGGCTCGCCCTCGTGCAGCGTGTCGGTCGTGCCGAGCAGCAGCTTGCCTTCCCACGGGATCGCGAAGCTGACGCGCACCTTGTCGTGCGGGATCGTTACCGCCGAGCCCCAGTTCTCGCCGCCGTCGGCGATCAGGTGCACGCCCTTGCTGAGTCGGATCGACGGCGCGGCGGAGGGATCTTCAAGGCGCCGCACGCGGTCGAGCCACGGCCCGGTCGCGTTCACGATCGCGCGGGCCTGGACGCGGATCGTCTCTCCGTCGACGACGACGTCTGCACCGTCGCCGCGGATCGCTGTCACCTCGGCGTAGTTGAGAACCGCGGCGCCGCGGTCGGCTGCGGCGCGCACGTTCGCGAGCGTCAGCCGGCCGTCGTTCGTCCACGCGTCGGCATAGAGCGCGGAGGAGTGCAGGCCTTCGGTGCGGAGCTGCGGCACGAGGCGCAGCGCGCGCTTCTCGCTGACGCGTCCGTTGATCTTGGCGCGCGCGAGCGCGGAGTAGAGGAGCACGCCGGTGCGCACGAACCAGGGGCGGTGCGGCCCATCGTCGTAGAGCGGAAACAGGAAGTTCAGCCGGTGCACCAGGTGCGGGGCGACGACGTTCATCAGCGCGCGCCGCTCCTGGTGCGCCTCGCGCACGAGGCGGACGTCGCCCATCTGCAGATAGCGCAGGCCGCCGTGGATCAGCTTCGACGACGCGGACGAGGTGGCCGAGGCGAAGTCGCCGCGTTCGACGAGCGCGACCTTCAGCCCGTGCGCGGTCGCGGCCTCCGCGATCCCGGCGCCGATGATCCCGCCGCCGATCACGAGCAGGTCGAACTGCTTGCCGGCGAGCCGCTCTGCGCGCTCGAGGGCTATGCGATCCACAGCGGGTTGCTCCAGGCTTTCTTGCCGCTGCGGTCGAGCACCTCGACGCGTCCGTACGGCGCGTCGTAGGGACGAAAGAGGCGCGCCGCGGTGATCAGGCCGTCGTCGTTCCGCTCGATGATCTCCGAGTGGTTCGGGTAGCCGAGCCGGCCGGCGTTCGCGCGCGCGCCGCGCCAGCGTCCGGAATAGAGGGTCACGGCCTCTGCGGGGCTGCAGCGGACGACGACATCGCCGTCGCTCACCTCGATGTCGTGGATCTGCGGGCCGGTAGAGCCGTAGAACAGGCCGGTGCGCAGCGCGTCGAGCACCGCTTCGCGCGTCTTCTCCTTCGCGCGAACCCAGGTCGAGGCAAAGCCGCTGTCGTAGCCGGGATGGTGCGAGTCGTCGGTCGCGAGCGCGAAGAACGGGCGCCCGTGCTCCAGGGCCTCGTCCCAGTGGATCGACGAGTCGCCGCGGCCGAGCTCGAGCTCGCACCCCGAGTTCCATACCTCGATCCCGATGAGGCCCGGGCAGTCCCACCACTGCTCGGTGCGGAGGCCACTCCAGTACGTGTGAGCGAGGTACGGCACGCCGCCGTTCTCCGCGATCCAGGCGACGACCTCGTCGAGCGGCGCGAAGCTGCCTTCGGGCAGCACCGGATCGACCTCGAGCCCGAACGCGAGCACGTGCGCGTCATGCTCCTGCGTCGGCGCATTCGCGTTCAGCTCGGTCGACGGGATGACGAGCAGCTTCTTCGTCGAGGCCTCGACCGTCCTCGCCCAGTGGTCGGTGATGGCCAGGACGTCGTAGCCGGCCCATTCGTAGTGCCGGACCAGCATGTCGGGGCCGAGCTCCCCGTCGGAGTTGGTGGTGTGCGCGTGGAGGGCGCACCGGAGCCAGGTGCCCTCTTCCTGGAACGGATTCATGGGCAGAGCGTAACGACCCAAGATCGTTACCACTCGGTCCCTAAAAGTTAGGCCGCCGGTAGCTTGAAATGAGAGAGCGTTACGTGATCCACTAGAGGACACCACGGACCGGGAGGAATGCATGGAGGACTACGAGGCCCAAGAGATCGAGTTCTGGGCAAAGCTCGAAGAAGAAGGCATGAGCCGCTCGTCGATGCTGCGGCGCAGCGCGGCGGCTGCTTTCGGCCTGACCGTCTTCAGCAGTGCGGGCACGGCCCTCGGCATGAGCCGTGGCGCCTTGGCCCCGCCGACCAAGGGCACGGCCGGTGGGATGGCCGCCCTGGTCAAGGCTGCCAAGAAGGAAGGCAAGCTCAACACGATCGCGCTGCCTCGCGACTGGGCGAACTACGGCGAGATGATGGACACGTTTTCGAAGAAGTACGGCATCAGCATCACGAACGACAACCCGGACGGCAGCTCCGCGCAGGAGAATGAGGCGATCCGCTCGCTCAAGGGCGACTCGCGCGCTCCGGACGGAGTCGACGTCGGTGTGTCCTTTGCGATCGCGGGCGCCAACGAGGGTCTGTACGCGAAGTACTTCCCGTCGACGTACAGCACGATCCCGCGCGCGATGAAGGACACCCGCGGTTTCTGGATGGGCGACTACTGGGGTGCCATCTCGATCGGGTACAACGGCAACCTCATCAGCAACCCCCCCAAGACGTGGAAGGACCTCCTCAAGCCCGAGTACAAGGGCAAGGTCGCGCTCAACGGGAGTCCGCTCACCTCGAACTCGGCTGTCTCCGGCGTGATTGCCGCAGCGATCGGGAACGGCGGTAGCGCGAGCGATGTGGGACCCGGGATCGACTTCTTCGCATCACTGAAGAAGGCGGGCAACTTCATTCCGGTGCAGACGACGCCGGCGACGGTCGCTTCCGGTCAGACCCCGATCTCGATCGACTGGGACTACAACAACCTCGCCTACATCAAGGGCATCCCGGCGGCCAAGTGGGGCGTCTCGATCCCGAGTGACGGCGTCTACGGCGGGTACTACGCGCAGGCGGTCAACGCGACCGCACCGCATCCGTACGCCGCGCGGCTCTGGCAGGAGTTCATCTACTCCGACCAGGGTCAGATCCTCTACCTGAAGGGCTTCGCGCATCCGGCCCGGTTCAACGACCTGGCTCAGCGCAAGGTGCTTCCGAAGTCTCTGCTGAACGCGCTCCCGTCACCTGCGCTCTACGCGAAGGTGAAGTTCGCGAGCATCGGTCAGCAGACGAAGGCGAAGAACCTGATCGCCCAGCAGTGGCCGACCAAGGTCGGGTAGGGATCTCAACCGAAGCAGCACCGCAGGCACTCCGGCCGGACATCGCGTCCGGCCGGAGGCGCCTTCCTCTCGCATGGCTCGGAACGCTGCCGTTCTTCGCCTACGCGATCGCGTTTCTCTTCGTTCCGGCCGGAGCGGTGCTCCTCGGTGCGTTCCAGGACAAGAACGACCACGCGACCTTCGACAACATCCGTCTGCTTTTCCACCATCCGTACATCGACGCGTATCAGACGAGCATCGAGATCAGCCTCGTCACCGCGCTGATCGGCGGCGTGTGCGGCCTCTTCATCGCTTACGCGGCGCTCCGGGACGGCACGCCGGCGTGGGTGCGCTCGATCCTCACGACGTTCTCCGGCGTCGCCGCGAACTTCGGCGGCATCCCGTTGGCCTTTGCGTTCATCGCCTCGCTCGGCCCGCTCGGGATCGTGACGGTCTTCTTGAAGAACCACCTGCACTACGACCTGAACGGGCACGGGTTCACGCTCTTCTCGAAGACCGGCGTCGAGCTCGCCTATCTCTACTTCCAGTTGCCGCTGATGATCCTCGTGATCGCGCCCGCCATTGACGGGCTGCGCAAGGAGTGGCGTGAAGCCGCGTCCAATCTCGGCGCGAAGCAGTGGCAGTTCTGGCGTTACGTCGGGCTGCCGGTGCTGATGCCGTCGATCCTCGGCGCGATGATCCTGCTCTTCGGGAATGCGTTCGCCGCCTATGCGACGGCGTACAGCCTCACCTCGGGCTCGGTGAACATCGTCCCGATCCTGATCGGCGCCTACTACAGCGGCAACGTGCTCGACAACCCACACCTCGCACAGGCGATGGCGTTCGGGATGTTCGTGGTGCTCGCGGTGATGATGCTGATCTACATCCCGCTGCAGCGCCGTGCGGCGAGGTGGGCGAAGTAATGCGGCGCCCCCGCATGTCGCTGTCGGCGGTGGTCTGGCTGCTCCTCGCGGCGGCGTACTTCCTGCTCCCGCTGTTCTCGACGCTGCTGATCAGCCTCAGGTCGACGCAGACGGGCAAGTGCTGCGTCGGCGCCAACTACGGCTTCGTGCTCCACGACCCCGACTTCTGGCACACGCTGTGGCTCTCGTTCCGGCTGGCGATCGAGACGATCTTCATCAGCCTGCTGCTCTTCGTGCCGACGATCTACCTCGTGCACCTCAAGCTGCCGCGGCTCCGGCCCGTGCTTGCCTTCATGGCGCTGATCCCCTTCATCGTGCCGCCGATCGTGATGGTCGTCGGCCTGCTGAGAACGTTCAAGGGGACGCCCGACTGGTTCTACCAAAAGCCCTGGGGATTCCTGGCTGCGTCGTACGTGATCCTCGCGTTCCCGTATATGTTCTTCTCGCTGGACGCAGGGTTCCGCTCGATCGACGTGCACACGCTGACGGAGGCGTCGCAGAGCCTCGGTGCGACGTGGACGACCACGCTCTTCCGGGTGATCCTTCCGAACATCCGCTCGGCCGCGCTCGCCGCGTCGTTCCTGACGCTCGCGATCGTGATGGGCGAGTTCACGATCGCGAACCTGGCGGCGTTCCACACCTTCCCGATCTTCATTCAGTTCATCAACGAGTCTCAGGGCTTCCCGGCGGGTGCGCTGACGCTGATGAGCTTTGGCATCACCTGGGCGGCAATGCTGTCGCTGCTGCTTGTCGGTCGTAAACGCGGTCAGTCAAGCCGCATAATCGCGGGAGCCAGATGACCTTCCTCCAGCTCGAGAATCTTCATCGCGACTTCGGGACCGTGAAGGCCCTGAACGGGATCAACATCAGCCTTGGCGAGGGCGAGTTCCTCTCGCTCCTCGGCCCGTCGGGCTGCGGCAAGACGACCGCGCTGCGCCTCGTCGCGGGCTTCGACCGCCCCAACGAGGGCCGGATCATCGTCGACGGCAAGGACGTGACGGGCATCGCCCCCAACAAGCGCGACATGGGAATGGTCTTCCAGGCGTACTCGCTCTTCCCGAACATGACTGCGCGCCAGAACGTCGAGTTCGGCCTGAAGATCCGCGGCAAGAGCAAGGGCGACCGCGCGAAGCCGGTCGACGAGCTGCTCGAGCTGGTCGGCCTCTCCCACGCGGTTGATCGCTATCCGCACCAACTCTCCGGCGGCATGCAGCAACGGGTGGCGCTCGCACGCGCGCTCGCGATCCAGCCGCGCGTGCTGCTCCTCGATGAGCCGCTCTCGGCGCTCGACGCGAAGGTTCGCGTACAGCTGCGCGAAGAGATCCGCCGCATCCAGCTCGAGCTTGGGATCACGACCCTCTACGTCACCCACGACCAGGAGGAGGCGCTGGCCGTCTCCGACCACGTGGCGGTGATGTACGGCGGCGTGATCGAGCAGATGGGGACGCCTTCCGAGATGTACACCGCGCCTGCGACGCCGTTCGTCGCCGAGTTCATCGGCACGATGAACCGCCTCGATGCGACCGTCGTCGACGGTGGCAGCGGCGAGGTCGAGCACGGCGGGATGCGGCTCCGCGTCGACGCCGCCAAGGGTCGCCGGAACGGCGAGCGCGTGCTGGTGCTGATCCGGCCGGAGTCGCTGGAGCTCGAGGCAGTGACGAACGGCGGTGCGCCGAACTCGTTCGTGGGCGAGGTGCTGACGCAGACCTTCCTCGGCCCGGTGACGCGGGTGAAGGTGACCGGGAGCGGGACGAATCTGATCGCCGACATGTCGACGGCGCGTGCCGCGGCGCTACCGGTCGGGGCTCGTGTCTCCGCGAAGATCCCGTCCGAGGGCGCAAAGCTGATCAGCCTCCCGAACGACGGCCCAGGGCTGCCGGTGCTCGACCCCGACGATCACTGATTCGGGAACCGGCTAGATCCGGCGCGCGCCGACGTAGCTGCTGCCGAACTCGCTGATCGGTGAGATCTTGACGACGTCCCCGGTGTGCGGCGCATGGATCATCTGGCCGCCACCGATGTAAATCCCGACATGGCCGAGACCGTCGAAGAAGACGAGGTCGCCGGGCTGGAGTTGATCGGCAGGCACGGGAGTCCCGAATCCGTACTGAGCGGCGGCGTAGTGGGGGAGTGAGATGCCGAGCTGTGCGAACACGTACATGACGAGGCCGGAGCAGTCGAAGCCGGCGGGCGTCGCGCCGCCCCAGACGTAGGGCACACCGAGGTACTGCATTGCGATCGTCGCCGCGTTGGTATGGCCTCCTCCAACGAGGGTCGCTGGTGCGGGAGGCGGCGTGCTGGTCGGGGTGGGGCTGGCTGCGGGGGCACTCGTCGCCGGTGGCGCAGCTGGATCGGGGAGCGAGGCACTACGCGCGGCGCTCCGCGCCGCGGCAGCGCGGGCGGCTGCCTGTGCGGCCGCCTGTTGCCGCAGGGCCGCCTGCTCGCGTGCGAGCCGGGCGCGTGCGGCAGCCGCGAGGGCCGCTTGGCGGCGTGCCTCCTGAGCTTTCAGCGTCGTGATCTGCGATTGGATCGACGAGAGCAGCTGCCGGCGCTGGCCAAGCATCGATTCGATCTGCTGGCGTTGTGCGCTGAGTTGCTTGACCGCCACGGCCCGCCGCTGCTCGAGGGCGCGCGTCCGTCGTTCGGCTGCGGCGTACCGGACGCGCGCCGCAGTCGTCTCGACCGCAAGGTTGTGGTCAGCATTCGAGATCGTCTGCGCTGCATCGAGCCGGCCGAGCATGTCGGACAAGGTCGAGCTGCCAAAAAGGACCGAGATGGTTGTCGGATCGTCCGAGCTCTCATACAGCGCGATCAGCCGTGCCTTGACGCGTGCGATGGCCAGTTTCTGTTGCCGCTCTGCAAAGCGAAGGGCGGCGCGGTCAGAGGCCAGCTGACGGCGTGTCTTGTCGAGCTCATATCGCGCCCCGTTCCATGCCTCGACCGTTCGGCCGAACTTCGCATCCAGCGCATTCACCTGCTGGAGAACCTGTTGCTCCTGAGCAGCTTTCGCCTTCAACCGCTCGCGCGGCGAGGCAGCAAACGGCTCGCCCACGAGAATGGTGGCAGCGAGCAGCGCTGCGCAGATGGCTATGACCCTCGGTGACCCCATTGCAGAAAGACGCCCTTCGTCCCTGTCGTGACGAGTCCTACAAAGACCCGTCCAGGGCTTACAACTTCATTTCACTCGTGACGCGCCGCTTCAAAGTTCGCGCAATGCTAGATCAGGACGGTCAGTGAAGATGCCGCTAACCCCGAGCCGCTGCAGCTCGACCATGCGCGCTTCGTCATTCACGGTGTAGACGAGCGTTTCGAGGCCGAGTCGTTGCGCGGTCGCGAGGCCGCGGCGCGTGACGCGCTCGTTCTGAAAGCCCGCCGCCCAGGCGCCCTCGGCCGCGCGGCGGATGCTGACCCCGAAGCCGACGTGCTGCACCGTGCGCAGCCCCGGCCGTACCCGGCGGGCTTCCTCGAGCGGCGCACGCTGGAAGCAGACGAGCACGGCATCGTCGTCGAGGCGCTCGAGTGTGCGTTTGACGGTGTCGCCTTTCGGGCGCTTCAGCTCGACCATCACGCCGATCCGACCGCGGCAGAGGTCGAGCACCTCGTCGAGCGTCGGGTAGGTGGCTCCGCGCTTGGGGCGGTCGTGGGTGACAGAGAGGTCGTTGTGCACATCGAACTCGACGTAGTCGGCGCCGATCTCGATCGCGCGCGCGAAGGCGGGGAGGGTGTTCTCGGGAAGGTCGAAGGACGCGCCGCGGTGCGCGATCACGAGCACAGCAGGCGCTCCATGAGCGGGAGGTCGATCCGCTCGACGAGCTCGTCGGCTGCCGCCATCCGTCCCGCGCCGAGCGTGCGCGTGAGGCCGACGACGCGCGCGCCGGCGGCTTTCGCGGCGGCGACGCCGACGTCGGTGTCCTCGAAGACGAGCATCCCAGCCGGCTCGACGCCGAGCAGCCGCGCCGCGGTGAGGTAGCACTCGGGGTTCGGCTTGCCGTCCGTCACGTCGTCCTGCGAGACGATCAGCGCGATCGCGTCGCCGATTCCAGCGGCGGCGACGACGGGGTCGATCTCGCTCCGCGCCGCGGCGGAGACGATCGCGACCGGGGCGCGGGCCGCGGCGAAGCGAAGCGCGGCGCGCATCTCGTCGTCGACCGTCGACCCGTCGGCCGCCAGCCGGTTGTAGCGGGCGATCCGGTCTTCGATCAGCGCGGGGTCGGCGTGGCCGAACCACCGCGTGAACATCTCCTCGTCGGTGTGGCCCGCGAGGTGCTCGTAATACTGCGCCTGGGTGATCGGGCGGCCGAGCTCGGCGAACTGCTCCTGGTAGACGCGCGCGAGCAGCGGCTCGTCGTCCGAGAGCGTGCCGTTGAAGTCGAAAACGACTGCTTGCGCGTCGGCCATCCGCGGGTGAGCGTAGCGTCACGGCATGCCGGTGACCGCCCTGGTTCTCGCGCTGATCGCCGCGTTCGTGCACGCGCTCTGGAACATCCTGCTGGCCCGGGCCCGCGACATCGAGTCGTCGACGGCGGTGGCGCTGATCACCGCGGAGCTCGTGTTTGCGCCGGTTGTCGCCTTCACGTGGGACGCGCACCGGGCTGTCTGGCCGTTCCTGATCGCGAGCGGGTTGTTGCAGCTCACGTACTTCGCGCTGCTCGCGACCGCATACCGGCTGGTGCCGCTGTCGGTCGTCTATCCGATCGCGCGGGGCGGGGCGCCGGTGCTCGTGCTCCTGATCGGTTCGGTGGTGCTCGGGCGGACGACGTCATGGACGCAGGTCGCGGCCGTCGTGCTCGTGGTGGCCGGGATCCTGCTCGTGCGTGGGCTGCGCCAGGCGGATCCGCGCGGCGTCGCGTTCGGGCTCGCGATCGCCTCGTGCATCGCGGTCTACACGCTCGTCGACAAGGGGGGCGTGCGGCACGCGGAGCCGATCACGTATCTCGAACTTTCGATGCTGGGCCCGGCGATCGTCTACGCGGGCGCTGTGATGCGTATCAAGGGCGTGGGGGCCGTGAGGCGCGCGATCGGCCCGGCGTCGATCCTCGCGGGCATCTGCACCTTCGGCGCCTACGCGCTCGTGCTGGCGGCGCTGCAGCGCGCGTCAGCCGCATCGGTCGCCGCGGTGCGCGAGACGAGCGTTGTGATCGCGGCGCTGCTCGCGGCATTCGTGCTGAAGGAGAAGGTCAGCGCGCCGCGGCTCGCGGGTGCGGTGCTCGTCGCGGGAGGCGTGGCGCTGCTGGTCCTCTAGGGAAATTGTCGGGGGGCCCCC
>DATBDB010000184.1:0-5748 GCA_036270155.1 Gaiellaceae bacterium
GGCCGCCGCCGCGGCGAAGACGATCGCGAGCAGCGTCTGGCCCACCAACACGAATGCAGCAGTCGCTGCCCCGAAGATCACGAGCTCGAGGGCAGCGCGCGCCGGATCCGCCAGCCGCCGCGTCGCCTTGGGCGCAACGAACGCTCCCCAGACGGCGATCACGACAGCCCCGGCGACGATCCCTACCACGGGCCAGCCCCACCAGACGAACGCGACGATCGCCGCGATCTCGCACGCGAACCGCACACCGTGGACGAGCCAGCTCATGACCCGAAGAGGAAACGCGTGAGCAGCTTGTCGCGCAGGCGATCCGGCAGCCGCTCGACCCGCGCACGCCGCTTTGCGTCCGGGCCGACGATGTAGCGCGTCTTCGGCTTCGTCGAGGTGAGCGCATGCTCGACCGCTTTCGCCACCTCCAGGGCGGGAACGGCCTTGCCCGCCCGCTCCGCCGCCAGGCGGCGGAACCTCTCGACCCGCTTGCCGTACAGCTCCGCCGCTTCGGGCGGAAACTCGTCGACAGTTCGCTGCGGCTTCGTCCAGATCGGTGTCGCGATCGTCCCGGGCTCGACGATCGCCACGTGCATCCCGAACGGCGCGAGCTCGACTCGCAACGTGTCGGCCATCGCCTCGAGCGCGAACTTCGACATCGCGTAGGGGCCCATGAACGGCAGCGCAGACCTGCCTCCGATCGATCCCATCAGCACGACCCGGCCCCGCGAGCGACGCAGCGCCGGGAGAAACGCTTGCAGCACGCGCAGCTGGCCGACGACATTCACGTCCAGCTGGCGCGTCAGCTCGTCCGGCGGCACGAACTCGAGCGGCGCGGCGATCGCGATCCCGGCGTTGTCGACGAGCGCGTCGAGCTCGTCGATCCGCCCTGCGGCGTGCCGGATCGCCTCAGGATCGGTGACGTCGAAGACGACCTCGATCGTGCCTTCGGGCGCCTCGCCTGCGGTCCGCACCGAGGCGAAGACCTCCCAGCCGCGGTCACGCAGCAGCTCGGCGGTCGCGCGACCGATCCCCGTCGACGCGCCGGTAACTAGGACTCTCGGCCGAATAGCCGTAGCCGCCCCCGCGGATGGTGGCTCAGACACTGCGCCAGGCGTCACGCTCGGCCTTGCGCGTACGTCCTGTATGCACCGCGGCCGATCGCGACACCTGGCTTGGTCTGAGCCATCCCCACGACCACGCCTACGGCTATCCGGCCAAGAGCGATGCGGCGATCTCCGCGCGATGCTCGCGCCCGTACCCGAGCGCACCTTCAAGCCAGAGCGCACGCTTGTAGTACCGGTGCAGCGGATGCTCCCACGTGAAACCGATGCCGCCGTGCGCCTGGATCGATTTCTCGCACGCGAGCACCGCCGCCTCGCCGGCCTGTGACTTCGCGGACGCGACGGCGAGATCGACCTGGTCGTCGTTCTCGGCGACACACCATGCGGCCCAGTAGGCGAGCGACCGCGACAACTCGATCGCGACATAGCCGTCGACGAGCGAGTGCGAGATCGCCTGGTAGGTGCCGATCTTCTTGCCGAACTGCTCGCGCTTCCCGGCGTACTCGATCGCCATCTCGATCGCCTTCGAGCCGAGGCCGACCTGGTAGAGCGCGAAGCCTGCGAGCAGCCTGCGCCGCACGTCATCCCACGAGCCCTCGGCGGGCTCGGAGCCGTTCTGCGACACGCGCCCGAGCTCGAGCCCGTCGTCGACCGCCGCCACCGTCTCACCCTCAGCCTGCTCCGCGGTCATGTCCGGCCGCAAGACGCGCGCGACCTTCTCGAGGTGCGGCACATACCCGTCGATCTCGATCGACCAGACCTCGTCGCCGGGCTGGCCCGCGACCTCGTTCAGGAGATACGGACCGTGGTAGAGCGCGCGGCCCAGCTCTTCGAAGATCACCGCCGCGTCGAGAAACGTGAAGTCGTCGCTCTTGAGAATCCCGACCCAGCCGAGCTCCGCGAGCTGCTCCATCGACGGCGACGGGTTCGCCTCGAGGAACGCGCGCGCTTCGCGGCGGAGGTCGTCCTGCTCAGAGCTGAACGAGAAGTCCACTACCTACTCCTTGGAAGTCCGAGCACCCGCTCGGCGACGATGTTACGAAGGATCTCGCTTGTGCCGGCCTCGATCGTGTTGCCGCGCGAGCGGAGCTGCTGGTACTGCCAATAACCGTCGCCGCCGCTCTCGCCGTTTGTCAGCTGCGCGTGCGAGCCGAGGATCTCGAGCGCGAGCTTCGTCAGGCGCTGGTTGTTCTCCGACCAGACGAGCTTCGATGCTGACCCTTCCGGCCCGGGCACGCCCGTCTTCTGCAAGGCGGTCAGCGAGCGGTAGTTCGTGTACTTGAGCGCCTGCAGTTCGATCCATTCGCGCGCGATCCGGTCGAGCAGGAGCGCGTCGGTCACCTTGTGCTCCTTGGCGAGCGCGATCAGCTTCCGCACCGCGACATCCAGCGTCGCCGACAGCGCGAAGCCGAGCGTGCCGCGCTCGTGCAGCAGCGTCGTCATCGCAACCTGCCAGCCGTCGCCGACGCCGCCGAGGATGTTCTCCTTCGGCACCCTGACGTCGGTAAAGAAGATCTCGTTGAACTCCGGGTGGCCGGTGATCTGGACGAGTGGGCGAACCTCGACCCCGGGGGCGTGCATGTCGACGATCACGTAGGTGAGGTTCTTGTACTTCGGCGCGTCGGGGAGTCCCTGGCCGACGAGGATGCAGAAGTCCGCGATGTGCGCGAACGACGACCACACCTTCTGACCGTTGACGAGGAAGTGGTCGCCCTGATCCTCGATGCGCGTGCGCGAGGCGGCGAGATCGCTGCCCGCGTCGGGCTCGGAGAACCCCTGGCACCAGATCTCCTCCGCGTGGAGGATCTTCGAGAGGTACCGCTCCTTCTGCTCGTCAGTGCCCCACGCGATGATCGTCGGCCCTGCCATGCCGAGGCCGATCACGCCGAGATGCGACGGCGCCTCGGCGCGCGCGAGCTCCTCGAGGTAGATCGCCTGGTGGCTGTACGGCGCGCCCGCACCGCCGTACTCTTTCGGCCACGTCAGGCCTGCGTAGCCGGCCTCGCCGAGCTTCTGGCTCCACGCACGATCGTCGTCCTCGAACCGGCGCGCACCCCGCTTGGCCGAGCCGTCCGGAAGGTTGGCCGCGATGAACTCGCGCACTTCCTGCCGGAACGCCGCCTCCTCCGGAGTGTCGCGCAGCTCCATGTGACGATCCTAGAGGTTCACTGCGGAACGTTGTACCTCTGGGGATGCGTCAGACCGAGCAGATTGGCCGGGGCACGCGAAGGCCATAGCGGGGTCTACGGGTGAGCGTGCCCCGGGCGAGCTGCGCCGCGTATGACGCACCAGCCAGGGGTGCAAGAGTTTCGCAGTGAGCCTCTAGCGTCCTTTTGCCGCCTCGCCACGGAGCGTCATGCACGTCGCGGTCGCAAAGGCGACCAGCGACCCGGACTCGTCGGTCACACGGCCCTCGACGAGCCCGATCGTGCGTCCCGCCTTGATCACCTTGGCCTCCGCCCGCAGATGGCCGGACCACACCGGCTTCATGAAGTTGATCTTCAGTTCGAGCGTCGTGAACGTCTCCCCCTCATCGAGCGCGGCCGCGTGAGCGACGCCCATCGCGCCGTCGACGAGGTCGCAGATGACGCCGCCGTGCAGCGTGCCGAGCGGGCTCGCGTGCTGCGGGCCGGCGTCCATCTCGAACACCGCCCGACCCGGTTCGACCTCGGTCATTGCGAAGCCGATCAGCGTCGCGACCGGCGGCGGCTCCGCGTCCCCGGCGATCATCGCCCGGAAGTTGTCGATCGGTTTCACGGGGCGCTGACGCTACACGAAGCGGCCGGCGCCAGACTCCGGCCGCTTCGCGTCAGATCACGGGCTAAGCGACGACTGTGAAGTGGCCGAACATCGTCGCCTCGTGCGCCGGGCAGTAGAACTTGTAGTTACCGGCCTTCAACTGCAGCGTGACGGTCTTCGTTCCGACGAACGGGACCGGCGAAATGTCCTTGGCGAACCCATTCGGGCCGTCGAGCGACCAGCCGTGAATCGAAGCGCGATCGCTGATCACGACCTTGTACGTCCCGGCCTTCAGGTTCGAAACGGGCTTGCCGCCACTCTTCAAGTTGATCGTGTAGCCCGGGCCATCTGTCCCGTTGAGCGTCAGCGTCGCGGAGTGGTGTGCAAACGCGACGGTCGTCAGGGCCGTGGCAGCCGCGACGACGACACCGAAGACGAGAAGCCTCCGTTGCATGGTCGAGTTCCTTTCGTAGAGGACTCCCTTCGTACGGAGCCCGCACCGCGTCGGATTGACCGCCTTCAGGATGCGTTCAGGGCGTGAGCACGGTGCGAATGACGTCGCCGCCCATCATTGCTGCAAGAGCGTCTTTCCAGGCTTCAAGCGGTGAGGTGCGTGTGACCATGCTCGCGAGGTCGAGCTTGCCCTCGAGTGCCCAGCGCGCGAGGCGTGGGAAGTCCTCCTCAGGCAGATGGTCACCCCCGTGCGAGACGAGGATGCGCGCGCGCTTCGCAAACAGCCCCGGCAGATCGAGCACGACCTTCTCGCCGGCGGGCGAGAGCCCGACCAGGACGACGGTGCCACCGCTCACGATCATCCCGAGCGCCTGGTCGAACGTCGCGCTGCGACCGACGACGTCGAAGACGAAGTCGACAGGCCCTGGCTCCGTGTGCGTCGCGCCGAAGCGCGTGGCCTGCGCGAGCTTGCGCTCGTCGAGGTCGATCGCACGAATCTCCGAGGCGCCGGCGATGCGCGCGCCCTGAATCACCGAGAGGCCGACGGCGCCGCAGCCGATCACGCCGACGCGCGCGCCCTCCCACACCTTCGCCGTCTCGAGCACCGACATGACGCCGGTCGCGACCGCGCAGCCGATCAGGCAGGCCTGCTCGACCGGCAACTCGCGCGGGATCTTCACCGCGGCGACGGCCGGGACGACGGTGTGCGTCGCGAACGTGCCGGTGCGGAGCACCGGTGTCAGCTCCGCACCGTCGTGGCGGTGCAGCCGGCCCGGCGCAGCGGGCGGTTTCTTGCACTGCCGCGGCTGGCGGCGCTTGCACATCGAGCATTGTCCGCAGGCGGTCTTCCAGCCGATCACGACGCGGTCCCCCTCGGCCAGCCCTTCGCCGCCTGGGCCGGCGGCCACAATCGTGCCCGCTCCCTCGTGCCCGAGCAGCACGGGCAGCGCGTGATGCCAGCCGTCCTCCTCGATCACGTGCAGGTCGCTGTGACAGACGCCGGTCGCCTCGATACGGACGAGCACCTCGCCCGGCCCGGGCTGGTCGACCGTGATCTCCTCGAGCGCGACCGATCCCGGCTCGCCGAGGACTACGCCCTTGTCAGCCACGAGCGATCCAGATCGCGGATCGAGTGTCCGCCGGCGAGCGCGAGGTTCAGGTCGATCTCCGCCATCAGGTTCTGAATCAGCTCCTCGACACCGCGCTGACCGCCGACCGCGAGCGCGTAGGCGTACGGCCTCCCGAGCAGCACCGCGTCGGCGCCGAGCGCCACCGCCTTCAGCACATCCGCCGCAGAACGGATGCCGCCGTCCATCAGGACGACCGCCTCCGGGAGCGCGTCGCGCACCTCTCGAGCGCGTCAAGCGCGCCGACGGCTCCGTCGACTTGCCGGCCGCCGTGGTTGGAGACGATTACGCCGTCGATCCCGTGCTTGAGCGCGAGCCCCGCGTCGTCGGCGGTGAGCACGCCCTTGACGAGGATCGGCAGCTTCGTCTGCCCGCGC
>DATBDB010000185.1:0-9155 GCA_036270155.1 Gaiellaceae bacterium
GGTCTGGTTGAACGTCGTGTGGAGCCGGCCGTCGTGGTCGGAGATCAGCGACGGCAGCGGCCCGAGATAGGTGTTCAGGAGCTTCGAGAGCTCGCGCCACTCCTCGATCACCGGCACGATCGCGTGGTCGTCGCGGATGCCCCGCAGCACCTTCGCATCGGTCGAGTACCCCGTCTTGCCCTTGCGGCCCGCGGTCAGCCCGAGCTGCTCGAACAGCACGCGTCCGACCTGCTGGGTCGAGCCGATCATGAACTCCTCGCCGGCAAGCTCGTACGCCTGCGTCTCGAGCTCCTCGACCCGGTCGGCGAGGCGCGCGGTGATCTCACCCATGCGATAGGTGTCGATCTTCACGCCGGCTTCCTCCATCGAGGCGAGCACGGCGGTCAGCGGCAACTCGATGGTGCGATAGAGGTCGGTGACGGCGCGCTCCTCGAGTCGCTCGAGCAGCGGACCGATGAGCCGCCGCGGCGTCTCGGCCGCGCGGACGAGCGCGGTCGTCTCCTCTTCAGCCTCCGGCGTCGGCAGCAGCTCGACGCCGTACTCGGCCGCGAGGTCGTCGAGCTCGTAGCCGGTGCGGCCCGGATCGATCAGGTACGCGGCGAGCAGCGTGTCTTCCCTGGCGTCGACGCGCAGCGACTTGGCATCGTGGACGATCAATTCTGCGTTGGCCGGAATGACCGGCGACCGCTGACCGATGACCACCTCGTCGCCGGACGCCACGGCCTCGCGGTCGTCGATCGCGGAGTAGCCGACCACGCCACGAAAGTCGACCGCTCCCTCGCGCCACGGCACCTCGACGCCGGTCACCTTGAGCGGCGCGGCGGCCGGGACGGCCGCGTCGAGCTCGTCGACGCGGTTGAGCAGGTTCCGGAACTCGAAGCGCCGGAAGATCTCCTTCAATCCGTCGCGGTCGGGCGGGTCGAGGACGAGCTGCGCCGGGTCACACTCGATGTCGAGGTCGCGACGCATCGTCGCGAGCTCCTTCGAGACGCGCGCGATGTCGGCATGCTCGGTGATGTTCTTTGAGCGCGCAGGCGAGAGCTCGGACGCGTGCTCGATCACGGCCTCGAGCGAGCCGTACTGCGCGATCAACTGTCCCGCGGTCTTGTCACCGATGCCTGGGACACCCGGGATGTTGTCGCTCGTATCGCCCTTGAGGCCGATGAAGTCCGGCACCTGCTCGGGCGTCACGCCGTACCGGGCCTCGACGCGCTCCGGCGTGTAGACGTTGACGTCGGCGACGCCACGCGGCGTCATCATCAGGACGATGTTCTCGCTGCAGAGCTGAAATGCATCGCGGTCGGTCGAAACGACGCACGTCTTGATCCCTTCCATGTCCGCGCGCGTCGCGAGCGTCGCGATCACGTCGTCCGCCTCCCACCCCTCGAACTCCAGGTTGCGGTAGCCGAACGCCTCGACGATCGGGCGGAAATGCGGAAACTGCTCGCGGAGCAGGTCCGGCATCGGCTTCCGGCCCTCCTTGTAGACGACGTCTGCCGCCTCGGCGGTCGCGGCGCGGTGCACGGGGCGCGAGTCCCACGCGACCGCGACGCCCTTCGGGCGGTAGTCGGCGAGCAGCTTGAAGAGCATGTTCGTGAAGCCGAGGAGCGCGTTCGTGTGCTGGCCGTCCGTCGTCGCCAGCTCCTCCGGCAGCGCAAAAAACGCCCGGTAGGCGAGGTTGTTCCCGTCGACGATGAAGAGGTCGGACCCGCGTGCGGGCGCGTCACCCAGATCGAGCTCGGCTCCGGTGAGGGTCTTTGGCACAGGGGCACGGTATCGTCCGAGCGCGATGTCGAGCCTCGAGATTCACCCACTTTCCGACCTTCGCGAGGAGGCTGCACGGCTGCTTTCGAAGCGGTTCGCGCGCCAGCGGGCGGCGGAGCCGCTGCTGCCCGGGATCGACGACTTCTCGGCGCACGTCCCGGACGAGGAGGGCATCGTCGCGACCCGCGGCAGTGAGGTCGTCGCGTATCTCGCCGGCGAGGTGAAGGGTGAGATCGCCACCGTCGGCTTCGGCGGACACGCCGCCTCCGAGCCCGAGGCGCTGCGTGATCTCTTTGCCGTCCTCGCCGAACAGTGGGACGTGTCCCGATTCTCCGTGGCCGTCCCGGCGTCGGACGGAGGGCTGATCGACACGTGGTTCCGGCTTGCCTTCGGCTGTCAGTTCATGTGGGCAGTGCAGGAGACGCGCCCCGCCGACGCGATCGACTTCGGCGGAACGATCCGCGCCGGCACGCCCGACGATCTCGAGACCGTGGCCGAGCTCGACGAGATCCTCTGGGTGCTCCAGGCGCGGTCACCGAGCTTCTCGGGTCTGACCGTGCCCCCGCGCAACGAGTTCCGCGAGGAGTGGCGGACCCTCTGGGACGAGGGGTTCCCGGCCCACTTCGTCGCCGAGCGCGACGGGCGCGCGGTCGGGCATGCCCTGCTCTACAGCCGCCCCGAGGGCGACCTCCGCGTGCCGTCCGGCAACGTCGACCTCGCCCACGCCGCGACGCTCGACGATGTGCGCGGCACCGGGGTCGGGCTCGCGCTCGCCCACCACGTCCTCGGGTGGGCGCACGAGAACGGCTACCGGTCGATGACGACCGACTGGCGGTCGGGCAACCTCCTCTCCTCGCGCTTCTGGCCGCGGCGCGGCTTCCGGCCGCAGTACCTGCGGCTCTACCGGGCAGTGCCCTAAAGGCTGACAATGCCCACCGCCTCCACGATCGCGCTCTTCCTGCTCGCCGCGACGGCGCTCGCCGTCGTCCCCGGCCCGGCCGTCGCCTACATCGTCACGCAGAGCATCGACCAGGGTCGTCGCGCCGGGCTCGTCTCGGCGCTCGGCGTCGCCTCGGGCGGGCTCGTGCACGTCGCCGCCGCCACCGTCGGGCTCTCGGCGCTGATCGCGTCGTCTGCGACCGCCTTCACCGTCGTGAAGCTCGTCGGCGCGGCGTACCTGATCGTCGTCGGCATCCGGCGGATCGTCGCCGGCGACTCCGAGGAGACGGAGCCGCGCGCGCTCCGGGCGCCGTTGCGCCGCATCTACCGGCAAGGCGTGATCGTCAACGTGCTCAACCCGAAAACCGCACTGTTCTTCCTCGCGTTTCTCCCGCAGTTCGTCGATCCGCAGCGCGGCGCGGTCTGGCCGCAGGTCGCCGTGCTCGGCGTGATCTTCGTCTCCGTTGCCGTGCTCTCCGACATCACCTACGCGCTCGTCTCGGACGCGATTGCCGGGCGCATCCGGCGCACCGGGACCGGTGCGAAGGTGCGGCGCTGGCTCACCGGCGGCGTCTTCGTCGCGCTCGGGGTCACGGCAGCAGTCGCCCGGCGCAGCACGTGACGCGCATCCCACTGCTCTACGACGCGCGGATCGTCGTCGCGGAGCCGGGAGAGGACGACCTCGTCCTGCGGCCGCCGCTGCCGCGCGAGTCCCTGGACGACGTGGGACAGGCCGTGCGCGACGCGCTCCAGTTTCCGCTTGCAGGCCAGCCGCTCGAGCGGCTTGTCAAGCGCGGCGGAACCGCGACGATCGTGATCGAGCAGCCGTCGCTCCCGATCCCGGCGGTGCAGGTCGGGCCGCGCCATGTTGCAATCGCGGCGGTCGCCGACCAGCTCGAACGGCTCGGCGTTCGCCAGACGACGATCCTCGTGGCGGGCGGGCTGATGCGCCGCACGACCCCGCGCGACATCGGGACGCTCGTGCCACCGGACTTCCGGCGGCGCTTCAAGGGTCGCGTGATCGTGCACGACGCCGAGGCGGACGATCTCGTCGAGCTTGGACGCGAAGGAAACGTCACGTTGCGCGTCAACCCGGCGCTCGTCGAGACGGACGTCGTCGTCACTGTCACCGCAGCGGAGACGGTCCTGCACGGCGGACCGGCCGCGCTGCTCGCCGCGAGCGGTCGCGAGCAACTGCGCGCGGCAGGGGCGGTTTCGCTGCTCGAGACGAGCGGCTCGCAGGGCTGGCGCCTGGCGGTCGCGATCGAGCGGCTCCTCGGCGAGCGTGTCGCGATGATCGGCGTCTCCCTGACGCTGAACGCGCCGCGCGTCGCCGGGCCTCTCGCCGGCTACCCCTACGACCAGCAGGCAATCGAGCGCATGCTTCGCTCGCGTGTGCGCCGTGTGTTCCAGCTGGCGCCCGGCCGGATGCGCCAGCGCCTCCTCGACCGGCTGCCGCGCGAGCAGACCGCGGCTGCCGTCTACGCCGGCACACCGTCCGTCGCGCACACGGAGGCGCTGTTGCGCGGCACGGTCTTCAAGGGCGTTGATCTCGAGGAACCGCTCGATGCGATCGTGATCGGGATCCCGCCGACCACGCCCTCGCTGCCGCGCGAACGGCCGAACCCGGTCAACGCCGCCTACCTGGGGCTCGGGCTCGCACTGCGACTCTGGCGCAACGCGCCGCCGCTCGCCCACGGCGGCACCGCGATCCTCGTCCACCCGTTCGCGCGCCGGTTCGCGCGCCCGACGCAGACGCCGTACCGCTCGCTCTTCTACGACGCGCGCACCGCGGGCGACATCGGCGCGATGCGCGACGCCGAGGCGTTGGCGGTCACCGACACGAACGCGATCGCGGAGTACCGCGCCGGACGCGCCTGCCATCCGCTGCAGCCGTTTCTCGAGTGGAGCGCGTGCGACGCGACGGCGCACCGGCTCGGCGCGGTGCTGATCGCGGGCTGCCGCGACGCTCAATCGGCCCGCCAGCTCGGGTACGTTCCCGCCCACGGCCTGCCCGCCGCGCTCGAGATGGCCCGGGGCCGCGGCGCGCAGCGCATCGGCTACCTGCTCGCGCCGCCGTATTTCCCGCTCGTCGTCGGCTCCAACTAACGGGCGAGACCAGGATCGTCCTTCCGGCGGAGACCGCCGCCAGTAGCGTCCCGGCCATGCTCTTCCGTATCCCCGGTTGGGTCTACGACCTTGTGGTCGTGCTGATCGTCGGCCTGACCGCGTTCGCCCAGGCCTTCAGCGACGGCACGCACCTCTGGCCGACCGTGCCGATCTCCCTGCTCGGCACGATTGCGATCTTCTTCCGCCGCCGGCGGCCGCTGCCGGTGCTCGCATTCGAGACCGCCGCGACGGGGATCCTGATCAGCGTGGGGGTCAATTCGCTGACGCCGGCAGTCATCTTCGCCGTCGTCGCGGTCGCTTCACGCGGCCCACGCAACGTCTCACTGCAGGCGAGCGGAGGAGCCGTCGGGCTCCTTGCCTTGCCCGCGCTGATCTCCGGCGACGCGCACGTCGGGCGCCTGATCGCACCGTTCGTCTTCCTCTGCCTCGGCTGGGTCATCGGCGACTCGATGTACACCCGCGAGCGCGAGCGCGACGAGCGGCTCGGGCGAGCGGCAGCGCAGGAGCGTGCACGCATCGCGCGCGAGCTGCACGACGTCGTCACGCACAACGTCAGCGTGATGGTCGTGCAGGCGGCGGCGGCCGGCGAGATCTTCGACCAGGATCCGGAGCGCGCACGGGAGGCGATCCGCGCCGTCGAGGAGACGGGCCGCCGCGCACTGAACGAGCTGCGTCGCCTGCTCGGCGTTGTCGCAAATGACGAAGCCGACGTTTTCCCTCAACCCAGCCTGGACCGGCTCGACGAGCTCGTCGACACTGTCCGCGCGGCCGGGCTCGAGGTTGAGCTGATCGAGGAAGGGACACCGGGCACCATCCCGGAAGGCGTTGGCCTGTCGGCGTACCGGATCGTCCAGGAGAGCCTCACGAACACGCTCAAGCACGGGTTCGCGTCGCACGTGACCGTGCGTGTGCGCCACTCCGGCGATGCGGTCGAGGTCGAAGTGACCGACGACGGCGTCGGCGCCGCGCTGCATGGTGAAGGGCGCGGCCTGATCGGGATGCGCGAGCGGGTCGCGCTGTACGGCGGCGAGCTCGATGCGGGCTCGCGCGCGGATGGCGGTTACGGCGTGCGTGCGCGGATTCCGGTGGCGGCGTCGTGATTCGCGTCCTCGTCGTCGACGACCAGGCGCTTGTGCGCTCCGGGTTCCGGATGATCCTCGACGCGCAACCCGACATCGACGTGGTCGGCGAAGCGGAGAACGGGCGGCAGGCGGTCGAGCTCGCCGCAGTCTCGTCGTCCGACGTGATCCTCATGGATATCCGCATGCCGGAGCTCGACGGGATCGAGGCGACCGCGCGCATTCTCGAAGCGCAGCCCGAGACCAGGATTCTCATCCTCACGACCTTCGACCTCGACGAGTACGTGGCGCGCGCGCTGTGCGCGGGCGCCAGCGGCTTCCTGCTCAAGGACGTACGGCCGGCGCAGCTCGCCGAAGCGATCCGCGTGATCGCCTCCGGCGACGCGCTGCTCGCGCCGAGCGTCACGCGCCGGCTCCTCGACCAGTTCGCGAGCAGTCTCGACGCGCGGACACCCGTGGAGCTAGCGCAGTTGACCGAGCGCGAGCGCGAAGTGCTGCTGCTCGTCGCGGAGGGACTCTCGAACGCCGAGATCGCCGAACGCCTGGTCGTCGGCGAGTCGACGGTGAAGACGCACGTGTCGGCGGTGCTGCGCAAGCTGCAACTCCGCGACCGCGTCCAGATGGTGATTGCTGCTTACGACGCCGGTCTCGTCAAGCCGTCCGTCTCCACCTGAAGTACGAGACGAAGATCGGCAGCGCGACCGATGCACGCTGTCGGTCGGCGTCGTAGCGTGCGGGGCATGGAAACAGTGATCGAAACCCACGCGCTGACGAAGAAGTTCGGCGAACGCGCAGCCGTCAACGGGGTCAACCTGACCGTCCCCGCGGGCGTCGCCTTCGGCTTCCTCGGCCCCAACGGGGCTGGGAAGACGACCATGATCAGGACCCTGCTCGGCCTGACGCAGCCGACGTCCGGCGACGTCGCGCTCCTCGGCCTCCCGCAGCCCGCCAAGCGCGGCGAAGCGCTCGCGCGCGTCGGGGCGATCGTCGAGGAGCCGAGGTTCCACCCACACCTGACCGGCCGCGAGAACCTGAAGATAGTCGCGGCCGCGCGCGACCGCGCCGCCGAGGCTCGCATTCCCGAGGCGCTTCAGCGAGTCGGGCTCGAGCACCGCGCGGACGACCGCGTCCAGTCGTACTCGCTCGGCATGCGCCAGCGGCTCGGGATCGCCCGCTGCCTGCTGGCCGACCCCGCGCTGCTGATCCTGGACGAGCCGATGAACGGGCTCGACCCGGCCGGCATCCTCGACATGCGGCGGCTGATCCGCTCGTTCGTCGACGAGGGACGCACCGTGTTCCTCTCCTCGCACCTGCTGGACGAGGTCGAGAAGACGTGCGACCAGGTCGCGATCGTCGACCAGGGCACCGTCGTCGTGCAAGGCGCAGTCGGCGAGATCGCCGCACAGGGCGACCCGACGCTGCTGATCGAGATCGACGACCCGGCCGCGGCCCGCAAGGTGCTCGGCGGCGAGTCGCGGATCACGCACGTCGAAGAGGAAGGCGCGTCCGTCCTGCGCCTGACGCTCGGCGACGGGCTCGTTCCCGCGGAGATCAACCGCGCACTCGTCAACGCAGGCGTCGCCGTGTCCCGGCTCGAGCCGGCACGCGCGACTCTTGAAGAGACGTTCCTGTCCATCACCTCGAGATTGGGGGAAGGCGAATGAGGCTCATCAGCGCAGAAGTGCTGAAGCTCGTCCGGCGCCGTGGCCTGATGGCGTGGTCGCTGATCTTGACGGTCGGCTCGGTGCTCGTGGCGGAGATCGTGCTCGTCGTCCTCCACGCCGTGAACCCGAACCACCACGGCGCGGCCGGCGGCGCGACGAACCTCGATCACACCGTCTTCCTCGCCGCCGGGCTGGGGACAGTCGCCGCGATCCTGATCGGCGCGACCGCGGGCACCCAGGACGTCAGCAACGGCGTCTTCCGTGACCTCGTCGTCACCGGCCGGAAGCGCTCGACGCTGTTCAACGTCCGCGTGCCCGGCGCACTGGCCGTGTTCATGCCGATCCTTGCACTAGGTCTCGGGCTGTCGATCGCGTGCTCGTTCGTGTTCGCGGGGAGCCTGCCCAACCCCAGCGGCTCCTTGATCGCGAAGTACGTCGAGTACTCCGTCGCGATCACCGCGATCAACGTGATCGTCGCCGTCGGGCTGGCTGCGTTTGCGAGCTCGCGGGTCGTCGTCGGTGTTCTGATCGCGTGGAATGCAATCGTCGCGCACCTGCTGCGTCAGATCGGGATCCTCGGCGGCGCGCGCAAGCTGATCGACGTCGTAGCGGCCGAGCACTTCCTGCCGGTGACGAACTTCAACGACACGCGCATCGCCATGTCGAGCGTGGCGGCAGCGCTCATCCTGGTCGGCTGGGCGCTCGTCTTCTCGCGCGCCGGCAGCTGGTGGACGAGCCGCCGCGACGCCTAGCTGCGCACTGCGCGCAAGCAAGGTCACATACATAGATGAACCTGATTCGCGGGGTGTGCGAACCAGGTTCATCTATGTGTGACTCGTCGCCCGAGCGCCGGCGCGGCTTAGGTCTCGCCGAGGTAGGTCTTGCGGACCTGCTCGTTCGTCTTCAGCGCCTCGGCGCTGTCGGCGAGGACGATGCGGCCCGTCTCGAGCACGTAGCCGCGGTGCGCGGCTTCGAGCGCCATCAGCGCGTTCTGCTCGACGAGGAGGATCGACGTTCCCTGCTCGTTGATCTGCTTGATGATGTCGAAGATCCGTTCCACGAAGATCGGCGCCAGTCCGAGCGACGGCTCGTCGAGCAGCAGCAGCTTCGGGCGCGCCATCAGCGCGCGGCCGATGGCGCACATCTGCTGCTCGCCGCCGGACATCGTTCCGGCCTTCTGCGTGCGCCGCTCGTGCAGGCGCGGGAACAGCTCGAAGACCCGGTCCATATCGCCCTTGATCTCGCCGCGGTCCTTGCGCTGGAACGCGCCCATCTCCAGGTTCTCGATCACCGTCATCCGCGGGAAGAGGCGGCGACCCTCCGGAGACTGCGCGATCCCGCGCTTGACGATCTCGTGGGCAGGGACACTCGTGATGTCCCGCCCCTGGAACTGAATGTTGCCCTGCCGCGGACGGTTGAGCCCGTTGATCGAGCGCAACGTCGTCGACTTCCCGGCGCCGTTCGCGCCGAGCAGCGTCACGATCTCGCCCTCGTGCACCTCGAGCGAGATCCCCTTCAACGCATGGATCGAGCCGTAGTACGTGTGGATGTCCGCGACCTGCAGGATCGGCACAGCCGC
>DATBDB010000186.1:0-23097 GCA_036270155.1 Gaiellaceae bacterium
GAAGCCGAATTCGACTTCGTCTACCCCGACGACGTCGACCTGCCCGGGTGGAAGCCGCCGCACAAGGTGCACCCCAGGCAGCTTCGGGAAGCGGCAAGGGCAATCGCCGTGGCGCAGCGGCCGATCGTCTACGCCGGCGGCGGTGTGCTCAATGCCGACGCCTGTGCCGAGTTGCTCGAGCTCGTTGACTCGGCGCAGCTTCCCGCAGTCGTAACGCTGATGGGCAAGGGGGCATTGCCGGACTCCCACCCGCTCAACTACGGCCACCCCGGCATGCACGGCTCGAAGTACGCGAACTTCGCGCTGAACAAGGCCGACCTCGTGATCGCGGTCGGCTCGCGCTTCGACGACCGCGTCACCGGCAAGGTCTCGGCGTTCGCGCCGGGCGCGAAGGTGATCCATTTCGACATCGATGCGGCAGAGGTCGGGAAGATCCGCCATGCGGAGATCCCGGTCGTCGGTCCGCTCAAGCTCGCGCTGGCGCAGCTGGCCGCGGAGGTGAGAACCGCCGCCGCAGACGGAGCTCCCGACCGCAGGCCTTGGCTGCGTCAGCTCGAGGATTGGCGTGCGCAGTTCCCCTTCCGTTACGAGAAGGCGGACGGCGTGCTGAAGCCACAGACCGCGATCGAGGCGCTCCGCGACCTTGCCGCGACCCGTGAGGAGGACGTGATCTGGACGACCGGCGTCGGCCAGCACCAGATGTGGGCGATGCAGTACATCCAGTGCGACAAGCCACGCTCGTTCATCACCTCCGGCGGGCTCGGGACGATGGGCTACGGCGTCCCGGCCGCGATCGGCGCGAAGGCGGCGCGTCCCGATGCAACGGTCATCTGCATCGACGGCGACGGCTGCTTCCAGATGACGTGCCAGGAGCTCGCAACCGCGGCGCTCGAACGGCTGCCGATCGTCACCGTGATCGTCAACAACGGCTGGCTCGGCATGGTGCGACAGTGGCAGGAGATGTTCTACGACGAGCGCTACGCGCAGACGCACCTGACACAGGTCGCACCGGACTACGCAAAGCTCGCGGAGGCCTACGGTTGCGCGGGCTTCACCGTGGAGAGCGAGGACCAGCTCGAGGAGGCGCTGGCCGCCGCGGTCGACTGCGGCCGCAGCGCCGTCGTCGACGTCCGTTGCGACGCCGAGGAGAAGTGCTTCCCGATGATCCCCGCGGGAGCTGCGGCGATCGACATCATCGAAGCTCCGGGCGGAGAGGTGGTATCGGCATGAGCACCCACACAATTTCTGTTCGTCTCGAGAACAGCCCGGGCGCGCTTGCACGCGTGTCGCAGCTGTTCTCGCGGCGGGGCTACAACATCCAGAGCCTCGCGGTCGGTCCGACCGAGAGCTCCGACATCTCGCGGTTGACGCTGCGGGTCGACTGCAGCGAGCACTCGCTCGAGCAGATCGAGAAGCAGATGCACAAGCTCGTCAACGTGCTGCGTGTCACCGAACTGCGCCCGGACGAGGCGGTCGAGCGTGAGCTCGCGCTGATCACCGTCAGCGTGGCCCCGGACCGCCGTGCGGAGCTCGTCGCACTCAGCCAGGTCGCCGGCGCCCAGGTCGCCGACATCGGCCGCGATGCAATCACCTTCGAGTTCGTTGGACGCCCAGATCAGCTCGAGGCGTTCGAAGAGCTCGTTCGTCCTTACGGCGTGCGCGAGCTCGTCCGCACCGGGCGAGTCGGCCTCCGCCGCCCGAGCGCGGCAGGTCGTGACGCACAACCATCCGTCGTCTGATTCGAAAGGACCACCAACACATGGCCGAGATCATCAAGGCAGGCAACGTCGACCTCCTCAGCGGGAAGGTCGCAGTGCTCGGATACGGCAGCCAAGGGCACGCCCACGCGCTCAACCTCCACGAGTCGGGTGTCGACGTCGTCGTCGGCCTGCGCGAGGGAAGCGCCTCCGCGGCCGCGGCCGAAGAGGCGGGACTGACCGTGACATCCTTCGCCGACGCGGTGAAGGGCGCACAGCTCGTCGCCTTCCTCGTCCCCGACGGCGCGCAGCCCGCGCTCTACGAGAACGACGTCGCACCGAACCTCGAGCCGGGCGCCGCACTGCTCTTCGCACACGGCTTCAACGTGCACTACGGCCGCATCACCCCGCCGGAGGGCCACGACGTGATCATGGTCGCGCCGAAGGGCCCGGGGCACGTCGTCCGCCGCCTCTACACCGAGGGCTACGGCACCCCGGCGGTCATCGCCGTCGCGCAGGACGCGAGCGGCGGTGCGAAGGATCTCGCGCTGGCCTACGGCGCTGCGCTCGGCGCGGCGCGCGCGGGCATGGTTGAGACGAGCTTCTCCGAGGAGACGGAGACGGACCTTTTCGGCGAGCAGACCGTGCTGTGCGGCGGCGTCACGCAGCTGATTCAGCTCGGCTTCGAGACGCTTGTCGAGGCCGGTTACCAGCCTGAGGTCGCCTACTACGAGTGCCTGCACGAGTTGAAGCTGATCACCGACCTGATCTGGGAGGGCGGCATCGAGCGCATGCACTACTCGATCTCCGACACGGCCGAGTACGGCTCGCATGCGGTCGGCCCGAAGGTCGTCGACGAGCACGTCCGCGAGAACATGCGCGGCGTCCTCAAGAACATCCAGGACGGCACGTTCGCGCGCGACTGGGTCGCCGAGATGGACCGCGGCCAGCCGGTGCTGGACGAGTACCGCGCGAAGCTGGCCGAGACGCAGATCGAGCAGGTAGGTGCGCGCCTCCGCGCGCTGAACGTGCGCGAGGAGGCCGCGGAGGTCCATGGGGTCGGTTGACGTACCGGTCGCACTGCTCGGCTACGGCACCGTCGGTGCGGCAGTCAACCGCCTGCTGACGGATTCAGCTGACGACATCGAACGGGCCACGGGGCACCGCATCCGGCTCGTGAAGGCGCTCGTCCGCGATCCCGCGAAGGAGCGTGATTACACCCCTCCGGGTGGGGTGCTTACGACCGACTTCTCGGAGATCGCGGGCGACCCCTCGATCAAAGTCGTGGCCGAGGTGATGGGGGGCGTCGATCCTGCGGGGGGCTACGTGCTCGACCTGCTGCGCGGTGGCAAGCACGTCGTCACGGCGAACAAGCAGCTGGTCGCACGGCGCGGCGCCGAACTGTTCGAAGCAGCGTCGGGGGGTGGCGTGCAGCTGCGGTTCGAGGCGAGCGTCTGTGCCGCGATCCCGGTGATCAAGGTGCTGCGCGAGTCGCTCGTCGTCTCGAACGTTCACCGCGTGCTCGGGATCGTCAACGGCACGACGAACTTCGTGCTCACGGAGATGGAAGCCGGCAAGACGTATGGCGAGGCGCTCGCCGAAGCGCAGCGGCGCGGTTTCGCCGAGGCCGACCCGAGCGACGACGTCGACGGCGCTGATGCCGCGGCCAAGATGGCGATCCTCGCCACGGTTGCGTTCAACTCGCGCGTCGGCCTCGAGGACGTCGACTACTCCGGCATCACCGCCATCGACCCGCTCGACATCGCGGCCGCGTACCAGCTCGACATGGTGATTCGCCTGGTCGGGGCCGCGCGCCTCGTCGACGGGCAGTTCGACGTTCGTGTCCAGGCAGCACTTGTCGACAAGCAGCATCCGCTCGCGAAGGTCAATGGAGCATTCAACGCCGTGATGCTGCAGGGCGACGCAATTCGGGAGATTACGCTCGAGGGTCCCGGCGCGGGCGGGATCGAGACCGCGTCGGCCGTGATTGCCGACATGGCTAGCGTGATCGGGACGATGGGCACCGGCTTCCTCCAGAACGACGCCGCGTGGCGCGAGTTGCCGCGGCTGCCGACCGGCGACAGCACGTCTCCCTTCTACTTTCGCCTCTCGGTCGAGGACCGTCCCGGCGCGCTCGCACGCGTCGCCGAGGAGCTCGCGCAGCGCGAGATCTCGATCGCACGGCTACTGCAGCATCAGAACGGGAGCGGCGCCGCGCTGCACGTCGTGACCCATGAAGCGCGCGTGGGCGCGCTGGACGACGCCCTTGTTGCGCTCGGAGCGCTGCCCGAGGTGCACGCCGCCTCGCGGCCGATGCCCGTCGTCTCCGACCGCGGCGTCGCGGAGCTGGGCTGGGCATGACGTCCGTTGCCTCCTGGCTGTCGCTCGGCGAAGGGTCTACGCCCCTGGTTCACGCGCGCCGCCTCTCCGAGTCGCTCGGCTGCGAGCTCCACCTCAAGTGCGAGGGCCTCAACCCGACAGGGAGCTTCAAGGACCGCGGCATGGTCGTTGCAGTCGAGCGCGCAGTGCAGGCAGGTGCGCGCGCCGTCGTGTGCGCGTCGACCGGCAACACCGCCGCATCCGCCGCCGCCTACGCGGCGCGCGCGGGAGTGGAGTCCGTCGTCCTGACGCCGGCCGGAGCGACTGCCGGCCCGAAGCGGGCGCAGGTGCGCGCCGTCGGCGCACGCGTGATCGAGGTGCGCGGGAGCTTCGACGATGCGCTGCGGCTCTGCCGCGAGCTCGGCGAGCGCGACGGCTACGTCGTCGTCAACTCGGTCAACCCGGACCGCATCGAAGGGCAGAAGTCCGTCGTCCACGAGCTGCTCGAGCAGCTTGGCGGCGCGCCCGACATCGTCGCGCTTCCGTTCGGCGGTGGCGGCAACGTCTCCGCCGTCGCCGCGGGTTTCGCCGAAGCGGGCGTGGCGCCGCGGATCATCGTCGGCCAAGCGGCCGATCGCACGACCACATGGGCGTCTGCGATCAGGATCGGCGATCCAGCGCACGCGGAACATGTCGCCGAGCTCGTCGACGCCGGTCGCGTCGAAGTCGCAACGCTGAGCGAAGACCAGCTGCGCGCCGCCTGGGAGCGCCTCGGGCAGGAAGAGGGCGCATTCTGCGAGCCCGCGAGCGCAGCCGGGCTGGCAGCCCTCGAACTTTGTGTTGAGTCAACACTAAGTGGCAAGACAGCGGTTGCGATCCTCACCGGCCACGGCTTGAAGGACGTCGAGGCGGTCGCGCAGACGGCCGAGGTCGTCGTCGACGCGACGATCGACGCGGTGCTGGAGGTCTTGTCTTGACAACCCGGGTGGTCGCACCGGCCTCGACGGCCAACCTCGGGCCGGGATTCGACGCCGCCGCGGCGGCGCTCGACCTCTGGAACGAGGTGGTCGTCGAGGAAGGAAGCAGCGGTGTCGAGATCGAAGGCGAAGGCGTCGACGAGCTGCCGCGCGACGCGACCCACCTGACACTGCGCGCGTTCGCATTGTTCGCCCCGGCCGACGGCTACCGCTTCAGCTTCGTCAACCGCATCCCGCTCGAGCGCGGGCTCGGGTCGAGTGCGGCGGCGATCGCGATGGGGCTCGTCGCAGGCGCCGCCGTCACCGGGCGTTTGGCGACTCCCGGCGAGCTGCTGACGCTCGGCGTGCCGATCGAGGGGCACGCGGACAATCTCGCGGCGGCGCTCTACGGCGGCGTGTGCATCGCTATGAAACGGAACGGCACGATTCACGCCTCGCGGATCGCGGGCGACATGCCGGTCGCGGCGATCCTCGCGGTGCCCGCCGCGCGAACGAGCACCGCGGCCTCGCGCAACGGCCTGCCGCACGACGTCACGCACGCGGATGCCGCGCACAACGCAGCGTCAGCCGCAATGCTCGGCGCCGCGATCGCCGGCGGTGATGCCACCTTGCTGCGCGACGCATTCGACGATCGCCTGCACGAGCAGTACCGCATCGGCGACGCGCCGCTTCTGCAAACGCTGCGCACACACGCGCCCGACGGCACGGTCGGCGTGACGCTTTCCGGCTCCGGCCCTTCGGTCGTCGTGTGGGCGGAGAACGACCGCGTCGCCGATGTCGCGCTCGAGCTCAAGGACTCACTGCCCGACGACACCATGGTGCTCCCACTGCGGGTGACCCAGGAAGGAGCCAGAACCGCATGAGCGTGTACGACAAGAGCCACCCCGCAAAGCGGCACAGCGCGGCACTGACCGACGGCGTCGACCGCGCACCCGCGCGCGCGATGCTGAAGGCGACCGGCTTCACCGATGACGACCTCGCGAAGCCTCTGATCGGCGTCGCCACGACGTGGATCGAGACGATGCCGTGCAACCTGAATCAGCGTCGCCTCGCGGGCTACGTGAAGCAGGGGATCCGCGCGGCGGGCGGGACGCCGATGGAGTTCAACACGGTCGCGGTCTCCGACGGCGTGACCATGGGGACGGTCGGCATGCGCGCGTCGCTGATTTCGCGGGAGGTGATCGCCGACTCGATCGAGCTCGTCGCGCGCGGCCATCTGTTCGACGGCATCGTCTGCATCGTCGGCTGCGACAAGACGATCCCCGCGGCGGTCATGGCCCTCGCACGGCTCGACCTGCCCGGGCTGGTCTTCTACGGCGGCTCGATCGCTCCCGGCCGCTACCGCGACAAGGACGTGACGATCCAGGACGTCTTCGAGGCCGTGGGCGCCCACGCCGCCGGCTCGATGAGCGACGAGGACGTGCACGCGCTCGAGAGCGTCGCCTGCCCGGGAGCGGGCGCATGTGGCGGCCACTACACCGCGAACACGATGTCGACCGCACTCGACTTCCTCGGCGTGAGCGCGCCCGGCCTCAACGATGTCCCTGCCACGCATCCGGGCAAGACGGACGCGGCAATCGCCGCCGGGGAGCTCGCAATGAAGCTCGTCGAATCGGACACGCGGCCGTCGTCGATCCTGACGCGCGACGCGTTCGAGAACGCGATCACTGCAATCGCCGGGACCGGTGGCTCGACCAACGGCGTGCTGCACCTGCTCGCGATCGCCGACGAAGCAGGGGTCGAGCTGAGGATCGACGACTTCGACACGATCTCCGAGCGGACGCCCATCGTCGCCGACATCAAGCCGGGCGGCCGCTACGTCGCCGTCGATCTCTTCGAGGCGGGCGGCTCGGCGCTGGTCGCGCGCGAACTGGTGGGCGCGGGCGTCCTGCACGAGCACGTCGTGGGCGTCGACGGGCGCACGATCCGCCAGGTCGCGGACGGAGCGCAGGAGAAACCGGGTCAGAAGGTCGTCGTGTCGTGGGACGACCCCCTCAGCCCAACAGGCGGCCTCGCGATCCTGCGCGGCAACCTCTCACCCGATGGCTGCGTGGTGAAGCTCGCGGGGCATGAGCGCCTGCACCACAGCGGACCGGCGAAGGTCTTCGATTCGGAAGAGGACTGCTTCGCAGCCGTCAAGGCGCGCAAGATCGTGCCGGGCGACGTCGTCGTGATCCGCTACGAGGGCCCCGCCGGCGGCCCCGGGATGCGGGAGATGCTGCATGTCACGGCATCGCTCGTCGGCGAGGGGCTCGGCGACGAAGTCGCGCTGATCACGGACGGACGGTTCAGCGGTGCGACGCACGGCCTGATGGTCGGCCACATCGCACCGGAGGCATTCCGCGGCGGCCCGATCGCCCACATCCGCGACGGCGACACGATCACGATCGACGTCGAGAAGCGCGAGCTGAATCACGACGTGCCCGAGGACGAGCTCGCGCGTCGCGCGGCGGAGTGGACGCAGCCCGAGCCGCGTTACAAGCGGGGCGTGTTCGCGAAGTACGCGAACGCCGTCGGCTCGGCCGCCGAGGGAGCGATCACGCGCTAATGGTCCAAGAGTCTCTTGATCGCACGCGTCGCCTGGCCGATGCGCTGCTCGTTCTCGACGAGCGCAAAGCGCACGTGACCGTCGCCGCCGTCACCGAACCCGATGCCGGGACTGACGGCGACGTCCGCGTCGCGGGCGAGGCGGAGCGCGAACTCGAGGGAGCCCAGGTCTTGGAACTGGTCGGGGATCGGCGCCCACATGAACATCGTTCCCCGCGGCGGATCGACGTGCCAGCCGGCGCGGGCGAGGCCGCTGCAGAGCGCGTCGCGCCGGCTCCGGTAGATCTCGCACACCTCGACCGGATATTCGGGCGCCTCGCGGAGCGTCACGGTGGCTGCGATCTGGATCGGCTGGAACGTCCCGTAATCGAGGTAGGACTTCAGCTTCGCGAGGGCGCCGACGACGTCGGCGCGGCCGAGCACGAAGCCCACGCGCCAACCCGCCATCGAGAACGACTTGGTCAGGCTGTAGAGCTCGACCGCGCAGTCTTGCGCGCCGTCGGCGGCGAGGATGGACGGTGGCTTGTGGCCGTCGAAGGCGACGTCGGCGTAGGCGAAATCGTGGACGAGCAGGAACTCGTGCTCGTGCGCGAGGTCGACCAACCGCTGCATGTCCTCGGCGGTCGCGACGGCGGTCGTCGGGTTGTGCGGGAACGAAACGATCACGACTTTCGGGCGCGACGCCTTGACCGTCTCGGCGAGCGCCTCGATCCCCCCGTCGGCCCGCGACGTGACGACCGTCGCTCCGGCGAGCTGCGGCGCCACGCGGTGGATCGGGTAGGCGGGCGTCGGTACGACGACGGTCTCGCCGCGGTCGACCAGCACCCACATCAGGTGCGCCAGCCCCTCCTTGGCGCCGATCGTGCTGGCGATCTGCGTCTCCGGATCGAGGCTGACGCCGAAGCTCCGCTCGTAGTGCTCGGCCACCGCCAGGCGCAGCTGGTCGATGCCGCGGCTGACGGAGTAGCGGTGGTTCCGGGAATTGAGCGCGGCCTCCCGGAGCTTCTCGACGGCAACCTCGGGCGACGGGATATCCGGGTTGCCGAACCCCAGATCGATCACGTCGCGGCCTTCGCGCCGCAGTTGGCGCTTCAGCTGGTCGACGGTCGCGAAGACGTACGGCGGGAGATCATCGATACGGTAAAACTTCATTTCCAAAAGTATTGTACGAGTCTTGGCTCGACGGAGCGGGCAGGAAGAGGTCCTCATGTCGGTTGACACCCTTAGGTGCCGCGTTTGTGAAGCGGAGTATCCCGCAGTTGCGAGCGGGAGCTGCGCGCGCTGCTTCGGCCCGCTCGAGCCCGTGTACGACTGGGACGAGCTCGCCCGCACGGTGACGCGGGAGAGCATCGAAGCCGGACCGCGCACGCTGTGGCGCTACGAAGCACTCCTGCCGACGACCGCGCCGGCAAACCTCACCGGCGGGCCGGGGTGGACGCAGCTCGTCAGCGCGCCGCGGCTCGCGAGCGCGGTGGGCGTCGGCGAAGTGCTGTTGAAGCTCGACCACACGAACCCGACGCACTCGTTCAAGGACCGCGTGGTCGGCGTCGCAGCTGCGAAGGCCGCCGAACTGGGCATCGAGACGCTGGCCTGCGCATCGACCGGCAACCTCGGCAACGCGGTTGCGGCGCGCGCGGCTCTGGGCGGTATGCGCTCGGTCGTCATCTACCCGAACACCGTCGAGCCCGAGAAGCTCCTCGCGACCGCGGTCTACGGCGGCGAGATGTATGCGGTGCGCGGCACCTACGACGACTGCTCGCGCATGATCGTCGAGCTCTCGGGCGAGGTCGATTGGGCCTTCGTCAACGTCAACTTGCGCGCGTACTACGCCGAAGGGTCGAAGACGCTCGCCTTCGAGATCGCCGAGCAGCTCGGGTGGGAGCTGCCCGACGCGGTGATCGCGCCCATTGCCTCGGGCTCGCTGTTCACGAAGATCTGGCAGGGCTTCGAGCAGTTCCGCCGCCTCGGTCTTGTCGAGGGCCAGGCGCCGCGCCTGTACGGCGGCCAGGCCCAGGGCTGCTCGCCCGTCGCGCACGCGTTCGCCGACGACCGCCCGGTGTCGCCGGTGCGGCCCGACACCGTCGCGCACTCGCTCGCGATCGGCGCTCCCGCCGACGGCGATCTTGCGACCGCCACCGCGCGCGCCTCGAACGGCGCGATCTACGCCGTCCCGGAAGAGGACGTCGGCCCGAACATGTCGCTGCTCGCAGGCACGTCGGGCATCTTCGGCGAGACCGCCGCGGGCGTGACGATCGGTGCGCTGCGCGCGGCTGCCGCGGCCGGGGAGATCGGCGAAAACGACCGCGTCGTGGTGCTCGTGACGGGCACAGGCCTGAAGACGCCGCAGCTGATCGAGGCACGCGCCGGCCGGGAGATCGAAGCCGACGTCGATGAGCTGCTCGAAGGGCTGGGTGTCGCATGAGCATCCAGCAGCCGGCGGTCGATCAGGTCGTCTCCTCGTTCCGCGACGAGATCACGGCGCTCGACGTGCGCCTGCTCAGCACGATCAACGCGCGGATCAAGGCAGTGAAGGCGCTCGCGCAGTACAAGGAAGAGCGGGGGCTCGCGTTCCACGACCCGGAGCGCGAGGCGTGGCTCGTCGCGTACCTGAAGCGCGTGAACAACGGCCCGATCTCGAACGAAGCACTCGACGAGCTGCTCGCGTTCGTGCTTGCGCTCGTCAAAGAGGAGGTCGCGCGTGCCTGACGTGATCGCCTGCCTGCCGGGCGACGGGATCGGTCCCGAGGTGCTGGGGCAGGCCTTGCGTGTGCTGGAGCACCTGCCGCTCGAGGTCGAAGCCGTGCGCCTGCCGTTCGGCGGTGCCGCAATCGACGAGTTCGGCGACCCGCTGCCCGCGGAGACGCTCGAAGGGTGCCGGTCGGCCAGGGCCGTGCTGCTCGGCGCGGTCGGCGGCCCGAAGTGGGACGGCGGAAACGTGCGCCCCGAGGCGGGCCTGCTCGGGCTGCGCAAGGAGCTCGACGTATACGCGAACCTCCGCCCGGCTACACGGCATTCCGAAAATCAGGGTGACGTCGATCTCGTGATCGTGCGTGAGCTGGTCGGCGGTCTCTACTTCGGCGCGCGCGGCGTGCGCGACGACGGCACCGTCTTCGACACGCTCGAGTACCACCCCGCGCAGATCGAGCGCGTCGTGCGGCGCGGGTTCGAGCTCGCAGCCGCGCGCAGCGGTTCACTGGTCTCGGTCGACAAGGCGAACGTGCTCGACACGTCGCGCCTGTGGCGCCGCATCGTCAATGAGCTCGCGCCCGAGTATCCGAAGGTGCAGGTTCGTCACGCGCTGGTCGACAGCTTCGCGATGGAGTTGGTCACCTCCCCCGACCGGATCGACGTCGCCGTCACCGAGAACATGTTCGGCGACATCCTCTCGGACGTCGCGGCAGCGGTCACCGGCGGCCTGGGCGTCGCGGCTTCGGCGAGCCTGGGCGACAGCGGGCCTGGGATCTTCGAGCCGGTGCACGGCTCCGCCCCGGACATTGCCGGCACGGGCCAGGCGAACCCCACCGCGATGCTGCGCTCGGTCGCCCTGATGCTCGAGCACGCGTTCGGGCGTCCTGACCTGGCCGCCGCTTTGGTCGCCGCCGTCGAGGACGCCCTCGTCTCGCACCCGACTCCCGATGCCGGTGGCACCGCCACGACCGGCGCGGTCGGCGACGCCGTTCTCGCGTCGCTCGACACACGACTTGCGAGCCTCGGGGAGCTCGCCCGCCGATGAGCCAGACAGTCGGCTACCCCGGGCCGCCCGGCAGCCACAGCGGCGCCGCGGCGAACGCAATCGCCCCGGAGCGGACGGAGCTGGTCGCGCTGTCCAGCTTCACGGCCGTGATCGAAGCCGCTTCGTCCGCGGAGATCACGCTGGGGGTGCTCCCGATCGAGAGCTCGCTGATCGGGCCGATCGCCGAGACGCACGACCTGCTCTACCGCGCGCCACTCTCGATCGTGCGCGAGGTGACGCTGCCGATCCGCCATTCGGTGCTCGGCCTCCCCGGCGCGACCCTCGAGAAGGTGACGTCCGTCTGGTCGCACCCTGCAGCATTCGACCAGTGTCGCGAGCTGTTCTCCAGCTGGAACGTCAAGTGCGTTCCCGCCGCGACGACCGCCGATGCCGCGCGCCACGTGTCCGAGACAGGCGATCCGGCGCAGGTGGCGATCGCGAGCACGGAGGCGGCAGACGAGTACGGCCTGACGGTGATCGCCGACGACGTCGGGGATCGTCCCGGAGCGTTCACGCGGTTCGTCGCGATTGCGCCGTACACGCAGGTCGGAGGCGGCGAAGGGTGGCGCACGGCGATCTCTTTCGTCACCGACCATCAGCCGGGCGCGCTCTTCCGCGCCCTGGGCCCCCTCTCGCGCAACAATGTCAACCTCGTGCAGCTCGTCTCTCGCCCATTGCCGAACTCACCGTGGCGCTACCGTTTCGACGTCGTCCTCGACGGTCACGTGTTCGATCCGTCGGTCCGCCCGGCGCTGCTCGAGCTCGCTGGGATGACGCGCGAGCTGCGCCTCTTCGGTTCGTACGCCGCGGAGCGGACGCAATGAGTGCGCGCACGCTCTTCCGCAAGGTCTGGGACACGCACCTCGTTGCTGAGGGGCACGACGCGCCGTCGCTGCTCTACGTCGACCTTCATCTCGTCCACGAGGTGACGAGCCCGCAGGCGTTCGAGGCGTTGCGCGCCGCCGGTCGCCCCGTGCGCAGGCCCGACCTGACGGTCGCGACGATGGATCACAACGTGCCGACGCTCGACGGGCCAATCACCGACCCGCTGGCACGCGACCAGCTCGATGCGCTCCGCCGCAACTGCGACGAGTTCGGCGTCCGGCTGTTCGCGACCGGCAGCGGCCGCGAAGGGATCGTCCACGTGATCGGGCCGGAGCTCGGGCTCACGCAGCCGGGTCTGACGATCGTCTGCGGCGACAGTCATACCTCGACGCACGGCGCGTTCGGCGCGCTCGCGTTCGGCATCGGCACGTCCGAAGTCGAGCACGTGCTTGCGACGCAGACGCTGCCGCAGGTGCGCCCGAAGACGATGGAGGTGCGCTTCGCCGGCGCGTTGCCCTTCGGCCTGTCCGCGAAGGACATGGTGCTCGCGGCGATCGGCCAGTTGGGGGTCTCTGGTGGACGTGGCCGCGTCCTCGAGTACACCGGCGAGGCGGTGCGCGCGCTGTCGATGGAAGGCCGCATGACGGTCTGCAACATGTCGATCGAAGCCGGCGCCCGCGCCGGCATGGTCGCGCCCGACGACACGACGTTCGCCTACCTCGAGGGCCGGCCCGGAGCGCCGCAGGGCGTCGAATGGGAACGGGCGCTCGACGAGTGGCGCGCGTTGCGCACCGACGACGGGGCGACCTACGACGAGGCGATCGTCGTGGACGTCGCCGCGTTGAAGCCGCAGGTCACCTGGGGCACGAACCCGGGAATGGTCGTCCCGGTCGACGGGGTCGTGCCCGATCCCGGCGACTACGAC
This sequence comes from Gaiellaceae bacterium, assembly GCA_036270155.1. Classification (GTDB taxonomy): domain Bacteria; phylum Actinomycetota; class Thermoleophilia; order Gaiellales; family Gaiellaceae; genus PALSA-600. The sequence goes on from DATBDB010000186.1 coordinate 13,024, forward strand.
GACCTCGAGCAGCGCGAGGCCGTCGAGCGCGCCCTGCGCTACATGGATCTCGCGCCCGGCACGCCGCTGGTCGATGTGCGCATCGACAAGGTCTTCATCGGGTCGTGCACGAACGCGCGGATCGAGGATCTGCGGACCGCCGCGACGGTCGTCGCGGGCAAGCGGGTCGCGGACGGCGTGCAGGCGATCGTCGTCCCGGGCTCGGCGCGTGTGAAGCACCAGGCGGAGGAGGAGGGCCTGCGCGAGGTCTTCGAGTCCGCCGGCTTCGAGTGGCGGCGCGCCGGCTGCTCGATGTGCCTCGGCATGAACCCCGACATCCTTCAGCCCGGCGAACGCTGCGCGTCGACGTCGAACCGCAACTTCGAGGGACGGCAGGGCGCGGGCGGTCGCACGCATCTCCTCAGCCCGGCGATGGCCGCCGCCGCCGCGCTCGCGGGTCACTTCACCGACGTGCGGGAGTTGGGGGCATGAGGCCGTTGCCGTCTGTCACCGGGACCGTCGCCGTGCTCGACCGCGCGGACGTCGACACCGACCAGATCATCCCGAAGCAGTTCCTGAAGCGGATCGAACGCACGGGCTACGGCGAGTTCCTGTTCTTCGACTGGATGAAGGATCCCGACTTCGAGCTGCACCGCTACCCGGGCGCATCGATCCTCGTCTCCGGCCCGAACTTTGGCTGCGGCTCATCACGCGAGCACGCGGCCTGGGCGCTCGAGGACTACGGCTTCGATGTCGTGATCGCGCCGTCGTTCGGCGACATCTTCCGGACGAACGCGGTCAATACGGGTCTCGCCCCCATTGCACTGCCCGCCGAGCAGATCGCGCAGTTGCGCGGGGAGGCCGAGTTGACCGTCGACCTGGAGAAGCTGGAGATCACGAGTACGTCCGGGCTGAGCGTCCTGTTTGAGCTCGATGCGCACACGCAGGAAACGCTCGTGCACGGCCTCGACGACATCGCGCGCACGCTGATGCGCGGGGCCGAGATCGACGCGTACGAGGCAACGCACACCGCGAGCTTCGACACGCGCGCGCTGCCTCCCTAAGCTGTCGCCATGGCGACATTGCGCGATCTCGATCGCCTCGCCCTGGCGCTGCCCGAGACGACCAAGGAGGTCTCGGACGACGCCCGGCCGTCGTACCTCGTGCACGGGAAGCCATTCTGCTTCCACCGCAGCCGCCGTCCCGACGCGGTCGATCCGAAGACCGGAGAGCGGATGGACGACGTGCTGGTGTTCCGCGTCGACGGGGCGGAGGCGAAGGAGCTCGTGCTTGCCGATCCGCGCAAGCTGTTCTTCACGACGCCGCATTTCAACGGGTATCCCGCGGTGCTGATCCGGATCCCGGACCTGGCTCAGCTCGACGTGGCGGAGCTCCGTGACACGGTCGTCGAGGCCTGGCTCACGCGCGCACAGAAGCGTGTCGCGAAGGCGTGGCTCGCGTCCGAACCTCGGATGTAACCACGCCCTTACCTCGCAGCGCCCGGATCGCAACCCACCGTTGCGTCCGATGCAGCAACCCTCGGTGATGTCAGTCGCACACCACAGAAGGGGGAGCTCCACATGACGTTTCGCACGCTGGGTGGCAGGACGATCGCTGTCCTTGCCGCGCTGGTCGCGCTCGCGACCGTCGTCTCGGCCGGGATCGCGCACGGGGCCGGGACGAACGAGGGTCCGGGGCAGGAGAAGTACACGATCGGGTTGTTCGGCGACGTGCCGTACAACGCGCTCGGCAAGTCGCAGTACCCGAATCTCCTCGCCGACATCAATGCGAGTCACGTCGCGTTCTCGGCGTTCGACGGCGATCTGAAAGCCGGCGGCGACGGTCCTTGCACCGACAGCCTGTACACGACGGCGATCGCGAACTTCAACTCGCTGAACCGGCCGCTCGTGTGGGTGCCGGGCGACAACGACTGGACCGACTGCTGGGGCCGCTACGGGCCCGGCACCGGCACTGCCGACCCGATCGAGCGGCTCAACCATGAGCGCCAGCTCTTCGCGTCAACCGACCAGAGCCTCGGCCAAAAGACGCTGACGCTCACCCGGCAGAAGCCGAGCTATCCCGAGAACTTCCGGTTCTCGTATGGGCCGGTCGTCTATATCGGGCTGAACGTGCAGGGCTCGAACGACAACTACCCGTACGCGGGTGTGGACGGTGAGACGCGCTCGCAGACCGAGATCGATCGTCAGCGGGCGGAAGAAGTCGCCCGGAAGGCTGCGGACATCTCGTGGCTGAACGCGGGGTTCGACTACGCGAAGCAGACCGGCGCCAAAGGCGTGATGGTGATCTGGCAAGCGGATCCGAACTTCAACAACGAGCAGCACCTCGCCGATACGCGCTCCTATGACGCATACGCCGGCTACGTGGACGCGCTGCGTGCCGACACGATCGCGTTTCCCGGCCAGGTTGCTCTCATTCACGGCGACAGCCACTACTTCAAGGTGGACAAGCCGCTGAACGGCCCGTCCGGAGGCGTGCTCGCGAACTTCACGCGGGTCGAGACCTTTGGGGCGCGCAACACGCACTGGGTCAACGCCATGATCGATCGAAACGATCCGAACCTGTTCGAGTTCGTGCCGAAGATCGTCCCGGCGAACGCCGGCTGACAAGCAAGTGTGGCCGGCGGCGCCTAGCGCCGCCGGCCACACTTCATTGCGAACGGCGTTAATGTCACGCGGTGCCGCTGGCGTCCCAGGTCACGGGTTGGCAGTCGGTGAGTGCGCTCACGCCGCCCCAGCCTGTCGTGTGGCTCTTCGGACTGTCTCTCGGCCGCGTCTCGCTGGATCGAGGCATCCTGACCTTCAGTGCGTCCCCCGCGCTCCGCGCTCTTGGCTCTGTTGGTTATGCCGAGCGTCAGTTCCGTCGCGAGAGCTCAACGGTCGTGGAGGGAGGCGTCTCGCATCGCGTCGATGACGAGACTGGCTTCTTCGGATCTCTCCTCGCGCCAGTCGTGGTGAAGGAGGGAAGGGAGGTGAAGCTTCGCGTCAAGCTTCGGAACCAGCGAGCGATCCTGGACGCACTCCAGGCCGACGGCTGGACGGTGCAGCGTTACACGCGGACGGCAACTCGAGACTCGTGAATCTGTTCGGCCGACACGGAATCAGGTTCAGCCTTCTCGGAGCGCGCCACTAGTGTCTGACACCTGTTCGAGCTACGAGCTCGTGCCGCACCCCGAAAAGGTGTCAGACACCGGTTCAGCCCGTGTTGCGCAGCGCCGCCGCGATGCCCGCGATCGAGCGGAGGAGCGGGAGCTGCGCCGTCTCGTCGCCTGCGCGGTGGCGGTGCAGCAGCTCGACCTGCACCGCGTTCATCGGGTCGACGTACGGGTTCCGTAGCGCGATCGAGCGGAGGAGGATCGGCTGGCGCTCGAGCAACCGCTCGACGCCCGTTGCTGCATGCACGCCCGCGATCGTGCGCGCACGCTCTTCCTCGATCACTTCGAACAGGCTCGGGTCGCGGACGAGCGAGAGATAGCCACGCGCGATCGAGAGGCTCGACTTCGCCAGTGTCATCTCCAAGTTGTCGACGACCGCGCGGAAGAACGGGAGGCGCGTATAGAGGTCGCGCAGGTTCGCGTCGCCCGCTTCTGCGAAGGCGGTCCCGCAGCCGAACCACGCCGGCAGGAGCACCCGGTTCTGTGTCCAGGAGAACACCCACGGGATCGCGCGCAGCGACGCGAGATAGTCCGTGTCGTTCGGGCGCCGCGCCGGACGTGAGGCGATCTCGAGCAGCGACAGCTCATCGACCGGCGTGATCTCGCGAAAGAACGAGACGAACCGTTCGTTATCCCAGACGAGCGCACGGTAGGCGGAGCGCGAGACGTCGGCCATGCGATCGAGCAACACGCGGTCCGCGGTCGACGGCGGCGCCGGCAGGCGCTTCGGATAGGTGGCGAGCAGTGTTCCTGCGAGTGCGGACTCGAGGTTCCGCCGCGCCAGCCCTTCGAGGCCGTACTTGAACGAGACCGTCTCACCCTGCTCGGTCAGCTTCATGCGCCCGGGCGGGAAGCTTGCAGGCTGCGACGCGATCGCAGCGTACGTCGGGCCGCCGCCGCGGCCCGCGCTGCCGCCGCGCCCGTGGAAGACCGTCAGTTCGACGCCATGACGGCGCGCAACGTCGGCGAGCTCTTCCTGCGCACGGTAGATGCCCCACTGCGCAGCGAGGTAGCCGCCATCCTTGCCCGAGTCGGAGTAGCCGACCATGACCTCGGCGCGGCCGGACGCGCCATAGCGCCCGTCCTCGAGCAGCTCCTCGAGGATCGCCGGCGCCGCCGCGAGGTCGTCCACCGTCTCGAAGAGGGGCACGACCGACAGTTCGTCGCTCAAGGCGATCGCACGGTGCACATCATCCGCCGATGACGTTCCGGACACGATCAGCGTGTCCAGCGATTCCGGCCCGTGCCGCCTGCGTGCGTGGACCGCCGCGTCGACAGCCTCGCGCGCGCGCTCGGTCTCGAGGTCGCGCGCATGCAGGCGAATGTCGAGCTTCGCGACGTGGAAGCCGAACAGCTCCACCATCCGCTCCAGTCGCGCCACGCGGCCATCTGCGACCCGGCGCCCCCCGTGTGCAGTGAGGCTCGCACGGATGATGCGCAGGTCGTCGAGCAGCGCCGCCGCGTCGGTGTACCCATCGTTGCCGAGGCGCCACCACATGAACGACAGCTTCCTGCGGTACGGCTCGAGCTTGGTGCGCGTGCCGATCTCCTCCGCGTAGTCCGGGAGCTCCTGCTCGTCGCGGGCGAGAGACGCGTCGAACTCCGGGGACACGGTGACGAGCGAACGCGCGGACCCGAGCTCGATGGCGAGCTCGCGCACCTCCGAGCGGTAGCGGTTGAGCGCCACGGCGCGGGCGCGGTCGAGCGCCTCGCGGATCGATTCCGGCCCGGCCGCGGGATTGCCGTCCATGTCGCCGCCGATCCAGGAGCCGAACGCCACCGGTGGGGGGGAATCGGGCAGCTTGTCGCGCCACTCATTCAGCAGGTCGGTCGCGGCCGACATCAGGCTGTGCTCGAAGAACCAGAGACCGTGACGGATCTCGTCCGTGATGCGCAAGCGGTCGTGCCGCACCTCGTCGGTCTGCCAGAGGAGCGTCACCTCCTCGGCAATGCGCTCCTCGGCTTCGAGTTGCTCGATGGGAGAGAGGCGCGGATCGTCGAGCCGGCGTAGCTGCTCCGAGATGCGGATGTGGCCAAGCAGCACGCTGCGGCGAGTCGCTTCCGTCGGGTGCGCGGTGAGGACGAGCCGGATCTCGGTGCCGTGCGCGCGCTCGTCGAGGCTGTCGCCGAGTTGCTGGAACGCTCCTTCCAGCGACTCGCGCGAGACGAGGCCATCGTGTGCGTCCTCTCGGCGGCGCCGCAAGCGGTGGTGCTGCTCGGCGAGGTTCGCCAGCTGGAAGTAGAGGCCGAACGCGCGCAGCACGAGCGCTTGCTCGCGCGCGCCGAGCTCCGGGTCGACGGAGACCACCGTGCCGTCGCGGCGAGCCGAGCGCGCGTCGCGTCGGATCTGCTCGACGAGCTCGAGGAGCCAGGGGCCTTCCTGTTCGACGAGCACCGTGCCGAGGATCGTCCCCAGCATGCGCACGTCGCGGCGCAGCGGCGCAGCGGAGTCGGTCGTCATAGGTGACAGGCTACGAGTGCAGGCCCAGTGCCGTCAGGACAGCGTGCGCGTCGGGCTCCACCGTGGTCACGCGTGACGTCCCCGCGACGACCGCTGGGCGTGCGCCCGTGACAATGAGCACGACCCGCGCGCCGGGCGAGATGTGGCCGCGGCGGATCGCCTCGACGAGCGCACCGAGAGCCGCGCCGCCCGAAAAGTCGGGCGTGACGCCGGTGCTCTCGGAGAGCAGCGCGGTGTGCTTCACGATCTCGGCCTCGGCCACGGCGATGATCGCACCGCCCGTCGCGCGCGCTGCGCCGAGCGCGAGGTCGCCGTGTGACGGATCGCCGACTGCGAGCGATGCGAACAGGGTGGACGCCTCGATGCGCGAGATCCGGCGGTCGTCGGCGAATGCGTCGGCGATCGGGCTCGACCCGAGGGCCTGGCCGGCGAACATGCGCGGCACGGGCTCGGCGGCGAGGCCTGCTCGCGTCACCTCGGCGAAGCCTTGCGCGAGCTTCGAGAAAAGGGTGCCGCTCGCGGCCGGGCAGATCACCGCGTCGGGCAGCTCCCAGTCGAGCTGTTCCGCGATCTCGAACGAGATCGTCTTCGCGCCCTCGCTCGCGTACGGGTGGAGGTTGCCGCTGACGAAGCCCCACGGGAAGAGCAGGCCGAGCTCGAGCTCGAGGCGGCGGCAGTCGTCGTACGTGCCGTTGACGGCGAAGACGCGAGCGCCGGGATGGCGCGCCGCGACGGCGGCCGACTCGCCGCCGACCGGCGCGAGCACGATCGCCTCGAGCCCCGTTGCCGCTGCGGCAGCCGCAACGGCATCGCCGAGGTTGCCCGTCGAGGAGCAACAGAGCGTCGTCACGCCGTGGTCGAGCGCCGCCGACGCCGCGACCGTTGCGACACGGTCCTTGAAGGACTGCGTCGGGTTCTCGCCCTCGAGCTTCAGATGGAGATCAATGCCGAGCGCATCGGAGAGGAGGTCGGACCGGACGAGCGGCGTCCAGCCGGCGCCGAAATCGACCTGGGCGCCCGCGGGCAGCAGGTCGTGGTAGCGCCAGAGGGAGGCGGGGCCTGCAGCGACGGCCGCACGGGTGACCACCCGCTCGATCCGCGCCCAGTCGTAGAGCATGTCGGTCGGCCCGTCACTGCGGCGGCAGGCATCGAGGGGCTCGGCGACGGTCACTTCTTCGCAGACACGGCAACGCAGTGAGTACGCGCTCATCTCAGCGGGCCTCCGTCCTCTGTCTGGAACCTAACCGGGAAGGACGGGTGTGTCCGGTCAGGCGAGTTGAGAGCAGGCAATGCCCATGAGCGAAAGAATCGGCTTCATGGTCATGCAGTGCATCGGCGAAATTGTACCGCTCAACTGTCGTGGCCACAAATTGAACCGTCTACTTCAGTTTGTGTAGGATCGCTTCGTCCGGTTGCCGTAGACGGCGACCTGGCAGAGGCATCGAGGCCTCGGGAGCACCTTCGTGGTGCACCCGGGGCCTCTTTTTTTGTGCGAAAACGGAGGAGGAGCGGCATGGTGAAAGTGGAGGCGATGGTGATTCGAGACCGGGTTGAGACGGTCATCGACGCCGTCGAAGAGGCCACGGGCCACGTGGGGGTGACAGTGATCGAAGCGGTCGGTCACGGCCGCCAGCGCGGAATCACGCACGAATACCGCGGGCGCGTTTTCGAGTCGCGGTTTCTGCCGAAGGCGATGCTGATCTTTGTCGTCGAAGACCGGATCGCCACGCTCGTCGTCGACGCGATCGTCGATGCCGCGCGCACCGGGCACGAGTCGGGCGACGGCCTCGTCTGGTCGTCGCCGGTCAACAACGTCGTCCACCACCGGACGGGACAGAAGTTCGAGGAGGGGGTGGAGATCGGTGCCTAAGAACAGTGATCTGCTGATCGCCGCGTCGACGATCTGGGTCGTCATCACCGCGGTGCTCGTGATGTTCATGCAGGCAGGCTTTGCCTTCCTCGAGGCCGGGCTGACCCGGATGAAGAACGCCGGCCACATCGCCGGCAAGAACGTCTTGATCTTCGCGCTCGCCTCGCTCGTCTACTGGGCGGTCGGCTTCGGCCTGGCCTTCGGCGACGGGAATCAGCTGATCGGGACGGCCGGGTTCTTCCCGTCGGTCGTCGAGTTGACGTCGGTCGGCAAGGCGCCGTTCGACTGGTTCTCAGAGATCCCCGGCGGTGCGGGCTACCTCTTCGAGGTCGTCTTCGCCGGCGTGTCGCTGGCGATCGTCTGGGGCGCGATGGCCGAGCGCGCGAAGCTCTGGGTCTACTTCGTGTTCGGGATCTACTTCACGATCACGTACTCGATCGTTTCCCACTGGATCTGGAGCCCGCACGGCTGGCTGTTCGCGAAGGGCATGCAGGACTTCGCCGGCTCGACCGTCGTCCACTATCAGGGCGCGCTCGCCGGTCTAGCAGGCGCATTGATCCTGGGACCGCGGATCGGGAAGTTCGGCACCGACGGGCGTGCGAACCCGATCCCGGGCCACAACATCCCGTACGCGGTGCTCGGCACCCTGATCCTCTGGTTCGGCTGGTTCGGGTTCAACCCGTGGTCGACCTTGTCGGTCGACTTCGGCGGCTTCGGCTTCTTCGCCTACGTCGCGACGACGACGAACATCGCCGCCGCGGCGGGCGCCGTCACCGGCATCTGCGTCGCCTGGGTGAAGATGGGCAAGCCGGACATCTCGATGATGCTGAACGGTGCGCTAGGCGCCTTGGTGGCGATCACAGCTGCTTCAGGCTTCGTCGCACCGTGGGCAGCCGTCGTGATCGGTGTCGGCTCCGGCTTCATCGCCGTCTTCGGCGTGATCTTCGTGGAGAAGATCGGGATCGACGATCCGATCGGCGCCGTCGCGGTGCACGGATTCTCCGGTGTCTGGGGCACGCTCGCGACGGGTCTGTTCGCCGTCCCGCTGCTCGCATCGAACCTCAAGACCGGAACCGGCGGGCTCGTCTACACCGGCTCGTTCCACCAGCTCGGCGTGCAGGCAATCGGCCTGGTCGCGGTCGGCGCCTTCACGTTCGGCACGTCGTTCGGCGCCCTCTATGTGATGCACAAGGTGTGGGGGATCCGCGTCGAGGATCACGTCGAGACCGCAGGCCTCGACGTCTCCGAGCACGGCATGTGGGGCTACCCCGAGTTCTACATCCCGGTCCCCGGCGGCTACGGCACCGACACGCACAGCCACCTCGGCGGGACGCACTCGCATCCGCACGAGCCGATCGCCGTTCACACGGCCGCGGAGGCCTAACGATGTGGGGGAGGGGGCGGACTTATTGGGGGGCCGCTCCCTCCCGCCACTACCCGCCGGCGACGGCGGGGAGGAGCAAGATCGTCGATGTCGCGGCGACGTCCGTATCCAAACCTCCGAGGAGCCGGACGTCGTCGCCATCGACGAACACGTTCAGGAAGCTGGGCACGCCGTCGCCTTCGAGCAGCCGGCTTTTCAGCGCCGGGAACTGGGTGACCAGCACGTCGAGCGCCTCGCGCACGGTCGCCGCTTCGACGTCGACCGTCCGGTTGCCGCCGGCCTCGGGCCGAAGAACGGGCGGAATGCGAATCTGCGGCATTAGACTTCAAAAGATAAAGCATCGGAAGGGAGGCCGTCGATGTTCGAGGATCGCCTGCGCGTTCTGATTGCTGAGGACGAGACGATCATCCGCCTCGATCTCAAGCAGATGCTCGAGGAGAACGGCATGGATGTCGTCGGTGAGGCGCGCGACGGCCTCGAGGCGGTGGAGCTCGCCCGGACGACGAACCCCGACGTCGGGCTCTTCGACATCAAGATGCCGAACCTGGATGGGATCGAGGCGGCGCGGCGCGTCTACGCCGAACGGCCGATGCCGATCGTGATGCTCACCGCGTATGCGGACAACGAGCTCGTCACGCGCGCGATCGGCGCCGGCGTGTTCTCCTATCTGACGAAGCCGTTCGAGGCGCGGGATGTGCTGCCCGCGATCCAGGCAGCGGTCGCCCGCCACGAGGAGCTGCTTGCCGCGCGGCGCGTGATCGGCGGCATCCAGGAGCCGGTCGACCTCGAATTGACCTCGAGCAGCGGCAACGTCTGGCCGCTGCGGCTGCGCCGTCGCCCGGACGGGACGCTCGACGTAACACTTCACAACGTAAAGTAACGCCCATGGCGCTGACACTCGTCAAGTGCGGCGGCGCGGTCCTGGCCAAGGAGCCGTTCGTGCTCGAGCGCTATGTCGATCCGGGATCGGGCGGTTGCGTCGTCCACGGCGCGGGCACACGCATCTCCGCGGCGCTGCTCGAGGCCGGCATCGAGTCGACGTTCGCCGGTGGCCGCCGGGTCACGACCAAGGAGGCCCTGCCGATCATCCGCCTCGATCTCAAGCAGATGCTCGAGGAGAACGGCATGGATGTCGTCGGTGAGGCGCGCGACGGCCTCGAGGCGGTGGAGCTCGCCCGGACGACGAACCCCGACGTCGGGCTCTTCGA
>DATBDB010000187.1:0-9692 GCA_036270155.1 Gaiellaceae bacterium
TGCCTGGAGCACACCCCGAGACTAGCCGCAGCACCAACTGGCGTCGAACTGCAACCGCGGCGCCAGGTGGTCGGGCCGCGGGAATTGCTCCTTGATGTTGCCGACGGCGTGGACGCGCGAGCCGTGCAGGAAGAGCCACTGGTCGGCGGTCGGCCAGCCGACGAGCAGCCAACGGCCGTCGGGCGACCAGGCGATGCTGCCGAACGTCCCCGGCCCTGCGAAGAGTGTGCGGGCCTGCCCCGGACGGTCGACGTCGACGACGCGGACCTCGCTGCCGGTCGCAGTGCGCAGCGACAACGCGAGACGATGCGTCCGCGGCTGGAACGCGGCGTGCACGAAACGGTCACTGAGGGTCGTCACGGTGCGATGCACGCGTCCGCTCTGCGTCAGCACGATCACCTTGTGCGCCGAGGTGACGGCGAGGTACCGCCCGTCCGTCGACCAGGCGAGGTCGCTCGGCAGGACGGTGATCGGCGCTCGCCACACGAGGTGCCCCGTGTCGGCGTTGCGCAACTCGATCGCGCCGCTGGCGAAGTACGCGACGGTGTGCAACCGCAGCGGGTCCCAGGCGGGCACGCCCTGTGCGCGGAGGTCGAGCAGATGGTCCCCGGTTCCGTCGCCGGCGACCACCCGCAGGCCACGCGGCGTCAGGTACGCGATCCGTGTGTCGGTGCGCGTGCCTTCCCAACGCGGCGACGAGGCGCGTCTCGGCAACGTCCAGCGAACGCCGTTTTCGACGTCGAGCGCAACGAGCTCGTTCGAGGTCGTCGCGATCACGTAGAGCCCGTGCGGCGACCATTCCGCGTCGGTGTACGGGCCGATGCGCCGCTTGAGGCCGTTGTCGTAGATCAGCCAGACGCCGCCGTGATTGGCCGAGACGACGAGCAGCCGTCCCTTGCTCGGTAGTGAGAACAGCGCAGGCTCGGCCTGCTGCACGCCGACGACCTCGCGCACCTTCTGGAAGACAGCGTGGCCTGGCGGGGTCGCGATCGCGGCGGCGACGGCGATCACGGCAGCGGCGACGAGTGCGGGCACGAGCGGCCGGCGCTTCCGCACCGGCGCGGGTGAGCGTTCCTCGAACGCCTGCTTGACCACCGCCCAGGCGCGCTGCTCAGCGTCTCTCATTCCGGCTCCGCCTTCATGCGATCGAGGCCCCGGCGTAGGCGGGAGTTGACGGTGCCGCGCGGAACGTCGAGCAACTCGCCGATCTCACCGGGCGTGTACTCGAGGACGTAGCGGAGGACGACGACTGCCCGGTGCTCGGCAGGAAGCTCGGCGATGCGGGCGAGCGCGCTTCCGTCCCGCTCCGGGGCCGGCGCGGCGGGGAGGTAGTCCCCGAGCTCGACTTCGGCGCGCAGCTTCCGTGCCCGCGTCCAGTCGATCGCGCGATTGACGACGATGCGGTGCAGCCATGGCCCGAACGGCCGGCGGCGATCGAAGCGGTCGAGGTTGCGCACCGCAGCCAGGAAGGCCTCCTGCGCGATGTCCTCGGCGGCGGCGGCGTCGCCGGTGACGAGGTGGGCAGCGCGGTAGGCGCGAGGCCAGTGCTCGCGAAAGAGGCGCTCGAGGTCGGCGACAGACCCCTGCTGGGCACCTTTGATCCAGGCGCGCTCTGCCACCCGACGACTCTACGACGGAAGAATCCCATGAGGTCCATACGGCTACGGGACCTTTCGCGGTCCCGCGGACGTATTCGACGCATGAAACGACTCGCGCTCATCAGCTTGCTCGTCCTCGCGGCCGGCCTGCCGGGTGCGGCTCCCGGCGCCGGCTGCAGCCCGCTCGACTGCGCCGCCAGCGGCGTCTCGGTCGGGAACGGCTACCTCGCTGCGCGTCCCGGCGGCGCGCACGGCGTCGCCCAGATCGTCGACCTGCGCACCGGTGAACTGAAGTGGAGCCTTCCCCAAGGGATGCTCGTTGGTCACACGCTCGTCGAGCAGAGCCAGACCGACCCACAGAAGCTGATCTGGCACGACGCGTTGACCGGCAAGCAGACGGGAACCGCAACGATCAAGGCAGCAGGCCCGTTCTCGCTCGTCGGCCTGTCACAGGACGGGGATCGGGCCGTGCTGGTCAACGTCGCGAAACAGGACGGGCGGTTCGTGGTCGTCTCGCAGTCGGACGAGCAGACGTTCACGCTCCAGGGGAAGCAGTGGGGCTTCGACGCCCTGAGCGGCAACAAGCTCTATCTCCTGAAGTACCTGAACAGCGGCTATGAGATCCGGGTCTACGACCTGGCGTCGGGCCAGCTCGGCGAGCAGCCGCTGAAGGACCCGAAGGCGTCGTCGACGATCTGGGGCATGGCGTGGGAGCGCGCCACCTCGCCGGATGGCCGCTACCTGTTCACGCTGTACGTCGGCGGCAACGGGGGCGCGATGGTGCACCAGCTCGACCTGAAGACGTCGGCTGCGCGCTGCATCGACCTTCCGGGCACCGGCGACTTCAACTCGACGACGACGTGGGCAATGGAGGTGTCGCCGAACGGGAGGACGCTCTGGGCCGTCAACCCGGGCTACGGCCGGGTCGTCGGCATCGATGTCGCGCAGAAGAAGGTTCGCGTCAGCTTCCGCTTCAAGAAAGCGAACGCGCTCTACGACAACGGTCCGGCCTCCTCGACCTCGGCGATCTCGCCGGACGGCTCGCGGATTGCGGTGGGTGTCGCGGGCAAGATCTTCCACGTCTCGATGGCGCACCGCGTTGTCGTTCCCGGCGTCCCGCGCTCGGCGGTTGCGCTCGGATACGCCCCTGACGGGACGACCCTGTGGGTGATCGACAAGGGCCAGCAGGTCACCGCGTTCCCCGCGCTCTGATGAAGCGTCTCGTTCTGATCGCGCTGGTCTTCGCGGCGGTCGTGCCGGCAGCATCGCGCGCCGGCGCGTGCTCGCCGCTCAACTGCTCACCGAGCCAGTTCACGCTTGCCCGCGGCTCGCTGCTCGCCGCCCGAAACGGCGTCGACAAGCCGCTGCGCGTGATCGACCTACGTACGGGCACGACGCGGTGGCGTCTGCCGGCGGGAGTCGTGAGCGGCAACGTGCTGGTGCACCAGGACGGCTCGCTCCTCACGTGGTACTCCTTGACGACGGGCGAGCGCCTGCGCGATGCCGTCCTTCAACAGCACGGGACGTTCCAGCTCGTTGGCGTTGCACAGGACGGGCGGCAAGCCGTCCTGTCGCGCACGCAACGGCGCTCGACGACGTTCTCAGTCGTCTCGCCGACGGCGCAGCGGATCGTGAAGCTGGGCGGCAATCGCTGGACGTTCGACGCGCTCAACGGCGACAACCTCTTCCTCGTTCAGTACCTGAAGCACGGATACCGGATCCGCCTCCTGCACCTCGCCTCGGGTGTGCTCGCGAAGGCGGCGCTGCAGGATCCGAAGGGCGCATCGACCATCTGGGGGTCGCCGTGGTCGCGTCTCTCGTCGGCGAACGGTCGCTACCTGTTCACGCTCTATGTCGGCCCGAACGGCGGGGCGATGGTGCATGTGCTCGACACGCGTGCCGCGACCGCGCGTTGTGTTGACCTTCCGGGGACCGGCAGTTGGGACTCGGCCGCGACGTGGACGATGGTGCTCGACCCTGACGGCAGGCATCTCTGGGCCGTCAGCGCCGGCTACGGGCGCGTTGCGAACATCGACATCCCGTCACGGAAGGTCATCGACGCCTACCGCTTCCGCGTCAATTCGTGGAACACCGCGACGGCTACGGCCGTCATGTCGCCTGACGGCGAGCGCATCGCATTCACCGACGCAAATCACATCTGGTTCCTCGTGCTCGCACAGCGGAGGATCGTGACGGGACCGACGCACGTTGCGCTCGCCATGGCGTACGCGCCCGACCAGAAGCAGCTCTGGGTGCTCGGCGAGCGCAGCCGCGTGACCGGGCTGCCGGCGCGCTAGGTCACCGCGCTAGGCGACCGCGGTGCGCGCGGCCGCGGCCTCGGTCGCCACCGAGATCTCGCGGACGACTTCGACGATGTCGCGGTTGGTGTTCCACACGCGAAGCTGGCGGTCGGCGCCGTTGCCGCGCGCGAGGATGTCGCGGATGCCTTCGAGCTCGCGCTCGGAGCCGAGCTCGCGCGCGTGCGGCTCGACGTCGCGGAGCGTGCGGCGGATCAGCTGCGCGACGGGCACGCGGTTCCGGCGGCCGGTCGCGAGGTCCATGACCGGCGCCTCGAGCCCGTAACGCGCTGCGAGCCACTTGTTCTCGGTCGTGAGCATGCGGTGCCAGCTCGGGATCTCCTTGCCGGCCTCGTGCAGCTCGCAGTACATCTTCACGATCGCCTGGAAGAACGCCGCGATCGCGACGACGTCCTCGAGGCGCGTGACGGCATCGCACACGCGCATCTCGATCGTCCCGAGCCGAGGGTGCGGGCGGATGTCCCACCAGATGTGCGTGTAGTCGGCGATGCAGCCCGTGCGCTCGAGCTGGCCGACGACCTCTGCGTAGTCGGCGTAGTCCTTGAACCGCGGCGGAGGCCCGGAGCGAGGGAACGCCGCGAACACCATCTGCCGGCTCGACGAGAGACCGGTCGGCTCGCCGCGCCAGAACGGCGAGTTCGCCGACAGCGCGAGCATCTGGGGCAGGTGCACCAGCAGCCCGTTCATCACCTGGATCACCTTCTCCGGGTCGTCGATTGCGACGTGCATGTGCATGCCGAAGATCAGTTCTCGGCGAGCGATGTACTGCAGCTGGTCGACGAGTTGGCGGTACCGGTCGCGCGCCGTGATGCGCTGGCGCTCGAAGAGGCTGAACGGATGCGTCCCGGCCGAGCCGAAGCGGCAGTCTTCGGAGCGTGCGATCTCGGCGACGTACCCGCGCAGCTGTGCAAGTGCCTGGTACACGTCGCCCGCCGTGCGGCAGACCGGCGTCGTCACCTCGAGCACCGACTGCATCAGCTCGGCGTGGATGCGGTCCTGGTGCTCCCCGGCGGTCTCGACGGCCGCGAGCACCGAGTCGATGTGCTGCACGAGATCCCACGTCTCGGGGTCGAGCAGCATGTACTCCTCCTCGACGCCGAGCGTGAAGGGGTCGCTCTTCCCGAACGAGTGGTCGAGCACGCTGGGCCGCGCATCGCCGAGGCTCTGTGCGTCCTGGCCGGTGATCGACGGGGGGAATATTTGCTTCACAGACTCAAGTATCTCCTGCCGGGGACGTTTCAGGCCTAGATGGTTGAGGCCACGCTTACGCCCGCCTGGGAACGGCCCAGACGCGGCGCATGACGCCCGCCTCGCCCTCGGTCAGGCGTACCGCCTGCCCTGCGGGCGAGTCGACCGTCCTGCTTGGTCTGGATCCGCCCCCAGACCCACGCCGCGTAACATCAACCATCTAGCCGATTACTGCCTCGGCTTCGATCTCAACGAGCCAACGCGGATCGAGCAGGTCGGTGACGATTCCCGTCAATGCGGGACGCGCCGCCTCGAAAGCCTCGCCGTGTGCGCGGCCGACGTCGTCCGCGTGTGCGGCGTCGGTGACGAAGATGCGCGTGCGCACCACATCGTCGAGTGATGCGCCGGCTTCCGCGAGCGCGCGCTTGATGATGCCGAGGCAGACCTTGGCCTGCTCGTACGCCGTTGCCGGCGGGTCGGCATCGTCCGCCATGATCGGCGCCGTGCCTGCGACCCAGACCCGGTCACCGACG
The DNA here is from genome assembly GCA_036270155.1 of Gaiellaceae bacterium. Lineage (GTDB taxonomy): Bacteria > Actinomycetota > Thermoleophilia > Gaiellales > Gaiellaceae > PALSA-600. The sequence continues at coordinate 5,638 of DATBDB010000187.1, forward strand.
CGTACAGCCCGCGAGTAGCCATATCGCCACTCGAGTGCCGCCCCTGAGGCGATGTGCTGACGGTCCACGTGGGTAGTGTCGCCGCCGTGGACGCGCTGCGCCAGGTCGACGGGTGGCCCTGCCAGAACGTGGCCGTCGCCGTGACCGGCGCGGTCGAGGCGGTGCGCGGGGACGTGGAGCGCAGATATTCCTGGGCGTCGGTGAGCAAGCTCGCGACGGCGCTTGCGATGCTCGTTGCCGCTGAGGAGGGGGTCGTCGATTTGGACGAGCCCGCCGGCCCGCCGGGGTCGACGTTCCGGCATCTGCTCGCGCACGCCTCGGGGCTTCCGTTCGAGCGGGGCGCTCCGATCGCCCGGCCGGGAACGCGGCGCATCTACTCCAACTACGCGTTCGAAGTCGCTGCGGCGCATGTCGAGGAGGGCGCCGAGATGCCGTTCCGGGACTACTTCGGGTCGGTGTGGGAGGGAACCACCATGGTGCTCGAGGGGCCGGCCGGCTCGGGGGTCGTGGGCACGCTCGGCGATCTCGTCACGCTCGCGCGCGAGCTGCAACGGCCAAAACGCATCGCGCAGGAGACGCTCGATGAGGCGCGCATGGTGCAGTTCCCGGGGCTCGGCGGCGTGATGCCCGGCTTCGGCCGCCAGGATCCGAACGACTGGGGCGCCGGCATCGAGCTGCGCGACGCCAAGTCACCGCACTGGACGGGCGCCCACAACTCGCCGCGCACCTACGGCCACTTCGGCCGCAGCGGCACGTTCCTCTGGGTCGACCCGGACGCCGGCATCGCGCTCGCCTGCCTGACCGACCTCGCGTTCGGCGACTGGGCGGCGGATGCCTGGCCGCGCCTCTCGGACGCGGTCTTGGCCGAGCTGGCCTGAGCAGCTAGTAACAGACTGTTACAAGCCCTCGAACCTGCGCGAACGCAGGGCCGAGGAACGGCTTGTAACAGACTGTTACTTACTCGGAGAGGAACTCGAGCAGGAGCGCGTTCAGCTCTTCGGGCTGGTCGACCCCGACGAGGTGGCCCGCGCCCGGGACGATCGCCAGGTCGGCGTGCGGGATCCCGCTCGCCAGATGCTCGGCGATCGCGTGGAAGTCGGCGTGGTCGTCGGTGCCGACGATCACGAGCGTCGGCATCTCGAGCTTCGAGAGGGAGCCCATCTCGGGCCAGAGCAGCTCCGGTTCCTCGTGGGCGGTCTGCAGCTCGAGCGCACGTCGCTGCTGCGGCCTGACCTCGTCGCGATGCTCCGGCTTGACCCAGAACTCCAGGTTCACTTCGGTCGCTGCGTCGAGGTCGCCGGCTTCAATCGCCTTCTCCTCCGCCTCGAAGTAGCCGCGCATCTCCTCCGTCCAGTCCCACGCGGGGAGACCGGCGCCGATCAGCACGAGCCGCTCGACCTTGTCCCGATGGGCGAGCGCGGTCCGCAACGCGACTGCGCCCCCGAACGAGTTGCCGACGAGCACCGCCGGCAGCAGCTCCGCCGTGAAGTCGACGAGCGAGAACGGCTCGGTCGGTAGCGGGTTCTCGCCCCACCCGGGTAGGTCGGGCGCAAGGACGTGGTGCTCGCGCTCGAGCGCCGGGATCTGGCGCTTCCACAGCCGTGAATCGCCGAGCGCGGAATGGAGCAGGACGACGCGGGCCAACTAGCTGTCGTCCTCAGCGGGGAGGTTGTCCTCGTCGTCGGGGTCGGGGTCGGGGTCGGTCGTGCCGCGCATGGCTTCCTCTTCCTGTTGCCGTTCGGTGGCCGCGAGCTCCTGCTCGAGCTCCGTCGGGTCCGGATTCTCCATCATGTCCCCCTCATGGGTGTGCTTGACAACTGGCAGTTCTGTCCCCGGTGTGGTGGAGAACTCAACACCGTGGACGATCATCGTGCGTGCGCGAGGTGTGGCGAGCGGTACTGGGCGAACGCGATTCCGGGCGTGCAGGGCATCCTCGAACGCGACGGGCGCGTCCTGCTCGCGCGCCGGGCCCATGAGCCGCGCCGTGGCCACTGGGATCTCCCGGGCGGCTTCGTCAACGAGACGGAGGACCCGATCGATGCGTTGCGCCGGGAGTTCGTGGAGGAAACGGGACTCGACATCGAGCCGGTCGAGCTGCTGCGCATCGACATCGAGCCGTACGACCGGCGGCACGTGTTCTCGGTCACGTGGATCGTGCGCGGCGACGGTGAGCCCGTCGCGGCGGACGACGTCGAGGAGCTGCGCTGGTTCGCGCGGGATGCGCTGCCCGGCGAGATGGCGTTTCCCGGGCAGGAGAAGGTCCTACGCGTCTGGGCGGCGCGGCAGGAGGACGCGTAGCGCGCGGGGCACGATCGTGAACTCGATCGGGGCGTCGAGCAGCTTGGGCTCGCCGTCGACCGCGGCCTGGAGCGAGCCGGTCGCCGCACCGATGTCGAACGCCTCCGCCTCGCGCTCGACCCAGCCGCGGCGGAAGAGCCCGGCCGGGACGTAGAGATGCAGTCGTCCGGTGTCGAGTTGCTCACGCTCGCCGATCGAGAGCAGGTCGAGCTGGTACGCGTTGTTCGAGACGAGCAACACGCGGGCGGTGATCGACTGCCCGTCGATCGTGAGGCCGAGCGGGCGCCGGTTCTGCAGGAGGATCGCGAATGCGCGCAGGCGCGCGAACGCGTCGCTGCGGCGCCGGTGCCGCTCGCGCCTGTGCACGAGCCGGCCGTAGATGCCGAGCGAGACGTTGTTCAGGAAGAGGCGCCCGTTCGCGCGACCGACGTCGATCACGCGCTCCTCCCGGTGCACGAATGCGTCGAGCGCGCCGATCGGGTCGCTGCGGTCGAGGCCGATATCCCGCGCGAAGTGGTTGCGTGTGCCGAACGGGATGCAGACGAACGGCAGCCCGCGCTCGAGGGCAACCTCCGCGACGGCGGCAAGCGAACCGTCGCCCCCGGCGATCCCGAGCGCGTCCGCGTCGGCGCGGCGGGCGAGCTCCGGCAGGTCGTCGCCGTCCTCGAGCAGATGCACGTCGATGCCGCGCGCTTTCGCCTCGCGCACGAGCTCCTCGGTCGGGTTGCCGCGGCCCGAGTCGGGATTCACGATCAGGAAGCCGGTCACTCATCCCCCTACCTGGGCATGTGGGTTGCCAAAAATGGGCCGTTCGGCTCATGCGAACGTCCGGCCCGGGGGTGATCATCACAGCGATGGACGACCGCGGCGTTCTCCACCGGATCGACGACGACCTTTCCGACACCTGGATCGAAGAGTGGGCCGAGGGCGGCGTGCAGGCGTTCGAGGCCTACCTCGCGAAGCACCTCGCCTTCCTGAGCTTCCTCGACGAAGCCTCCGCGTAAGCGCTGAGGTGGAAGGCGGCTGAGGGTGGCTGAGGGTGGAAGCGGGGAGGCAGGCCTCACCCCGTCTCGACTCTTCGTTTCGGGGTGTGATACGCGGTTCGGTGAAAGGACGCAGGGAGTGTTCGTAGCCTTGGTCCTACGGACGCGACCGAGGACGCCTCACCGGGCCGCGTAGCGCGGCCCGGGAGCACAAGCGTCGGGGCGGGGGGAGGCCTACGCCTCCACCGCCGCCAGACCCAGAGCCTTCTCGAGCGAGCCCTTCGGCATGGCGCCGATTGCGGACGCCTGCGGCTCGCCGTTCTCGAAGAGCACCATGAACGGGATCGACGCGACGCCGTAGCGCTGCGCGAGGTCCTGCTGCTCGTCGATGTTGACCTTGACGAGCTTCACGTCGTGCTCGTCGGCGATCCGGTCGAGAACCGGGGAGACGGCGTGGCACGGGCCACACCACTCGGCCCAGAAGTCGACGATCACCTTGCCGTCGGACTTCAGGACTTCGGCTTCGAACGTCTCGGTCGTTGCAGTAGTTGCCAATTGGTTCCTTTCGTTTTAGTTCCCTGCACCCGTTCCAACGTGGGGCCAGGCCCGTTTCTTCCCGGAAGCTACGATCGCACGCATGTTTACCCCCCTTCCGGACAAACCCGATCATCCGGCTCTGGAGCTGGAGATCCTGGACGTCTGGGAGCAGCAGCAGACCTTCGAGCAGCTCCGGGAGCGGAACCGCGGCGGCCCGCACTGGTCGTTCGTCGACGG
>DATBDB010000188.1:0-10997 GCA_036270155.1 Gaiellaceae bacterium
CGGTGCGAGAGTCGCCGCCATGACAGCGTTCTCCGTTGCCATCACCGACGCTTCGTCGAGATGGATGTGTGCGCCGCGCAACTTGCCGCTCAACTCGTAGCGCTCACCGAACTCGAAGCCTGCACCGAGCTCCGCGAACGCATGGATGTGCGGATCGAGCCTCCGCCGGCCGATCACATCGCCGCCGGGCGGCGGAACGCTCGCGAGACCAAGGCGCGAAAGCAGCGGGCCGGCGAGGAGGAATGACGCGCGGATGCGACTGGCCAGCGCTTCGTCGACCTCGTGCGAGATGTCCTGCGCATGGATGCGCGCTTCGTTCGAACCGGTCCACTCGACCTCCGCGCCGAGCTGAGACAGCAGCCCCATCATCGTCTCGACGTCGCGAATGCGCGGGAGGTTCATGAGCGTGACGGGCTCGTCGGTCAACAAGCACGCCGCAAGGATCGGCAGCGCCCCGTTCTTGTTGCCGGACGCACGTACTCGACCGGAGAGCGGGTGGCCACCTTCAATGACGAATGCGTCCGCCGGTCTGACAATGGTCGAGGCCATGAGCCGCACTATGCTAGCCGGGCGATGAAACCGACTCGTGAACAAGCCTGGGAAACACTCACCCGTTACACGAAGAGCGAGGCGCTGCTTCGCCATGCGCTCGCGGTAGAGGCCTCGACCGCGTGGTACGCAAGGAACCTCGGCGAGGACGAGGAGCTCTGGCGCGTCACCGCGCTTCTCCACGACTTCGACTACGAGATGCATCCCACGCTCGACCAGCACCCCCAGGATGGGGCGCCGCTCCTGCGGGAGGAGGGCTACCCCGAGGAAGTGATCGATGCGGTCCTCTCGCACGCGAATCACCTCTCGGTGCCTCGTGACACACCGCTCAAGAAGGCGCTCTTCGCCTGCGACGAGCTCTCGGGCTTCGTGCACGCGTGCGGGCTCGTGCGGCCGACGGGACTCGAGGGGCTCGAGCCGAAGTCGGTCAAGAAGAAGCTGAAGCAGCCGTCGTTCGCCGCAGGTGTCTCGCGCGAGGACGTCTACGAGGGTGCGGAGCTGATGGGGCTCGAGCTCGACCAGCACATCGCGAACGTCGTCGAAGCGCTGCGGCCGATCGCGTCCGAGCTCGGACTGCGCTCCGAAGCCGCTTGACCCCAACGGCGCTGTTCGACCCCGCGGCCCACGAGCCGCCGATCGACGAGCCGTGGGACCCGGCCCGCGTGCAAGGGGCGATTCGCGCGATCGTCGAGGACGCGGAGAACACGTTCGACGACGGCTGGCCGACGCACCCGACCGACAGCGATGGCCCCCACGACGACGTGCGCCGCTTTCGCACGATCTACATGGGCGGAGCCGGCGTGATCCAGGCGCTCACGGCGCTGCAGCGCCGCGGCCTGGCCGAGCTGCGCGGCGACTACGTCCCGTACCTCGAACAGCCCTACGACCCCGACTTTCCCGACGGCGACCACGAGCGGAGCCTCTGGATGGGCGAGACGGGGATCCGGCTCGTCCTGCAACGGCTGGCGCCCTCGTCGGAGAACGCCGACCGGCTCGAATCACTGATCTGCGGGAACATCCGCGACGAGCGCTGTGAGGTGATGTGGGGCAGCCCCGGGACGATGCTGGCCGCCGGTGCGCTGCATGGGCTCAGCGGCGAGGACCGGTGGCTCGAGCTCTGGCGCGAGAGCGCCGAGTGGCTTCGCGGTCAGTGGGATCCGGCAACCGAGGTCTGGACACAGCGGCTCTACGGGCACGTCGAGCAGTACATCGGCCCTGCGCACGGCTTTGCGGGTTGTGTCCTCGCACTTTCCCTCCATCCCGACGACGCGCTTCATCGCCGAGCTGCGGCGGGGATGCGCCGCTACGTCGTCGAGGAGGATGGGCTCGCGAACTGGAAGCCGACGGCCTCGATGGAGGGCCTGCAGAACTCGAGAGGCGAGACCCGCGTTCAGTGGTGTCATGGCGCGCCGGGCATGGTCGCCTCGCTCGCGGGCATCGCGCCTGCCGACGACGAGCACGAACGGTTGCTGCTCGCAGGCGGCGAGCTGACCTGGCGCGCCGGCCCGCTGGTGAAGGGAGCGAATCTCTGCCACGGCACCGCGGGCAACGGCTACGCATTCCTCTCGCTCTTCCAGCGCACGGGCGACGAGCTATGGCTCGATCGTGCCCGTGCGTTCGCGATGCACGCAGCAGCCCAGGTCGCACGCGCGCGCGAGGAGTTCGGACAGGGCCGGTACACGCTCTGGACCGGCGATCCCGGAACGGCGGTCTACCTCGCCGACTGCCTCGACGGTTCGCTCAACGTGCCGCTCCCGTAACGCCGCGCGCCGCAAGCCCTTCGACGAGGCGCCCGAGGTCGCTGTCATCGTTCCACCAGCCGACCGACGCGCGGACGAGCCCGGTGCCCGGTAGCTCACGCACGACGACACCGCGCTCGTAGAGCGCCGCGACTGTTTCGGCCGGATCGCCCGACGGTCGAAACGAGATGAGCGTCGCCTGGCCGGCTTCCGTCACGACGTCGTGCCCGTGCTCGAGCAGCAGCTCGCGGCAGCGTTCCGCCAGCTCGCGTGCGCGAGTGAAGCGTTCTGCCGGCAGGTCGAGGAGCGCCGCCTCGAGCGCGGCCAACGACGACGCAGGCGTGAACGTCTGGTCGAAGCGCGCGGCACCCATCTTCGGCTCCCACACTCCCGTCGCGATGTCGTAGCTCTCGGCACTCGGGTACGCGATCAGCCGGGCCGGCAGCGCATCGGGCTCGCGCACGAAGAGCGCGCCCGTTGCGTCCGGCCCGCAGAGCCACTTCTGCGCGCTCACGGTGTAGTAGTCGGCCGCCGAGGCGTCCTCGTCGATCGCGCCTGCGGCCTGTGCTCCGTCGATCAAGACCGGCACATTCGTCGCCGCGCGCAGCTCGCGCCACGGGAACACCTTGCCGTCGATCCACGAGACGGCGGACGTCGCGATCAACCTCGTGCGCGGCGTGACGTGCGCGCGAATCAACTCCAAGACATCCGCTGCAGGCGCGTCGCGCACACGTGCAATGCGCAACGTCGCTCCGGATGCAACGAGCGGACCGGTGAGCCCGAAGTGCTCCGCGTCGGTCGTCACTACCTCGTCGCCCTCGCCGAGCGCGAGACCAGCGACGACGATCTGCACGCCGCCCGTCGTCGAGTCTGTCAGCGCGACGTGGTCTGACGGCACGCGGATCTGATCGGCGATCAGCGCGCGCACGCGCTCGCGCCGCTCCAGCATCGCCTCGAAGTACGCCGTGCCGCCGCGCCCGTTCTCTCCCTCCCAGCGCCGCATCTCAGCCTGTGCGTCGAGCGTTGCGCGGGAGAGCGGCCCGAACGTGCCGGCGTTCAGGTACGCAAGCTTGTCCAGTACCGGGAACCGTGCACGGGCCTGCGGCCAGTTCACGTGATCTCGATCTCGACCGGCGCATGATCGGACAGCAGGCGACCGCCGTCCTGCCGCTGCTCGTCCGGCCAGCGCCGCATGGGGCTCGCCGTTCCTCCGCGCACGAGGAGGTGGTCGATGCCGGAGCCTGGCTCGGAGAACCCCCACTCCGGGCTCGTGAGGTCGCGCAGCGTGCGTGACCGAGCAGCGCGGACGTTGAAGTCGCCGCCGAGGACGACGACGTCCTCGACCGCGGCCGTCGAGACGGCGAACCACGCGGCGCGCAGCAGTTCGGCATCCGCGAGCCGCTCGTCCGCCGGGTAGCTCGTGCAGTGCAGGTTCGCGACGAGGAGCGTGCGACCGCCCGGCTCCTCGACCCGCAGCGCCTGGACGATCCGGCGCTCCTTCGCCCAGGCGAGCCGGGCGACCGGGCCGAGCTCGAGCGCGCGCGACTGGGCGGCGCGGAAGCGGCGCGGGTTGAGCGTCAGCGTCTCGTGGGCGAGCACCCGCAGCCGCGGGGACACCTGGATTGCATTGCCCTGGCCCGAGAACGCCGAACGCAGCAGGCCGTGGTTCGGTTCGGTGAGCCGGCGGCCCAGCTCTGCGGGGATCGGCAGCGGGCCGATCGCGGGACGGGCGGCAACGTCACCAGCCGTGAACCTGCCGAGCGCCCACGCCGGCACCTCCTGGAGGCACAGCACGTCGGGGTCGTCCGCTGCAGCGAGCCGGAGCATCTCGTCGAGGAATCCCTCCCGCTGCGGCGGAACGCTGTTGCCGTGAAAGAGATTCCAGCTCCGGATCAGCACGCGACTAGGCTACTTCTCTCTAGTGCGCGTGCTGCTTGCTGATCCTCCGGCGTTCACGCCCTGGTACGACCACGAGCTCGCCGCCGCGCTGGCGCGCTCGGGCGCCGAGGTTGAGCTCGCGACGTCCCGGTTCCGCTTCGGCGAGCTACCGGAGCCGGACGGCTACCGCCGGAGCGAGCGCTTCTATCCGCTCTCGTCTCGCCTCTTCAAGCGTTCGCGCCTGCGCCTGCCGCTGAAGGCGCTGGAGCATCTCGAGGTGATGCGCTCCCTCTCCCGCGCCCGGGCCGACGTGCTTCATCTCCAGTGGCTCGCCCTGCCGCAGGCCGACGTGAGACTGCGCTTCCGCTCGCCGTCCGTCTTCACCGCGCACGACCTGTTGCCGCGCCGCACCTCGTCGCGCCACGACCTGTGGCGGCGACTGCTCGAACGGTTCGACCGCGTCGTCGTGCACTCCGAGCGGGGCCGCGCGACGCTCGGGGAGCTCGGCATCGACGCGCGCGTCATCCCCCACCCGGTCTATCCGAGCACCGCAACGCGCGCCGACGACGGCCGGACGCTGCTCTCGCTCGGCGTGATCCGGCCCTACAAGGGCCTCCCGGATGCGATTGAGGCGATCCGCCGCCTTCCGGACGCGCGGCTGCTCGTCGCAGGCGACCCGGCGATGCCGCTCGACGGACTGCGGAGCGCCGAGCGGGTCGAGTGGCGGCTCGGGTACCTGTCGCAGGGCGAGCTCGACCGCGCGCTGTCGGAGTCGACCGTCGCCGTCTTCCCGTACCGCGCCGAGCTCGACCAGTCCGGTGCGCTGCTCCAGGCACTCGGCGCCGGCGTGCCCGCGGTGGTGTACGACGTCGCCGGTCTCGGCGAGCCGATTCGCGCCTACGGCGCGGGACGCGTCGTGCCGGCGGGTGACGTCGAAGCGCTGACCGACGCTGTGCGCGAGCTGCTCGGCGACAGTGAGGCGCTCGCCGCCGCACGCGCAGGCGCGGAGCGCGCACGGCGTGAGCTGACGTGGGACGCCTCGGCCGCGCAGCATCTCGCCCTGTACAGAGAGCTCGCCTGAATGTTCCGCCGCTCGCGTTTCGCAAAGGTGATCGGCGCGCAGCTCGACCTGTTCATCGTCGACTACCCCGATGTGATCGGCGAAGCAAAGGATCGCCTCGACGCATACAACCGCGCCGACCGGGACGAGGCCGAGGAGCTGTACGGCGACTATGTCGACGCGGTCGAGACCGGAACTGAGATCCTCGCGGACGTGCGAGATCACTACGCGCGTACCGTTGATGACCCGGACAAGTACGTCGCCGAGTTCAATCGGGCGGTCTTGAAGCGCCTGCCGGCGTTCGCCCTCGAGATCGAGAATCGTTAGCTGACCTGATGGCCGAGCGGATCGAGGACTACGCGATCGTCGGCGACCTACAGACGGCCGCATTGATCGGCCGTTCGGGGTCGGTCGACTGGCTGTGCTTTCCGCGCTTCGACTCGGGCTCCGTCTTCAGCGCGCTGCTCGGCTCGTCGGAGCAAGGGCGCTGGCTGATCGCGCCCGCCTCCGGCGGCCAAGCGACTGAGTGGCGCTATCGCGCCGACACCCTGATCCTCGAGAGCGAGTGGCAGACCGAGACGGGACGCGTCCGCGTGATCGACTTCATGCCGCAACGCGAGACAAAGCCGGACATCGTGCGCATCGTCGAGGGTCTCGAGGGTCACGTCGAGATGCGCACCGAGCTCGTGATGCGCTTCGACTACGGCTCGATCGTCCCCTGGGTCAGGCACACCGACGAGCAGACGCTCGTCGCGATCGCAGGCCCCGACGGGCTCGTGCTGCGAACGCCGGTGGTGCTCGATGCTGAGGAGATGACGCACACGGCCGCGTTCACCGTCCGCACGGGCGATCGCGTCCCGTTCGTCCTGACCTGGTACCCGTCTGCCGAGCGGCCTCCGGAGCCGGTCAATGCGGAGGAGGCGCTCGCCTCTACCGAGGCCCTCTGGCACGACTGGATGGCGGACTGCACCTATCGCGGCGACTACAAGCAGGCCGTCCACACGTCCCTGCTCGTGCTGAAGGCGCTCACCTACGAGCCGACCGGTGCGATCGTCGCCGCGCCGACGACGTCGCTGCCGGAGCAGATCGGCGGCGTGCGCAACTGGGACTACCGCTACTCGTGGCTGCGCGACGCGACGTTCACGCTGTACGCGCTGATGAACGCAGGGTTCATCTCCGAGGCGCGCGCGTGGCGCGACTGGCTGCTGCGGGCGGTGGCCGGCGACCCCGCCGAGATGCAGATTCTCTACGGCGTCGCCGGAGATCGACGCATCCCCGAGTTCGAGCTCGATTGGCTCCCCGGCTACGCAGGATCGCGACCGGTGCGTATTGGTAATGCGGCGCACGAGCAGTTTCAGCTCGATGTCTACGGCGAGATGATGGACTCACTGCACGAGTCGCGACGCCACGGGCTCGCCTCGGACGACCACGCGTGGGCTCTGCAGCAGGCCGTGATGGAGTTCCTCGAGGTTGCGTGGGACCAGCCGGACGAGGGCATCTGGGAGGTGCGCGGCCCCCAGCGTCATTTCACGCATTCGAAGGTGCTCGCGTGGGTCGCATTCGATCGTGCGGTCGAAGCAGTCGAACGCATCGGCCTGCCGGGGCCTGTCGACCGCTGGCGCCGGCTGCGTGCGGAGATCCACGCAGAGGTCTGCCGCGAAGGCTTTAACGTCGAGCTGAACAGCTTCACGCAGTCGTACGGCTCCGATGACCTCGACGCGTCGACCTTGTTGATCCCGCTGCTCGGCTTCCTGCCGCCCGATGACCCGCGTGTGATCGGGACCGTCGAGGCAATTCAGCGCGACCTGACGCGGGACGGTTTCGTCGAGCGGTATCGCCCGAAGGCGTCGGTGGACGGCCTCCCGGGCAGCGAGGGCGTCTTCCTACCGTGCTCGTTCTGGCTCGTCGACGCGCTGATCATGCTCGAGCGTGAGGACGAAGCGCGCACGCTGTTCGAGAAGCTGATTGGCGTCTCCAACGACCTCGGCCTGCTTTCGGAGGAGTACGACCCGGAGGAGCGGCGGCTGCTCGGGAACTTTCCGCAAGCGTTCACGCACGTCGGGCTCGTCAACTCGGCGTACAACCTCTCCAAGCACACCACCGGGCCGGGGCACCAGCGCGGGAGACGCGGCTTCTGATGCGCTGGGACGAGTTCGCTGCCCGCCGGCCTGGTGTCTGACATCTGTTAGCGGTTCGTACCGAGCGGCGCGCTTCGAACCGGTGTCAGACACCGTTCGCAGTTCGACACGCGAGAGCGGTTCGAACTGGTGTCAGACACCAGAGCGAGCCAGGTGTGCGGGGTACCTCTTGACCTGGTTCGACCCTAGCTCTCAACCTGGTTCGGTTTGTGAAGCAGGTTGAGGGAGTTTCTGGCCGGGCCGAAACTCATGAACCTGGTTAAAGAGCGAACCAGGTTCGCCCGCAAACCAGGTTCGGTTCTCTCACCGATGGCCAAAGTGATGCGCGCGCGGCAGGTCGCGTGACACTTCCGCTTCGTTCGCCGCTTGACGGGCGAGCGGGCCGAGCGAGACGACTGACCTGACGAGCAGGTTGATGTTCCGGCCGCTGCGTTCGAGCTTGCCGCGCGCGAGGATCAGCGGTTCGCCGCGCACGATTGCCCGGTGCTCCTCGTAGACCTTCGACGGGATGATCAGGTTCGCCTGGCCGTGCTCATCCTCGAGCAGCATGAACACGATTCCGTTCGCCGTTGCGGGACGCTGGCGCGCGATCGCCATTCCCGCGACTTCGATCGTCGAGCCGTTCGGGGCCGTTGCCATCTCGGCGGAGGTGCACACGCTCGCCGCAAGGTGCGGACGCAGGAGTTGCAGAGGATGAACGCCGACCGACAGCGACGTGTGCTTGTAGTCGGCGAGCATCTTCTCCCACGGTGTCTGCGCCGGCAGCTCGGGGATGACCGCCGTCGGCTCGAGCGGCAGCGCGAGTTGGCGATTGCCGCCGCGAACCGACTCACCGCGCGAGGTGACGCCGAGGCGCCACAGCAGCTGGCGCCGCTGGCCCCACTCGTCGCACGCACCCGCCGCGACGAGCGCTTCGAGCGTGTCCTGCTTCACCGACGCGCGCCGGGCCAGGTCGCCGAGGTCGGCGTACGGCTGTTGCGCGACGATCGCCTTCGCGTCTTCCTCGCCTACCGACTGCACGTACGCGAGCCCGACCCGCACCGCTTCCTCTTCGATCCCGCACTGCGCCTCTGAACGGTTGATGTGCGGCGCGAGCACCTCCACCCCGCGCCGCTGCGCGTCTCGTACCAGAGACGACGGAGGATAAAAGCCCATCGGCTGTGCGTTCATCAGCGCGCACAGGAACTCGCCCGGGTAGTACCGCCGCAGCCACGCCGACTGGTACGCGAGCAGCGCGAACGCGGCGGCGTGCGACTTCGGGAAGCCGAAGCCCGCAAAGCCACTGAGCTTGTCGTAGATCACGTGCGCCGTCGGTTCATCGATTCCGTTCTCCAACGCCCCCGCGATGAAGCGGGGCCGCCATGCCTCGATCGCCTCCTCGCTCCGCTTGCGGCTCATCGCGCGACGCAGCCCTTCAGCCTCGCCGATCGAGAAGCCGGCCGCCGCCATCGAGACATCGAGCACCTGGTCCTGGAAGACCACGACGCCGAGCGTGTCCCGGAGCGGCTCGCGCAACGACTCGTGCTCGACCGGCGGCTCGAAGGTCGGATCGGCGCGCTTCGCATGGCGGTGCTTCACGTACGGATGCACCGCCTTGCCCTGGATCGGCCCAGGCCGCACGAGCGCAACCTGCACGGTCAGGTCGTCGAGGTTCTCGGGGCGGGTCTGCAGCAGGCTCTGCATCTGCGCGCGGCTCTCGATCTGGAAAACGCCGACGGTGTCCGCCGCCTGGATCTCTTCGTAGACGCCCTTGTCGTCGAGCGGGATCCGCGAGAGGTCGATCGTCTCGCCGCGCAGGCACGCGATGCGGTCGATCGCATCCTCGACGGCGGAGAGCATCCCGAGCCCGAGCAGGTCGATCTTCAGGAAGCCGGCGTCGCCGCAGCTGTCCTTGTCCCACTGGCAGATCTGGCGGCCGGCCATCGCGGCGGGCTGCACCGGCACGAGGTCGATCAGCGGGCGGGTCGAGATGACCATCCCGCCCGGGTGCTGGCTGATGTGACGCGGCAGGCCGGCGATCTCGCGCGTCAACTGGCGGAACGCGTCCCAGCGCGGCCCCGTGTGCGAGCCGGGCACGTCGTCGACCTCCTCGGAGATGCGCGTCGCGTCCCAGCCGTCGGTGACGCGCGCCAGGCGCTCGAGCTCGGCGAACGGCAATCCGAGCGCCTTGCCGACGTCGCGGATCGCACCGCGGCTCCGGTACGTGGAGAAGCTCGCAACGAGCGCCGCGTGCTCGCGCCCATAGCGCTCGGTGACGCGGACGATCAACTTCTCGCGGATGTCGCGCGGGAAGTCGAGGTCGATGTCCGGCACGGAGACCATCTCGTCGTTGATGAAGCGGCCGAGCGAGAGTCCGGCCTCGACCGGGTCGACGTGCGAGAGGCCGGTCAGGTAACAGACGATCGAGCCAACGCTCGACCCACGTCCACGTCCCGGCGGCAGCGCGTGGCGCGGGCTGCCCGGGCCGCGCACCTCGAGTGCGCACTCGCGCGCGAGCTCGAGCACCTCCCAGTGCAGGAGGAAGAAGCCGGAGAGCCCGATCCGCGAAATCAGCGCGAGCTCGTCGTCGAGCCGCTGCCGCGCGCGCTTCTTGCGGCCATTGGCGTTGACGTAGCGGTCGTTGAACGCAACGTCGCAGATCTGCCGCAGCTGCACGTCGGCGGGATCGACCCGGTCGGAGAAGTCGGGGTAGCGATAGCCCAGTTCCTGCGTGAGGTCGAACCGGCACCGGTCGGCGATCTCGCGCGTGCGCAGCGCGGCGTCAGGTGGGAGCCGCTCCAGCATCTCCTGCGGTGAGAGGAGCACGCTCTCGTGGTTGCCGCGCCGCTCGCGCTCGCTGCCGTCGAGCGACGTGCGGTGCTTGATCGAGACGAGCGCGTCCTGCAGATATGCACGGCGAATGTGATGGGCGTGCACGTCGCCGGTGGCGACGGTCGGGACGCGCAGCGAGCGCGCGAGCTCGTCGAGCTGCGCGTTGCGACGCGCGTCGCCGCGTTCGTACGGTCGCTGCAGCTCGATATAGAACGCGCCGTCGAACGCACGCGCGAGCCGCGCTGCTGCTTTCGGGTCGGCGGAGCCGAGTCCGTGCCGTGCGCAGCCCGAGAGTGCGACGAGCCCCTCCGCGTGACGGGCGAGCACGTCGATCGTCGTCGCCGCCGGCAGCAGGTCGCGCTCCTTCCCCGGGACGCGCGTGCGTGCGTGGGCGTCGGTGAGGATGCGGCAGAGGTTCGCGTAGCCCTGTTGCGTCTCGCAGAGCAGCGTCACGTGCACAGCTTGATGCGGTTCCGTCGCGCCTACGCCGGTGCCTGCGAGTGTCACTTCCGCGCCGGTGATCGGGCGCACGCCGAAGTGCTTGGCCGCGTGCGCAAACTCGAGCGAGCCGTAGACGCCGTCGTGGTCGGTCAGCGCGAACGCGTCGTACCCGAGCTCGGCCGCGCGCGCCGCGATCTCCTCCGGCAGCGACGCGCCGTCGAGGAACGAGTACGCCGAGTGCGCGTGCAGCTCGACGTACGTCATGATCCGTGGCGATGGAGGAGACGTACTTCATCCGGCCTGGCGAGGGCGAGCAGCTCGACCGCGGGTACCGCAGCGGCCGGGTCCTCGGCGAGCTGCCGGATCTCGAAGTGATCGAGC
>DATBDB010000189.1:0-9151 GCA_036270155.1 Gaiellaceae bacterium
GCAGCCGCCGCCCGGCTCCCCCGTCCGCGCGCCGCGAGCAGGAGGCCTCCCGCGATGCCGAGCGCTTTCGAGACCTTGGCGTACTGGCCCGCCTCGCCCTGCTCGTACACCTCGCCGACGAAGCCCAGCTTCTTCTCCATCGCGCGGACCAGTCCCAACTCGGCGACGACGCCACCGATTGCGGCGCGCCGCGCCGGCCCTGCACACCACGTCGGCGTGGCGATCGCGGCGGCTGCGCCTGCGCACGCGGTTGCGCTCGCCCCGAAGATCCACGGCAGCTCGTCGCGCGCCTCGCTCCACACCGGGATCGCCGTGTTCGCGAGCAGTGCACCGGTGTAGGTCGCGAGTGGAGGTCCGCTGAGGAACCAGACGCCTTCCGCCAGGGCTCGAACAGGGCCGAGCAGCCGCAGTCGCTCGAGCACGGCCGCCGTCGTCGAGGTTCCGCCTGAGATAAACAGGATCCAGCTGCCGACGCTCATCGGGGAGCTGACCTTGAAGACGCGCATCATGTTCAGAAAGCGCTCTGGCCGCCCGAGATCGGAGATCAGCAGCGGCGCTGAGACGAGCTCGGCCGCGGTCCCGATGTAGAGCGTCGAGCGTGCGAGGCGCTCGTTGCCAAGCAGCTTCGCGAGCCCGTGCAGCACCGCCGAGCCACCCGCGATACCGCCGGTGAAGAGATAAAAGCCGACCTCCGGCTTCCAGACCGGCTCGTTGACGATCGGGCGTCCGTAGTACGAGTCCGCCGTCATTCCGCGCCCCCGGCGAATGCCGCTGCGATCCCGACGAACATCACCGCTGCTGCGAGCGCGGTCGTCTTCCAGAGCCGCGGCAGGTACTTCGTTGGCACGACGGGATCCGGCGGGAGGCCGTAGACCTCGGGCTCGTCGAGCAGCAGGAAGAACGCGCCGAAGCCGCCGACGCCGTCGTCTGGGTCATGCCCGTAGAGCCGTGGTCCGTTCCAGTTCTGCGCCTCGAGCTTTGCGAGGCGTTCCTCCGCGCGCTCGCGCAGCTCGTCGACCTCGCCGAACTGAATCGAGTGCGTGGGACACGCCTTCGCGCAGGCCGGCTCATGGCCGCCCTTCAGCCGGTCGTAACAGAGCGTGCACTTCCAGACGCGCCCGTCCTGCTTGCTGCCGAGCAGCGGCAGCGCGAGCGGCGGGTCGTCTGGCTCGCGGGGTAGCTCGCGCCGGTCGATCACGCCGAACGGGCACGCGGGCACGCAGTAGCCGCAGCCGTTGCAGATGTCCTCCTGGACGACGACCGTGCCGAATTCGGTGCGGAAGAGCGCGCCGGTGGGGCACGCGTCCAGGCAGCCGGCGTGCGTGCAGTGCTTGCACACGTCAGACTCCATCAGCCAACGCATCGGCTCCGGGCTCCCGTCTGCCGTCGCGAAATCGCCGTCGAAGTGCAGGGGCTTGTCCTGCTCGATGAACGCGACATGCCGCCACGTGTTGGCGCTGAGCTCCCCCGTGTTGTCGTAGCTGTGGCCGGTCCATTCGAGCCCGTCCGCCGGCAGCAGGTTCCATTCCTTGCAGGCGACCTCGCACGCTTTGCAGCCGATGCACACCGACGTGTCGGTGAAGAAGCCCATGCGCGGCTGCACTTCGGATCCGTAGTTGCTCATGGCTGGTGCGCCCGCATGCGCAGGTCGGTGATCAGTTGCGCGAGCTTCGCTCCGCGCGGTCTGCGGCCGGGACGGATGTCGCACGTGAATGCCTTGACCTCCTCGATGTGCACGTTCGGATCGAGCGCCATGTGCGTGAGGTCGTTCGCCGCGCCGCCGGTGGTGAGACCGCGCTGACCCCAGTGGTACGGAAGGCCGACCTGGTGCACGAGCTTTCCCCCGACGCGCACCGGCCGCATGCGGTTCGTGACCATGACGCGTCCCTCGATCGCAGTGCGCGCTGTCAATACCGTCACCCAGCCGCCATGGGTGAGACCGCGCGCACGCGCGAGGTCGGGGTGCACCTCGACGAACATCTGCGGCTGAAGCTCCGCGAGATATGGCAGGAAGCGCGACATGCCGCCGGCGGTGTGGTGCTCGGTCAGCCGATAGGTCGTCGCGACGTACGGGAACTCGTCGGACCCCGCTCCGCTGTAGGGGTCCTCGTTCTTCCACACCTGGCGCGCCGGGTTGGCGCGCTGCCCGTAGAGCGGGTTGGGGACGGGCGACTCGTGCGGCTCGTAGTGCGCCGGCAGCGGGCCGTCCTCCAACCCCTGCGGGACGAAGAGCCAGCCGCGTCCGTCCGCTTGCATGATGAACGGGTGGTTGCCGGCGATTGCGTCGGGCCCTTCGGCGCCGTCGGGCGGCACGTAGTCGGGCGGCGTCTTCGCGTCGAAGTCCGGCACGTCGTGGCCGGTCCACCTCTGCTCGCTCGGGTCCCACCAGACAAGCTCCTTGCGCTTCGACCACGGCTTTCCGTCGGGATCCGCCGAGGCCCGGTTGTAGAGCAGGCGCCGGTTCGCCGGCCAGGCCCAGCCCCACTCGGGTGCGGTGTAGCGCTGCTGCCAGTGCGGCTTCTTGCGCGAGGCCTGGTTGATGCCATCGACGAAGACGCCGCAGTAGATCCAGCAGCCGCACGCTGTCGAGCCGTCGCTCTGCAGTTCCGTGTAGGCGCCGAGCGGCTTGCCCGAGTCGTCATGCCCGTTGATCTCCGCGAGCACGGCGTCGGCGCTCGGATCTTCCTGCTCGCCGGTCGTCGGGTACGACCACGTGAGGTCGAGCAACGGGCGGTCCTTCGGATCCTTCGAATCCTTGCGCCGCTCCCGGAGCATGCGGCCCAGGTGGTAGTAGAACCAGAGGTCGGAGCGGCAGTCGTGCTTCGGCTCGACCGCCTTGAAGTGCCACTGCAGGAGGCGCTGCGTGTTCGTGAACGAGCCGTCCTTCTCGACGTGTGACGCCGCGGGCAGGAAGAACACCTCGGTGCCGATCTCCTCCGCCTTCAACTCGCCGGACTCGATCTCGGGGCTGTCGTACCAGAACGCCGCCGACTCGATCTCGACCAGGTCTCGCACGACGAGCCACTCGAGCTTCGCCATCCCGAGCCGCTGCGCCCGGCCGTTCGCCGAACCGACCGCGGGGTTCTCGCCGGCCAGGATGTAGCCCTTGACTCTCCCCTTCAGCATCTGCTCGGTCGTCCAGTACGCGGAATTGTCGTCGTCGATCCGCGGCAGGTACGAGAACGCAAAATCGTTCTCCTTCGTTGCGGCCGGCCCCCACCAGGCCTTGAGCAGCGACACCATGAACGTGTCGAGCTTGCCCCACCAGCCCGTCGGCGCCTTGTAGCGGTCGATCCAGTCCGACAGATCGCGCGGGTCGTCGACGTGCGGCATCTGCATGTAGCCGGGCAGCGTGTTGTAGAGCGTCGGGATGTCGGTCGAGCCCTGGATCGACGCGTGCCCACGCAGTGCGAAGATCCCGCCGCCCGGCCGTCCGATGTTGCCGAGCAGCAGCTGGATGATCGCCGCGGTGCGGATGATCTGGACGCCGACGGTGTGCTGTGTCCAGCCGACGGCGTACGCGATCGAGCCGGTCTTCTCGCGCCCCGAGTTCTCGCAGAGCTTCTGTGCGACGTAGAGGAACTCCTCGGCCGTGCAGCCGCACGCATCGGCGACGAGCTCGGGCGTGTAGCGCGCGAAGTGCCGCTTCAGGATCTGGAAGACGCATCGTTCGTGCTGCAGCGTCTCGTCCTCTGCCGGAGGCTCACCACTTTCCATCCCGGCGCCGGCTCCACCGTGCCCTGCCTGCTCGCCGGTCGGTGCGGCGCCGGCCCCGCTCTTCGCCTCCATGCCTTCGTACTGCCACGTCTCCGGGTCGTACTTCTTCAGCTCCGGATCCCAGCCCGAGAAGAGGCCGTCGAGGTCCTCGGTGTCGAGGAAACGCTCGCCGATGATCACGGGAGCATTGGTGTAGGCCTTGACGTATTCGTCGAACCACGCTTCGTGCTCGAAGATGTAATTGACGATTCCGCCCAGGAATGCGATGTCACTGCCGGCGCGGATGCCGACGAACTTCGTCGCCATCGCGCTTGTGCGTGTGAAGCGCGGGTCGACGTGGATCACTTCCGCACCGCGCTCGCGGGCCTCCATCACCCACTGGAAGCCCACCGGATGGTTCTCGGCCATGTTCGAGCCCATGATCACGATGCAGTCCGCGTTCATCAGGTCCTGCTGGTAGTCGGTGGCGCCTCCGCGTCCGAACGAGGTGCCCAGACCGGGCACCGTGGAGCTGTGTCATATGCGGGCCTGGTTCTCGACCTGGATGACTCCCAGTGCTGAGCAGAGCTTCTTGATCAGGTAGTTCTCCTCGTTGTCGAGCGTCGCTCCGCCGAGGTTCCCGACGGCGAGCGTCCTGCGGTTCTCCTCGTCCCAGTCCGCGTCGCGCGCAACGAGGATCCGGTCGGCGATCATCTGCATCGCCTCGTCGAGAGGCAGCTCCTCCCACGCCGTGCCGTACGGCCGCCGGTACTTGACCTTGTATTCGCGGAGCGGTCCGGCGTGCAGGCTCTTCGACGCCGAGCCCTTCGGGCAGAGCCGGCCGCGTGAGATCGGGCTCGCAGGATCGCCTTCGATCTGCGTGACCTCGCCGTTCTCGACGTAGACGAGCTGCGCGCAGCCGACGGCGCAGTACGGGCAGACCGAATGGCCCACGTGGTCAGCCCGCTCGAGTCGCGGCCGCAGCTCCCGCGTTCGCGCGGACTGCACGGTCTCGCCGGTCGCGAGGAAGTCGCCGTCGCGCAACTGGCGCACGAGGGGCCACGATTGGAGGAGCTTGGTGAAGCCCATGTCCGCTCGGTACCCCAGCAGGGCGCGAGCTTAATCCTCCAGAGGCGCTCTAGCTCAGCGCCGCCGTGAGCGCCTGCAAGTCGGCGGCATCGTTGTACGCCTGCACCGAGACGCGCAAGGTCCAGCCTTGGCGCGTCTCGACGACTGGGACTTCGATGCGATGTTCGTCGTACAGCCGGCGTTTGAGCGCCGGCGGGTCGTCATGCTTGAGCCGGAAACCGCGCATCTGCACGAAATCGTTCGTGAGCGCTTCGAGGCCGAAGTCCGCGGCCGCGAGCAGCGCGTTGCAGCGCTCGCGAACCGAGGGCCAGTCGTGGGCGGCCTGGAAGTCGATCGCATCCGCCACCGCGAGCAGCGCGGAGGGATCGCTCGTGCCCTGCCAGCGGTGCAGCTCGTGGAACGCGGCGGCGTCACCCCAGTCCCACGAGACGACAAGCGGGTCGATCAGCCGCTGTGCTTCGGGCCGCGCGTAGAGGAAGCCGGACCCCTTTGGCGCGCACAGCCACTTGTGGCAGTTGCCGGCGTACACGTCGGCGCCGATCGCATCGAGGTCGAGATCGATCTGGCCGGGCGCGTGCGCGCCGTCGACGATCGACAGGACATTCGCGTCGCGTGCGCGCCGGCAGATCTCCGTCACGTCGTTGACGCGTCCGCTCGTCCATTCGACGTGCGAGCAGAAGACGACCTTCGTGCGCGCACCGGGAACGAGATCGTCGAATGCGCGGCGCACAACAGTCGCGCCGGTGCGCTGCGTGACGAACTCCCAGAGCAGCTCCATGCCGCCGTACTCGTCATCGCCCATCAGCACCTCGTCTCCGGGCGCGAGTTCGAGTGAGCGGGCGACCGCATTGACCGCGGAGCTCGCGTTGGTCGCGAACGCGAGGTTGTCCGGGCTTGCTCCGAGATACGAGGCAAGTGCGGCGCGCGCGGTGTCGAGGCGCGCGGGGAAGCCTCGCTCGAGGGCGAGGAACTCGATCGGCTGGCGCTCGAGCTCGAGCTGATAGCGCTGGTAGGCCTCGAACACCGGCCGCGGGCATGCGCCGAACGAGCCGTGGTTCAGGTACACGACGTCGGGGTCGAGGAGGAAGAGGCTCTTCAAGGCTCTTAACTCACGATTAATCGCGAATTGCGGTGCAACCACACCTGGCGGTTATAACGGTCTTGTGGCCCGCACCCGCCTCCTCTCCGTTCGCGTGCTCGAGCTCGCGGTCGTCGCCCTTGTCGGCGGGGCTCTCGCGCTCGGCGGCGCGGCGCTGTTCGGGAAGCTCGGGAGCCGCACGACGATCCAGCAGGTCGCGCCTCTCGGCGGTGGCGGCGTCGGCAACGTGATGCTGCAGGCGCCGACCACGGGTGCCCTGACAGCCGAGCAGATCTACAAGCGCGACGCGCCCGGCGTCGTCCAGGTCACGGCGACGAACGCGTCGTCGGGCTCCGAGTCGCTGGGCTCCGGCTTCGTGATCGACAAGGCGGGCCACATCATCACCAACTTCCACGTCGTGCGGGGCGCGACGAAGGTGCTCGTCTCGTTCTCGAGCAATGACCAGCTCGTCAGCACCGTGGTCGGGCTCGACCCGTCGACCGACATCGCCGTGTTGAAGATCGAGACGCATGCGAGCGCGCTCACCCCGCTCGAGCTCGGCAACTCCGACGCCGTCCGCGTCGGCGACACGGTCTATGCGATCGGGAACCCATTCGGTTACGTGCGCACACTGACGAGCGGGATCGTGTCGGCTGTGCAGCGCCAGATCAAGGCACCCAACTCGCTGACGATCGACAACGTCATTCAGACCGACGCCTCGATCAACCACGGCAACTCAGGCGGCCCGCTGCTCGACGCGGCCGGACGCGTGACCGGCGTGACGTCGCAGATCTACGCCGAGAACAGCCAGCAGGGGAATCTCGGCATCGGCTTCGCCGTCCCCGTCAACACGGTGCGCAACATCGCCGCTCAGATCATCTCGACCGGCAAGGTCGCCCACGCCTACCTCGGTGTATCGACGGTGGCGGTCACCAAGCAGCTCTCGAAGCTCTACAACCTGCCGAGCGCAGGCCTGCTCGTCGGGTCGGTCGACAGCAACGGCCCGGCCAAGAAAGCCGGCCTGGTCGGCGGCACCACGGATGTGGTCGTGGGCGGCGAGAGTTACCGGTTGGGCGGGGACGTGATCGTCACCGTCGACGGCACTCCGGTCTCGGCGTTCGAGCAGTTGCGCGACGCGATCGCACGCAAGAAGCCGGGCGACAAGATCAAGCTCGGCACGGTCCGCAACGGCAGCGTGAAGTCAGTCACTGTCACGCTGGGCCAGGCGCCCGGAGGCTGACGCAGCCCCGGTCCTGGGCGCGTTTTTAACAACCGCTTCACACTCGCTACCTTGTCCCGGATGGAGCGCGGGCAGATCGTTCTCGAGCATACGCACGTCGCGGAGGAAGAGGATCTCTGGATCGACGAGGATGCAGACCACAACGGGTGGTTCTGCGTCCGCACCGATCCGTTCCCGTGCCCGGCGGCGGGATGCACCTTCGTCGCCGACTTCATGACGGCTGCGCACCTGATTCTCGTCTGGGAGACGCTCGACGATCCGAACCTCTTGAAGCACGCCGCGCGGGCGCGCGACGTCGGCCGGAATCCGCGGGTGACCGGCTACCGCACCGAGTACGGGCTCAGCGCTTCGTACTACGCGTGGATCGCCGCAGGTCGCCCCGTGCACGGCGTCAAGCAACAGGCGTAGGGTGATCGAACAGCACTTCGGCGAATCGAGCCCCTTCTCGCTCGGGGTCGAAGAAGAGCTGATGATCCTCGACGCCGTGACGTTCGAGCAGGTCGCCGCGGTCGACAAGATCGTGAGCGGGGTGGCGGGCCTGGACCTGCCCGGCGGCGTGAAAACGGAGCTGTTCGCGTCGGTCTTCGAGACGAACACCCACATCTGCGCGACGGCCGGCGAGGTCGACGAGGCACTGCCGGTGCTCAGGCGCGCGACGGCGGCCGCAGCCGCGCGGGAAGGGCTCGCGACCGGCGCCGCGGCGACGCATCCATTCGCGCTCCCCGAGGCCCAGCCGATCGTCAAGGAGGAGCGCTACGTGACCTTCGTCGGCTACGGCGGCATCACGGTCCGCCGGCAAGGGGTGCAAGGCCTGCACGTGCACGTCGGCATGGCATCCGCCAAGGAGTGCTGGCAGTGCCTCGACGCGATCGTCCCGTGGCTGCCCGTCGTGCTCGCGCTCTCCGCCAACTCGCCCTGGTATGCGGGCGTGCTCAACGGCATGGCCTCGAATCGCGCGCCGGTGCTCGCCGAGCTGCCGCGGGCCGGCGTGCCTCCTGCGTTCGCCTCGTATGCAGAGTGGGAGACGTGGGTCGAGCGTCTTGTACGGCTCGGCGTCACCGAGGACTACACGCGCATCTGGTGGGACGTGCGCCCGCACCCGAAGCTCGGCACGCTCGAGGTGCGTGTGGCCGACCAGCCGACCGACGTGCGCCTGTCAGCTGCGTTCACCGCGCTGCTGCAGGCGCTGTGCGCGACAGCACTCGCAGGCGGGCTGCCTTCCGATCACAGCGCGCTCGGCGACCGGGGCCGGGCCGACTACATCCAGAACCGCTGGTCGGCTGCGCGGTTCGGACCGCGCGCGAAGCTCTTGCATCCCGACGGGCAGAGCTACGTGCTGGCGGCCGATCTCGCCGCCGAGCTGCTCGCGCTCGTGCGGCCTGCGGCGCGCGAATTGGGCGGCGAGACGTTCCTCGACCGCATCGATCCGTTCACCTGTGAGGCTGACCTCCAGCTCACGAGCGATACCGCACAGGAAGCGACGGCGGAGCTCGTGACCCGGACGCTAGGCTAGGTTCGTGGCCACCGTCACGGAGACGATTCAGGTCAGCGGGATCCGCTGCGAGAAGTGTGTGATGCGCCTCGCGGGAACGCTCGAAGGCACCGAAGGGCTGGAGTCGGCGAACGCCAACCTGATGGGCCAAGTAACGCTCTCCTACGACGACGAGCGCACCTCCAGGGAAGCGCTCGTCGAGGTCCTGTCTCGCGGCGGGTTCCGCGAGCAAGCGTTCGTCTAGGCGAGATTCGCGGTCGTTCGCTGGCGCCTCGTGGGCGAGGTGACACTGGATTTCCTCCAACGACGAGCGCACCCCAGGGACGCGCTCGTCGAGGTCATGTCTCGCGGCGGGTTCCGCGAGCAGACGTTCGTCTAAGCACCGCGTCGTCGCTGTCCCGGTCTTCCCTCAGGCAACGTTAAGGAAGGGAATCCTAAGCGGGAATCCAGCGTTTAAACCGATGCTAGGGTGGCCGCCGGGATGAGTGAGAGCGCACCGACGGCCGCTGACACCCGCAGGCTCGCCGAGGAGGCGCGTGCTCGTGTGCGGTTCGAA
>DATBDB010000190.1:0-4831 GCA_036270155.1 Gaiellaceae bacterium
GCCGGCTTCGACCTCAGTCTGCGACACGAGTTGCGGTCACCCCTTTTGCTTCGACGATCCCCGGGACCGCGACGACCTCGTTGCCGCGCACGACGAGCGGCCAGGCTTCACGGTCGGAGCGAGGGATCTTTGCGTCCACGAACACATCCTGGATCTTCTTCGAGCGGCCCGCGAGCCGGTCTCCCGGACGCCACCCTCGTACCTTAAGCCCTGGCAGGTGTGACTCGATCCGCCACTGTCCCCACTCGAGCGCGCCGCGCAGCTCCTGCGGGCCTCGCTCGAGCCAGAGCCGGTCGTGCTCGCGCACAGCCTGAACGCCGCCGCCCAGGTCGACGCGCTTCGAGCCGGCGCGCGAGTCGAGGAGCTCCTCGAGCGCCCGCGGCATGGTGCGGCGCTCGTCGAGCGCTCGCAGGACGTTCTCGCGCGCGCCCGGGTGCAGCTGCGTGAGCAGCGGCAGGATCTGGTCGCGGATCAGGCCGCGCAGCGTGTCGGGGTTTGTCGAGTCGGTGCGCCACTCCAGCCCGCGCTCGCGGCAGAACGCCTCGGTCTCCTCACGCCAGACGCAGAGCAGCGGCCGAATCACCCCGTCCTCGCGCCGCACCTTGATGCCCTTGGTGGTGCCGCTCGCAGCGAGCCGGTAGAGGATCGTCTCCACCTGATCGGAGAGCGTGTGCCCGGTCGCGCGCAGCGCGCCGGCGCGGAACGAGTAGCGGACGTCACGGAGCGCTGCTTCCGTTTCACAGCGGCGTTGCCCTTCAGCCCCGTCAAGCGTACGCCTGGCTGCCTGCACGACCTCGGCGCCGAAGCGCTCCACGCACCAGCGCGCGTCCTCGTCGGACTCCGCGCCGCGCAGGCCATGGTCGACGTGCAGCGCCGAGACGTTGAAGCCGAGCTCGCGCAGCGCGTGGAACAGGCAGGTCGAGTCCGCGCCGCCGGAAACGAGGCACAGCACATCGCCACCCGGCTCGATCAGGTCGTTCCGGCGGACGTGCGATTCGATCCGGCGCAGAAGCTCCAGATCAGCAGTGTGCCAGCCTCTCGCGACTAGAGGAGATCGGCGACATCGCAGCCCACGGCCGAGAGGCCCGGCGCTGCTGCATTCAGAACTTCGTTCACCTGAGTGCTGATGCTGTACGCGCGGTACATCGCGGGGCCGGCGTTCTTGCCGGCCGCACGAGCCTTCACCGCCCGGCCGTACTCGAGGAACATTGCCGGCGCGTAATGGCGGACGATCATGAGCGACGGATCGAACGGAGCCGAGGTGCGCACGACGCGCGCGGCCTCACGCGCCGCCGCGATCACGTCCTGCGGCTTCGCGGAGCCGGCCAGGTAGTCGTCGCCGTACATCCCGACCTGAGCCATCTGCACCCGGTAGTTCTCGAGGAACTGTCTGTCGGTCAATCCGCACGTGTGCTGGATGGGCGCAGGCGCAGAGGACCGTCCCGAGGACGCGAGAATCGCGCCGATCGAGACCAGCATGAGAACAGCAACCACTAGCCGCAGCATTCGCTGGACTATCGGTGGCGCCTCAGTCCTTCTTTATCCCTCGTTCGGGACCGGGCATCCAACCCGGCGGATGGGGCGAATCCAGGGGCGCCGGGCCAGGAACCCGTGGGTGACGGCCCAGATAGGCCGCCAGCTCCCCCGCGACCCAGTGCCCGAGCCAGGCAACGACCGCCAAACGGAGTAACCGCCTCAAAACAGGATGCTCCGGTACTCGAGCACCTTGCGCATCCCGATCGTCTCGTAGGTCGCGATCGCGGGCGCGTTCTCGGCGCGGACGAAGAGCGTCACCGTCGGCGTCGTCTCGAGGAGCAGCCGGACGAGATCACGCATTCCCCGAGCCCCGTGACCGCAACCGCGTGCCTCGGGGTCGACCCAGACCTGCTGGATCTGCACTGCGCTCGGCGTCCAGGCGGACGCCTCGGCCTTGAAGAGGATCACGTCGTCCTCGAGCCAGATCCAGGAGCGTCCCTCGTCGATCTGCGCCTCGGTGCGCCAGCGGAACGCGTCCGCATCGCGCGCGAGCGGATCCAGGTGTAGCTCGAGCTCGTGCGCCGCCGCGCACGCCGGCACGAGCCGGTCGACGTCGGCGTGGGTCGCAGCGCGCAGCCCGGTCTCACCGGAGGGTGGCGGCTCGGTCATCGCGTAGACGGGCTGGTGCGGGCGGTCCTCCCGCGCCCGCGGCAGCTCCGTGCGTGCGGCGTCCCACAGCTCGGTCACCGCGCCGGCCTCGCCGATGATCATGCGCGAGCGAGCTCCTGCCACCGTCGACGCGAAGGCGCCGCTTCCCGGCCCGGACGGCACGAGGTTCGCGCCCGCGTGGCAGAGCGCCGTCAGCGAGCCCGATGCATCGGCGACCGCGTAGAAGCGCCCGAGCCCGCGGCGCGCGACGTCCTCGAGAAACACACGCTCGACGGGCTCGCGCGCACAGAACTCGAGCACCTGTTCCTGCGATGGCTCCACGACGGTCACCTTGCAAGTGTTCTATAGGCTCAGCGCCCATGCCGATTCACGTTCGCGCCGAGCCGGGCCAGTACGCGGAGGCCGTCCTGCTCCCTGGCGATCCGCTCCGCGCCAAGTACATTGCCGAGACCTACCTCGACGACGTCGAGCAGCGCAACGCCGAGCGCGGGCTGCTCGGGTACACGGGCACCTACAAGGGCAAGCCCGTCTCCGTCCAGGGCACCGGGATGGGTTGCCCGGGCGCGACGATCGTGTTCGAGGAGCTCGTTCAGCTCGGCTGCAAGAAACTCATTCGGGTCGGCACGTGCGGCGGCCTTCAACCCCACCATCAACTCGGGGATCTCATCGTCGCGCTGACCGCTGTACCTGCGGACTCGACCGCGATGCACCTCGTCGGTAACGAGCCGCATTGCCCAACGGCGTCGTGGTCGGTCATCCACGGCGCGGTGCACACCGCGAAGGAGATGGGCCAGGAGCTCCATGTCGGCCCGATCGTCTCGAGCGATCTCTTCTACAACCCGGACGGCGGTCAGTACGAGCGCTGGTCGAAGCGCGGCGTGCTGGCAGTCGAGATGGAAGCCTCAGCGCTCTTCACGGTCGGCGCGATTCGCGGCATCGAGACGGGTTGCCTGTTGACCGTCAGCGACATCGTCGTCGAGGGCGAGTTCACACGCATCAGCGACGATGACCTGCGTGCAGCCGTTGACCGGATGACCAAGATTGCGTTGGACGTGGCGATCAGTGATTGACGCCTAGCGGCGGCAATCTAGAAGGTTGCTTGCTCGACGACGCCGAATCCCGTATACGCCATCGCATGGTCCTGAACCAACGCTCCCCTCGCCTTTTCGCGTGACTGAGCCCACGGCCGGCCCGCCTCACAGCGCAGGCGAAAAGGCAGTGTTCTTGGTCAATCCCGCCTCCGACAACGGAGCGACCGGGAAGCGTTGGCCCGAGCTTGCCCACCGGGCGGCGCGCCTCGGGCTGACCGGTGAGACGCTCCTCTCGGAGCGGCCCGGGCACTTGATGGAGCTCGCGCGCGCGGCCGTCGACGATGGAGCGACGCTCGTCGTCGCAGTCGGCGGGGACGGGACGTTGAACGAGGTCGTGAACGGGGTCGCCGGGCTGGATGTCGATGTCGCGACGATCCCGCTCGGGACCGGGATGGACTTCGGTCGCACCCACCGGATCCCGACGAAGTTCGAGGACGCGGTGCGCGTTGCGTTGGCAGGAACGCCGCGCACGATCGACGCGGGCCGGGTCTCGTTCCGCACGTGGGGTGGCGAGGACGTGCAGCGGTGGTTCGCGAACGTCGGCTCCGTCGGCATGAGCGGCGCCGTCGCCCAGCGCGCGAACGGGATGTCGAAGGCGCTGGGCGGCAAGGCGACCTTCTTCTATGCACTGACGCGCGTCTTCTTCGAGTGGGAGAACACCGACGTGACGGTGCGCTTCGACGGGCAGGAGCGCAGCGGCCGCATGCACGACGTGATCGTCGCGAACGGCGTGTGGCACGGCGGCGGGATGATGCTCGCCCCCGACGCGCGGCCCGACGACGGCGCGTTCGACGTCGTGATGATCGGCGATGTCGGCAAAGCCGACTTCCTGACGACTGCACCGAAGCTCTACAAGGGCAAGCACGTCAACCACCCGAAGGTCGAAGTCGTGCGTACCGCACGCGTCGAAGTCGACGCGGCAGAGCACCTCCCGATCGAGCTCGACGGCGAGCAGGTCGGGACGACGCCCGCGACCTTCGAGGTCGTCCCCGGCGCCGTCCGCGTCCGTGTGCCTACTTTCCCGTAGCGGTGTTCTTCGGTGCCGTCGTCGGCTTCTTCGCACCCGACGGCGGCGGCTTCTTCTTCGCGGCGTACTCGATCTTCGAGAGGCGCTTCTCGAGCTGCGCGAGGCGTTTTTCCATCTGCTCGAGACCACGGACGCGCTTCGAGAGGTCGTCCACGCGGTCCTTCATCTGCATCGCGCCCTGGAGGAGACGGTGCGCCGCAGGATTCTGCTGCGCCTTGCCGAGCACTTCTTCGCCGAGGGAGGCGAGACGGTCGAGTGGGCTCTTGGCCATGCGGATCCTTTCCCCGGTCAGCGCAAACGGCTAACCGTATACGTCAGCTGATAACACCCTTTGACGTTCGACGGCGGGCAGGTCGAGCCTGCCGTAGCTGCGTTCGCGACGTGGGTGCCGAGCGCGAGCCTCTTGTGCGTGATGGTGATCGCGCCGGGATAGTCGTCGCCGGCCGAGTTGCCGACCTCGTTCGACGGCGGGCACGGCAGCGTCGGCTTCCCCGGGCCGTCCCACCCCGGCAGCCCCCCGAAGTCGCACTCGCGCGCCAGAGTCACGAGCGTCCACGGCTTGCCGTGG
>DATBDB010000191.1:0-12111 GCA_036270155.1 Gaiellaceae bacterium
CTGCCGGCCGTCATCACCAAGGACCCGAGGACCGGCACGCGCAACGTCGGCATGTATCGCATGCAGAAGCTGGGTCCGCGCTCGACAGCGATGCACTGGCAGATCCACAAAGACGGGCGCGCCGACTATCTCGCCACCGACGGGAAGATCGAGGTGGCCGTCGCCCTCGGTCTAGACCCGGTCACCGCGTATTCCGCGAGCGCGCCCCTGCCGAAGCACATCGACGAGTTCATGCTCGCCGGCTTCCTCAAGGGCTCCCCCGTGGAGCTCGTCAAGGGCAAGACCGTGGACATCGAGGTTCCGGCGAACGCCGAGATCGTCCTGGAGGGCTACGTCGAGCGCGACGACGTCGCGCTGGAGGGGCCGTTCGGCGACCACACGGGCTATTACACGCCGCCGGAGGAGTTCCCCGTCTTCCACGTCACGGCGGTGACGATGCGGCGCGACGCGATCTATCCGTCGATCGTCGTCGGCAAGCCGCCGCAGGAGGATGCGTGGCTCGGCAAGGCGACGGAGCGGATCTTCCTGCCGGCGATCCAACTGAGCGTGCCGGAGCTCGTGGACTACGACCTCCCGGTCGCGGGCGCGTTCCACAATTGCTGCATCGTTTCGATCCGGAAGGCGTATCCCGGCCACGCGCAGAAGGTCATGCACGCGATCTGGGGGCTCGGGCTGCTGAGCCTGACGAAGTCCGTGATCGTCGTCGACGAATGGGTGGACGTCCACGACTACGAGGAAGTGACCTTTCGCGTGGGCGCGAACGTCGATCCCAAGCGGGACGTGCTGATCACCGAGGGGCCGCTCGACCACCTCGACCACGCGCCCACCCTGCAGTTCGTGGGCGGGAAGATCGGGATCGACGCTACCGCCAAAGGGGCGCTCGAGGGCACCCGGGAGTGGCCACCCGAGATCGAGATGAGCGACGAGGTGCGCGAGCTCGTCGACCGCCGGTGGGCCGAGTACGGAATAGGCCTAACGGTTCCCGTGGCGGGAAATGGCAGAATCCGTCAGAGTTCGCGCCGCGTGTTACGACGTTGACCTGCTGCTCTCCCGACCGCTTGAATTCCGTTTGACCTCTTTGCAACCGCCGGAAGATCACCCGCACGTCCCGGGCCCCAGCCTTTGGCCGGTCGGCTTTGCCGTCGGCGTGGTGGTGCTCATGGTCGGCATCATCATCTCCTGGTGGGTCGCAGGCCTGGGCGCGCTCGTCGCGCTGGCCTTCGCGTTCCTCTGGGTGCGCGACCTGACGGCGGGCACCGCGCTCGCGCACACACCCGACGTTCCGCCGGAAAGCCCGACGGGCGCGAACCTTCCCCCGACCTCAGGCGCCCCAGCCATGCCCCCGACGCCGCCGGAGGAGCGGTACCCGCGCTCGAAGTTCCTCGAGGTCTCGACGCTCGGGCTCGGCGCCGTGATCGGCGGCATCGTCACCGCGCCGGCTCTCGGCTTCATGATTGCGCCGGCGTTCCTCAAGCAGGGCTCGAAGGACCACGACATCGGGCCGCTGACGGATTACCCCGAAGGCAAGTACGTCGTCGCGACGTTCATGTCGGACCCGGCGCAAGGCGAGGTCTCGAGGCGCACCGCGTACGTCCGGTACAACGGCCCGCTGAACGGCCAGCCGAGCTTCACGGTCATCTCGAACCACTGCGCGCACCTCGGTTGCCCGGTGCAGCCGAACGGACCGCTCGAGGAGTCGCAGAAGAAGCAGAACAAAGACGTGACGCTGATCCCGACGGTCTCGATCGCAGGCTTCGGCTGCCCGTGCCACGGCGGCCAGTACGACACCGAAGGCAACCGTACGTCGGGCCCGCCGGTGCGTGCGCTCGACCGCTACTCGTTCTCGATCCGCAACGGTCACCTGTTCCTCGGCCATCCCTTCTCCGTCTCTCACGTCGATGGCACCGGCGCGAGCGCGAAGATCCACAAGTGGACGCTCTCGTACCCCGGTGAGCCCGTCAGCGGCCTCGAGTCCTGGCTCTATCCGATCCAGCCGCCCCACTAATGGCTACTCCGAAGACCACACAGAGAAGTCCGGTGCAGGAAGCGATCCTGTATCCGATCGACTGGCTCGAGGAGCGCTCCGGTCTTGTCGGCGGGATCAAGTACTTCCTGTTCCGGAAGGTCCCGGGTGACATCAACTGGTTCCAGACGCTCGGCTCAGCGACGCTGACCGCGTTCATCGTTCAGGCGCTTACCGGCTCGATCCTCGCGATGTACTACAAGCCGGATCCGCAGAACGCGTACTCGTCGATCCAGCACATCACGAACGACGTCTTCGCCGGCTGGCTCGTGCGCGGCATGCACCGCTGGGGTGCGTCGGTGTTCATCATCCTCATGTTCATGCACATGGGGCGCGTGTTCCTGTTCGGCGCATACAAGTATCCGCGCGAGCTGAACTGGATCATCGGCGTGCTGCTGCTCGCGATGGGCCTCGGCGAGGGCTTCACCGGCTACTTGCTGCCGTGGGACCAGACCGCGTACTGGGCGACCGTCGTCGGCATCAACCTGAACGGGACTGCGCCGTTCTTAGGACCGTTCATCGCGCAGTTCTTGCAGGGCGGCACCTTCATCGGCAACGACACCCTCTCGCGGTTCTACGCAATCCACATGCTGATGATCCCCGGCGCGATCTTCGCCCTCATCGGGCTGCACCTGTACCTCGTAATCCGGCTGGGCGTGACCTCGCCGCCGTGGTCGAAGGAGGCCGCCGGCACCGGCTCGATCCTCGATGGTTCGAGTAACGGGCGCCGCGGTCTGACGCGCCCGGGCCCGCGCAGGAACGGGAACGGTCGCTAGTGCCGAGCGAGCGCATCGTCGAGCGGAGGCGCGTCTTCCACCAGTACAAGGACGACGTCAAGGAGCGCGGGAAGCCGTTCTACCCGTTCGCGATGCTCCACGACACGATCATGTCGCTGGTCGTCGTGAGCGTGATCGCCGGTCTTGCGATCGTCTGGAAGTACACGACGCCGGGCGACCACCACACGATCGCGCCCGGCTGGCTCGGCCCGCTGTACGACGCGCCGGCCGACCCCGGCACGATCAACTTCGTCCCGCGCCCGGATTGGTACTTCTACTTCCTCTTCTATCTCCTGCGGATCTTCAAGTGGCCCGAGACGGTTGTGATCGGCACCGTCGGCTTGCCGACCGTGCTGCTGATCATCCTGATCGCGATCCCGTTCATCGACGTGCGCCCGGAGCGCCGCTTGCTGCGCCGCCCGGTCGCGATCGTCGCGTCGATTCTCGTCGTGATCTCGATGGGCGTGCTGACGTACAAGGGCGCGACCGCGAAGGAAGCGCTTGGCTCGGAGATCGTCGGCCACGTGCCGGCATGGGCGGCGAAGCAGGGATTCACGGGCAACAAGCAGGCGATCGCGGGCGCAAAGATCTTCGCGGTGGCGGGCTGCTTGAACTGCCACACCTACCTCGGTGACGGCGGCAGCAACCTCGGAGCGCCGGACCTGTCTGCCGAGGGTGCGAAGAACAAGGGGATCGCGTTCCAGATCGCGCACCTCAAGTGCCCCGCGTGCGTCAACTCGGGCTCACCGATGCCGTCGTTCGCCGGGCTCGGCGACGCGCGTCTGAAGCAGATCGCCACCTTCCTCGAGGCCTCCAAGGGCCCGAAGAAGTAGCCGGCTGAGCCGCGCCGCGTAATCTTCGACACATGCGCGTGTTTCTCGGCATCACCGGGGCCTCCGGCGCTCCCTACGCGCGCCGGTTGCTGCACGCGCTGGCCGCCGCGGACGCTGAGGTCGGCGTCTCCGTCTCGGGCGCCGCGATCGAGGTGCTCGCGACCGAGCTGTACAACGACGCGCGCCTCTCGCGCGACGAGACGCTCGCCCGGTTCACCGAGGGGACGGGCGACAACGTCACGATCTACGAGCCGAGCGACTGGAAGGCGCCGTACGCGTCGGGCTCGGCCAAGATCGACGCGTACGTGATCTGTCCGTGCTCGATGGGCACGCTCGGCACGATCGCTTCGGGCGCGATGCAGAACCTGATCCATCGCGCCGCGTCGGTCGCGCTCAAGGAGGAGCGGAAGCTCGTCCTGTGTCCGCGCGAGACGCCGCTGTCGACGATCCACCTCGAGAACATGCTCACACTGCGTCGCGCGGGCGCGACGATCCTCTTCTTGGCGCCGGGCTTCTACCACGGTGCGGACAGCGTCGATGACCTAGTCGACTTCGTCGTCGCGCGCGTGCTCGACCAGATCGGAATCGACCAGGCGCTGACGCCGCGTTGGGGGCAGGCCACTTGACGCTCGCACCCGATTCGGTGCGCACGATGTTCGACCGCATCGCGCCCGTGTACGACGTGATGAACCGCGTGATGACGGCGGGGCTCGACGTGCGCTGGCGCCGGCTCGCCGCCGAGTCGGCGGTGCGCAGCGGGGACCGCGTGCTCGACGCAGCGTGCGGCACGGGCGACCTCGCCATCGCGGATCTGAAGGCGGGCGCCGGCAAGGTCACCGGCCTCGACTTCAGCGCAAAGATGCTCGAACGCGCGCGGGCGAAGAACAGGGCAATCGAGTGGCTGCAGGGCGACATGCTCGCGCTGCCGTTCGCCGACGAGACCTTCGACGCTGCAACGGTCGGGTTCGGCGTCCGCAACGTCGAGGATCTCGCGCTCGGGCTGCGGGAGCTGCGGCGTGTGCTGCGGCCCGGCGGCCGGCTCGCAATCCTCGAGATCACACAACCGCGCGGCGCGCTGCGTCCGTTCTATTCGCTGTGGTTCGACCGCGTCGTTCCGCTGCTCGGCAAGGTGCTGCCCGGCGGTGATGCGTACACGTACCTGCCCGCGTCGGTGAAGCGATTCCCGACGGCCGAACGCCTAGCCGACATGCTCGGCGAGGCGGGCTTCAGCGACGTCCGCTTCAAGCTCATGGGTGGCTCAATCGTCGCCCTCCACACGGGAACGGCGCAGTGAGCCAGCTCGCCCAGGTCCACGCCACACCCGGCGTCGCCGGGTACATGGCGGAAGTCGAGATGGGGCTGGCGCGCGCTGTCGCCGCGCAGCCGGGGCTCGCGCAGGAGGTTTCCGGCGAGGCGCTCGCCGCCGGCGGCAAGCGCCTGCGGCCGCTGCTCTGCTTCCTCACCGCGACGGGCGAGCCGTCGGTTGCGGCGGGGGTGGCGGTCGAGATGGTGCATATGGCGACGCTCGTGCACGATGACCTCGTCGACGGTGCGCGCCTGCGCCGCGGCTTGCCCGCCGCGTGGTCGGTCTACGGCGCCGACGCGGCGAAGGCCGCCGGCGATTACCTGTTCGCGTGCGCCTTCGCGGTGCTCGCAGTGACCGGCGACGAGCGTGCCGTCTCGACGCTCGCGGATGCCGCGCTCGGGCTTGCACGCGGAGAGGCGATGCAGAAGCTGCAGACGAACGATCCCGACACGCCGATCGACGCGTACCTCGAGCGCTGCGCTCTGAAGACGGGGAAGCTGATCGAAGCGGCATGCCTGCTCGGCTCAGGCGGCGACGAGCGGCTGGGCGCGTACGGCGGGAGCCTTGGGATCGCGTTCCAGATCGCCGACGACATTCTCGACTGCGCGGGGCAGACGCAGGAGACGGGAAAGATCCCGGGCACCGATCTGCGCGAAGGGACACCCACCATGCCGCTTCTCCTGGCCGCGCAGAGCGACGAGCTCGTGCGCGCGGCGCTCGCGGGCGGCCCGCTCGACGGTGCCCTTGTGCAAGTCGCAGCGACCGACGCGATCGAGCGGTCGCGCGAAGCGGCCCTCGACTACGCTGCCCGCGCGAGGTCGTTCCTCGACTCGCATCCCCATCGGGAGGAGCTCGAAGCCTTGACGTACGCAGTTGTGGATCGCGCGGGCTAAATGATCAAGCTCGGCCGCATCGGGTACGTGAACATGGCGCCCGTCTTCTTCCGGCTCGAGGCCGAGGTCGACGAGATCGTCGGCGTCCCCACCGAGCTCAACCGGCAGCTCGTTGGCGGCGAGTTGGACGTCGCGCCGATCTCGTCGATCGAGTACGCGCGCAACGCCGACACGTTGCGGCTGCTGCCGCGCCTCTGCGTCTCTAGCGACGGCGCGGTCGAGTCGATCCAGCTGATCTCCAAGTCGCCGCTCGAGCGCATTCGCACGGTTGCCGTCACGCCCGAGTCGGCGACTTCGGTGGTGCTGACGCGCGTGCTGTTCCCGGATGCGGAGCAGGTACCGCTCGGTGAAGACGCGGAGGCGAAGCTGCTGATCGGCGACGCGGCGCTCAGGTCGGCGTTCGAGGATCCGACCCCGCATCACGACCTCGGCCGCCTGTGGCAGGAGCGCACCGGCCTGCCGATGGTGTTCGCTGTGTGGGCCGCACCCGAGCCGACGCACCCCGACCTGCCGGAGCTCGAGGAGGCGCTTGTCAATTCGCTGCGCGCCGCCCGTGCGAACCCCGAGCAGCTGGCCCATGAGTCGGCCGAGCGCTACGGCTATCCCGCGGGGTTCCTGGCGCGCTACTTCGAGAAGCTGCGCTACCGCTTCGGCCCGCGCGAACGCGCAGGCCTCTTGACGTTCCTCGAGCTCGCGCGCGACGTCGGCGAGCTCGACGAGGTGCCGGAGCTCCGCTTCGTCACCGCCGCCACGCCTGTCTAGGCGCTCTGCTGTCTAGGCGTTCTGCGCGGCGACGACGGTCGTCACCGGGAGGCCAAGGTGCGCGACGCGACTCGGCAGATCGATGTGCAGCCAGTGTGAGACGCCGTGGGGCAGCGTCGAGACGATCACCTCGTGGAAGTCACCGTCGCGGATCGTCTCCTCGATCGCGTCCATCGGGTCGTGGCGGATCGAGACGGAGCCCTCCGTCTGCGCTCCGGCGACCTGCTCGATCAGGGGCAGCGCCTGCTTGAGCAGTTGCTCGCCCTCGACGTGGTGCCGTTCCCGCTCGGCGTCGGTCAGCTCGGCGTGGTCGGCCGGGTTCGGGACCAGGAGGTGGAAGCGCGCCGGCCCGCGTGCGACGCGTTCGCGGATCGCGTCGAGGAGGGCGGGAGTCGTGGCAGTCGTGCGCGCGACGACGAGCACCTGCGCATGCGACGCCGCTTCGCGTGCCCTGGCCTCGGTCGCGTCCTTCCGCGTGATGCTCAGGTAAACGACGACGACCAAGATCGCGACGAGGAAGATGATGCTCGTCACCGTCGTGCCGAGCCCGAGGCCCCCGTCGACGCGAGCCTGTGAGAGAAGATCGCCGAGCGACGCGCCGAGCGGGCGGGTCAGGATGTAGGCGATCCAGAACGCGAGGACGGCGTTCAGCTTGAAGCGGTAGTGCGCGACCGCGACCGCGGCGATGATCGCGGCGAACAGAACCGCCGACCACGCGTAGCCGACCGCGAGCCGCTCTGCCGTCAGGTCGCCCGCGGCGGTGCCGAGCGCAAACGTGAACAGGACTGCGAGCCAGTAGAACGCTTCGCGCTTCGTCGTATAGATCGTGTGGATCGAAAGCGTGTGCTCACTCGCGTACCAAACCGCGAACACGAACGCGAGCACGATGCTGAAGACGATCGTCGTCGTGACGAGCGAGACGCCGAAGTTGTCGGTCAGGTTGTCGGTGATCTGCGTGCCGACGACGCTGATCAGGACGATCCCGAGCCAGTAGACCCCGGGGATGTACTTGCGGGCGCGGAACTGGAAGATCAGCGTCACGATCAGCAGGCTCCCGGTGATGAACGTCGTGTTCGTCAGACCGAGGTTCAAGTTGGTCGCGAGGTAGTCCGAGGCCGTCTCGCCGACCGTCGTGCACAGGACCTTGATGATCCAGAAGTAGAGCGTGACTTCTGGAACCTTGTTCAGCATCTGCCGGCGCAGCGACGGCGCCTTGCTCTGTTGGACTGAAGCGACCATGAACGCCGAAGACAAGCAGCGCTCGTCTGAAGGGCGTCTGAACGTCGCCTCGGAGTCGGCTAAGAGCTAGGAGGACGCGAGCGCGGCGGGCCGCTCTGCGCGGCGGTATTCCACCGTGTAACCAAGGGCGCGCGGAACCGACAGCAGCCCCTCGAGGTCAAGCTCGATCGTGGCGCCCGCCTTCTGCGTCACCTCGTCCTCGATCGGCAGGTCGAAGTCGTCGGCGCCGTAGTCGAGCGCACGGAACGCTTCCGCGTTCTGCGTCAGCACCGACGTGCGGACGTGCTTGACGTTGTCGAGGAAGATCCGCGAGAGGGCGATATGCCGCCAGTACTCGCGCGGGGAGATCTCGACGCCGGCGAACTCCGTGCCGTAAGGCTTGTAGGTCCAGCAGAGGAACGAGAACAGCCCACCCGTCTTGTCCTGGAAGTCGCGCGTGCGCTGCAGGTGCTCGAGCCGCTCGTCGAGCGTCTCGTCGAAGCCGATCACCATCGTTGCCGTCGTCTTGAGCCCGGCCTCGACGATCGCGCGCTGCGCCTCGAAGTACTCGCGCACCGTGTACTTGAACTTGGCGTGCCGCTTGCGGAAGTCCTCGGTGAGGATCTCGCTGCCGCCGCCGGTGATCCAGTGCACGCCCGCGTCGCGGAGCCGCGCGGCCGCCTCGGCGTGCGTGAGGTTCGCGCGGTCGGCGAGGTAGACGAACTCGGCGATCGTCAGCGCGTAGAACTCGACACGGTCGCCGTAGCGCTC
Organism: Gaiellaceae bacterium; assembly: GCA_036270155.1. Taxonomy (GTDB): domain Bacteria; phylum Actinomycetota; class Thermoleophilia; order Gaiellales; family Gaiellaceae; genus PALSA-600. The sequence goes on from DATBDB010000191.1 coordinate 8,583, forward strand.
ACGCACCGCGGCGAACAGATCGCAGTAGAAGTCGAGCGGCAGCTTCGGGTTGAACCCGCCGTTGAACGCGACGAGGTCGCCGCCCACCTCGAGCAAATCGTCGATCTTCGCGAAAACGTCCTTGCGGCTGAGCACGTAGCCGCCTTCCTGGTTCGGCAGCACGTAGAACGCGCAGTAATCGCACTGTGCGACGCACACGTTCGTGTAGTTGATGATCCGCATCACCATGTACGTCGCATGGTTCGGCTCGTGCCAGCGGTGGCGCACCTCCTGCGCGAGCCGCTGCAGCTCTTCGTCCGACGCCTCGTTCCAGAGCGTGCGCGCCTCGTCGACGGTGATGCGGCCGCTCACGCCGGGACGGCTTCCTCGACCGTGACTTCCTCGGGCGCCAGCGTGTCCATGAACGAGCTGACGGAGAAGACAGCCTTGCCCGCGCCCGCAATCCCATAGCCGGGCGGCGGCTTGAGGCCGTGCTTCTCGAGCGTCGCGCGGTAGGCCTCGAGGAGGCGGATGTGGTACTCGAGCGGTGCGCCATTCGGGTTGTCGCGGCCGAGCGGCGTCGTCGGCTCGGGGCACCACGTCGTGAAGCGCGGCGTGACCCCGCGGCTCATGAAGAAGTCGAGCCCTTCGGTCGTCGATGCGATCGCCTCGTCGACGGTCGCGAAGCCGAACGGCTTCGCCATCTCGACGCCGGCGACGAAGTTCGGGATCACGAAGCGCGGACCGAAGACCTCGGCCGCGTCGAAGATCCGCCGGTGCCATTCCTCGCGGCCGACGTAGCGCTCCTTGCCGGGCGAGATGATCTCGAACAGCCGCTTGTCCCAGACCTCGTAGTTCGGGTGGTAGATCGTGGCGCCGTAATCCTTCAGGCGCTGCACATCGGCCTTCGGCAGTGCCTGGAGATTCAGCTTGCCGATCCACCGGCCGGGGAATCGCTCTTCGATCGCTTGGACGTAGCGGCCGTAGAAGTCAGCCTCCGCGAGCCCGTCGACCGTGCTCGTGACCGAGCCCCCGCTGATCGTGTACGCCTTGCTTGCCTTCGCCGTGTCGTAGCGGTCGATGATCGCAAGCGCCTCGAGCACGTCGGCGACCGGCTTGATGCCGGTGTAGGGACGGCCTTCCTGCTTGTGCTGGCGCCAGTTGTGGTTGATGTCGCAGAACTGGCACTCCTCCTTGGCACCGAAGTACTGGCAGAGGCGTAGCGCAGTGAGATAGACCAGGTAGCCCCACTGGATCGTCGGCGTGGTCTCCATCACCGTCTTGCCGTTCTCGAGCTCGTGGCGGTAGTACTCGGGCATCGGCGGCAGGCCGACGTCCGCGATCACGCGTCCTTCGAGCGAAAGCTTCAGCCCGCCTTCGTCGAGTGCGATGCGATACGGCGAGTCGGGGTTCACGCGCACCGAGACGATCGTGCGGCGGAGGTCGTACGGGCCGCCGGTCAACGCGATCTCCTCCGGCGGACGGCGGAGCGCGGCCTCGCCGAGCTGCGTCAGCGGCTTCTGATCGAACGAGAAGATGAAGTACGACTTCGGCTTGATCTCGCCCTCGAGGTTGTCGCTGAGGGCCGAGGTGTCGAAGTCGATCCCCGTGCGCAGCAGATCTTCCTTGAGCACGGCCTCGGGCGGAATGTGCGCGAAGCGCTCCATCAGCCCTTCCACCAGGTGGGTGCGGGTGCTCACAAGGCCAAAGGTATCGACCGCCGGTATGTCCCGGCGGCCGATACCCGGCCGTTTTACCTACTTGTGGTTGTGGTTCTCGCTGTTCGTCTTGCTGACCTCGATCTTCGTGAGCGTGTTCGTGCCGCTCACGAGCGAGCAGTTGATCGACACGGTGTCGTTGGTCTTGTACTTCGCGTTCACGTCAGCCGCGTTGGCCGAGGGAATCGCGCAGGTCAGACCGGCGACGGTGATCGAGCTCGTCGAGAGCGCGGAGATCGTGCCGCGCGCCGAGCTCTTCTCCGACGACGTACCGGACGAGTTGCAGCTGCCTGTGCTGAGCTCGACCGCAGAGCCGCCTGCCGTGCCTCCGCCGATCTTGCCGCCGGTGAATCCCGACGCAGCAGAGAAGGTGGCCGAGACGTTCGCGATCAGCTTGCCGTTCGAGTTGTGTGCCTTGCCGACGGCGAGGCCGGCAATCGTGCCGTGGTCATAGACCGCCGAGTACGTGGCACTGGTGTTCTTGCCGCTCGCATCGATCGCGAGGCTGCCGTCGACCGTGCCGACGTTGTCGGTGGTGTTGATGACACTGCGGGCGCGAAGCGTGATCGGCCCTGCCAGATCAGCGTCGCCCGCCGCGACGCCGGTGTACTTGCCGTCTGTGACGACGATCGTCTTGCCGTCGGTCGTGGTGCACGTCTTACTGGACGTGCTCGTGCCGGTCGCAGCGAATGTCGCTGTGACGGCCTTGGCACTCTTAGCGCCCTCGATCCCGTGAGCAACCGCGTAGCTCGTCGTAACCAAAGCGACGAGCACTACCGCCGCGAATGTCAACTTGCGCATTGAGCCCTCCTATTGACTGACAACGGCGGAACCCTCGTTGCCAGCGGTACGCGGTTCGCAAGCTCAGCGTAAAAGGCACGTAAGGCTGTGCTCTTGTGACGGTCGGCAGGGCCGTCGGCTACCCTCGGGCGCGGGTCATGCTTCGCCGCGCCGCCGCAATCTGCCTGCTCACGGCGATATACGCTGCGCCGGCGCACGCGCAGGGAACGCCGTTGATGCCGGGCGTGACGTATGAGAAAGCTGTGCAGTTCACGCCGCACGGCGCGGTGGTCATCCATGTGCTGACCGCACCGCGGCCGGGCGACCAGAGCGGCCTCTACCAACTTGCTCCGGTGCTCGCCAAGGGCTCGATCGTCGGGGGCAAGCAGCGCGTGACGCAACTCGAGAAGGACGTCTCGAGCCAGATGACCGTCGCGGGCATCAACGGCGACCTCTTCAATGCGACGAGCGGGCAGCCGGCGGGGATCTTCATGCAGGGCGGCCTGCTCATGCACCCGCCGCTCGGCACGCGCTCGTCGGTCGGCGTCGACTCCGCGGGCGCGCTGCACGTCGACCGCGTCAAGTTCTTCGGCACGTGGCGCGGTACCGGTCAGCGCCGTCCGCTCAACGGGCTCAACCAGGTGCCGAAGGCGGGCCAGGTGATCCTCTTCACACCGGCGTTCGGCACCCGCACACCGGTTGTTCCCGGCGCGGCCGAGGTGGTGCTGCAGCCGTTCCCCGCGGCGGCTCCGAATGTCGATCTCGCCGCGACCGTGACCGCTACCGCCGTGGGCGGTAATACGCCGATCCCGACCGACGGCGCTGTCCTGATGGCTGCAGGCACGACGCTCGCCGCTGCGCTGCAGGCCGAAGCTCCGGTCGGAACCCCGCTGACGACACGGCTGATCCTGCAGCCCGCGTGGACGGGTGTCGTCTCCGCGCTCGGCGGCGGCCCCGCGCTCGTGAAGGCCGGCAAGCCGGTGTTCCGCTCGCTCGAGGACTTCACGAACGACCAGGTCAGCCAGCGCGATCCGCGCGCGGGCGTGGGGCAG
>DATBDB010000192.1:0-24364 GCA_036270155.1 Gaiellaceae bacterium
CCGCGACTCACGCACCATTGCGCCGATCCGGATTGCGCCGGGGCACTACTTCATGATGGGCGACAACCGCGTCTCCTCGTGCGACTCGCGCGCCTGGGGCACCGTCCCGCACCAGAACCTGATCGGCAAGGTGTTCGCCACCTACTGGCCGCCAGGCCGCGTCACGATTCGCTGATGCCATGAAGCGCGCGTTGATTCTCATCGCGTGCGTGATCGGAGCGGTGATCGCGGCCGGGTACTTCCTCCTCGACGCCCGCTCGTACAAGCTGACGGCGGCCTCGATGGAGCCGACACTCCACTGCGCGCGCCCGGCGCCGCTCTGCCAGGCGAGCACGGCGGACCAGGTCGTCGCGCTGAAGTACGTTCTCGTGTCGCCGGCCCGAGGCGACGTGGTGGTCTTCCACGCGCCGCCAAGAGCCCGGGCGGCCTGCGGGCTCAAGCCGGGGGCCATCCTGATCAAGCGGATCACCCGGATCGTCAACGGCCGCTACTTCCTCCGCGGCGACAACGCGGGCGCCTCCTGCGATTCCCGCGTCTGGGGCACGGTCCCGCGCGGAAACCTGATCGGGCGGGTCGTCGCGACCTACTGGCCGCTCCGCCGGATCAGCTTCCATTAGGAGACCTGACGCGTCAGGCCGCCTCCCGATTCGCTACCATTCCGCCCGGCTCCGACTTGTAAAGCTCGGCCACCTTTCGACATGAGCACGATCATCCAGGACATCGAGCGCCGTCAGTTGCGCGAAGTGCCGCGTTTCAAGGCGGGGGACACCGTGCGCGTCCATTTCAAGGTGATCGAGGGCGCGCGCCAGCGGATCCAGGTCTTCGAGGGAATCGTCATCAAGCGCCAGGGCGCCGGCGCCCGCGAGACATTCACCGTCCGCAAGAACTCCTTCGGTGTCGGCGTCGAGCGCACCTTCCCGCTGCACTCGCCGAAGATCGACAAGCTCGAAGTCATGCAGATCGGCGACGTGCACCGCGCGAAGCTGTATTACCTGCGCGGTCGGGTCGGCAAGAAGGCTCGCGTCCGCGAGCTGCGCCAGTTCTAGAGCTGCTCTAGAACCGCGCCACCCGTAACTTCTTCGCAAACTCCAGGCCCTCTGGCCTGAGTCGGCCCGCGAGCGGGGCTATCCTCGGCCCATGCCTCCTAAGAAGCGGCGCCAGACGGGACAAAAGCTGTTGCGGTTCGACCGCGGGCTCGGCGTGCGCTTCGTGGCGGGGGCGGACGAGGCCGGGCGGGGGCCGCTCGCCGGGCCGCTCGTCGTCGCCGGCGTGCTGCTCGACTACGAGTGCCTGCGCGACCACCGAGTTCGTCCGCTCGCGCTGCTGAATGACTCGAAGCAGGTCGACTCCGAGACGCGGGACGAGCTGTACCGCGCGGTGCTCTCGTGCGCCGAGCGGATCTCGGTGCGCGTGTTCCCGGCGTCGGTGATCGATCGTGACGGCCTGCACAAATGCAATCTGCGCGGGCTGCGCGAGACGCTGTGGGCCTGCCAGCCCGCCGACGTCTCGCTCGTCGACGGCTTCAAGCTCGGCCCGCTCGCGCCGCCGCACCGCGCGGTCGTCGACGGCGACACGAAGAGCGCGGCGATCGCCGCCGCGTCGATCGTCGCCAAGGTGACGCGCGACCGCTACATGCGCACGGCCGACGCGATGTATCCCGGGTACGGCTTCGCCTCGCACGTCGGGTACATCACGCAGTCGCACACGCGCGAGGTTCGCGAACGAGGGCCCTGCGAGATCCACCGCCGCTCCTGGCGCGCCCGTGCGTACCTCACCGACGAAGAATTCGCAGCCGCCTCGTAAAGGTGTGATGTGAAAGTGGAGGCACGCACGGATGGTGGCCCAGACACGGCGCATCTCGCCCTGGTCGGGCTTGAACGTAGGCGCCGCTATGCCCTGTGCCCGACCAGAACGACCTGCTTGGTCTGAACCATCCCCGTACGCACCCCAATTTCACATCAGCCCTTTCGGAACGAGGCGGAGGTTCGCGCTGCCCGCTGGTACCGGTGGCGCGGCTGGCGCGTCCTCGATCACAACCGTTGGCTCGCGGGCGCCGAGCTCGACCTCGTCGTGCGCCGCGGGAGGGTGCTCGCGTTCGTCGAGGTGAAGTCGAAAAGCGGCGACGGCTTCGGCGACCCGTTGGAGATGGTCACCCCCGTCAAGATGGCGCGGATCCGGCGCGCCACGGAGGTCTGGCTGCGCCTGCATCCCGAGTTGGACGGCCTTCAGGTGCGGTTCGACGTGATCGCCGACCGTGCCGGCAAGATCGAGCACCTGGCCGACGCCTTCTAGGAGGCCGGCTCGCGGCGTCGAAGGGACTTCCGTGGCCGCCACACAGCAGCAGATCTATGCGGGGCTCGATTCCGACCTCTCCTGGTCGGAGCAGCAGCTGCCCGAGCGCGAGCGGACGAAGCACGTCCACCGGCTCCACCCCTATCTGGGCAAGTACATCCCGCAGCTCGTCGAGGAACTGTTCCGCCGGCATGTTCCGGCACGGGGTCGCGTGCTCGATCCGTTCGCCGGCTCTGGCACGACGCTCGTGCAGGCGCTCGAGAGCGGCCTGAACTCCGTCGGCGTCGACATCGCCGCGTTCAACTGCTTGCTGATGCAGGTCAAGACGAACGAGCACAAGCCGTTTGTCCTGGAGCACGAGTTGCGCGACGCACTCGCGCGCTTCGAGTGCGGCGAAGGTGAGGCGCGGGACAAGAGCGCGTACGTCCGCGAGTGGTTTGCGCCGCAGGCGCGCGAGGACCTGTTGCGCTTCCGTTCGCTGATCGGCGAGTACGAGCACGCAGACGTGCTGCGCATCGTGCTGGCGCGTGCCGCGCGGTCGGCCCGGCTGACGACGCACTTCGATCTCGACTTTCCCAAGGTTCCGCAGGCCGGGCCGTACCACTGTTACAAGCACAAGCGCGAGTGCAAGCCGATCGAGAAGGCCGACCACTTCGTGCGCCGCTACACGCTCGACACGCTGACGCGACTCAAGGAGTTCTCTCGCGTGCGGACGAGGCGGAGCGTCGAGGTGCTGCACGGCGACGCGAGCGAGCTCGAACTGCCCGGCCTCTTCGACGCCGTCGTCACGTCACCGCCGTACCCGGGCTTGATCGATTACCACGAGCAGCATCGCTACGCGTACGAGCTGCTCGGGCTCGATGATCTGCGGGCCAGTGAGATCGGAGCGGCGGAGCGGGGGACGTCGAAGGCGGCGATCCAGGCGTATGTCGACGGGATCGTCCGCGTGCTCGGTTCGTGCAGCAGCGTACTGAAGCCGCGTGGCCGGTTCGTGATCGTCGTCAACGATCGTCGCGCGCTGTACCCGGAGATCCTCGAACGCTCGGGCCTCGTGCTCGAGCAGAGCTATCAGCGGCACGTCAACCGGCGCACAGGCCGGCGCGCAGGCGAGTACTTCGAGACCGTCCTCGTCGCGCGGCGTTCCTGAGGCTAGCGCCCGGACCGCCGTCGCGGCCCGAGGCGCAGAGCTCGAGGTCAGTCCCTTCCCTCCTGATCGTCGGCGCTTGCCTCCCGGAGGAGATGGGCGGCGATCCAGTTCGTGACTCCCTTGCCGATCTTCACGCCGTCCTCGTCCGCGCGGCGGAAGTGGATCCCCTGAAGGATGCGCGCTTCGACGACCTCGTCCCGCGCTTGCGAGAGACTGGTGAACGTTCGCGTGCCCGTGCCGCCGAGAAGCAACGTATTCGTCGCACCGAAGGCGATGTTGTCCGTCCCGAAGAACCTCTGTGCCGAGACAGTGATCGCCGTCGCGAGGCTCGTATGTCCCGACGGCTGGTCGGGGTACGGAGGCGTTGCGAGGAACGGAGTCCAGGCCGCGTCGGGCGTCGTCGCCGGGTTGCCGTCGTTCGCCGCTTCGTGGATCGCGGTGATCGGGCGCCAGGACGACCAGCGTGCCTTGTCGACCCAGACCGAGATCAGCGTGTCTGCGGCCGACATGAACGACAGCGCGTAGTAGCGGGCACTGTCCACCGTGGACAGTTGCTGCTGCGTCGCGAGCGTCCGCACGATGCTGCTCCAGAGGCGGAACGGGTTCACAGCCCAGAAGTTGGCGATGTCCGTCTGAGCCTGCGTGCGGCTCGAGCCGTCCTTGCTACCCAGTGCCTTGACCTCGTTGAAGTCCACCGCGTACTTCTTGCTCTCGAGCTCGTTCGGGCCCTGCGACGCGTAGTCCGCGGGCTCTTCGATCGCGAACGGCGTGACGTCCTTCAGCCACGCGTTCGGGTCGCCGACCTGTGTCGACGGCTCTGGCCGCCATTGTCCGACGGAGCTCCCGGCCGTGAACCGGAACGCGCCGAGGCGGCCGTCGTGTGCACGTGCCGCGAGCATCGTCGCCGCGGCCGCCTGCCCCGCCGCGATCCCACCGGTCTTCGCCGCGCTGTCGGGAATGGCGGCGAGCGCAGCCGCGTAGTCGGCGGCGAGGGTCGCCGGGGGTGTGGCGAGGAGACCCACGAGGACGTCGTGCGCGGCTGCCGCGACCGCCGCGTCCTGCGAGTCCGTGGAGTGTGCGCGCGGCTGGGCGAGGTACGGCGCGTGGCCGCCGTCGATCGCGTTCACAGCGTCGTAGATCGCCCCGTGCACCATCGCCATACCGATGACGGCAGGCGCGGTCGGCATCGCGGTGAGCGGCGCTGCAGCGATCTCGCTCCAGTGCGTGACTGCGACGTCGGGCGGAGCTGCCGCGTGCCCGCTTACGTTCTGCGTGCCGGCCGAGGCCGCCGCGATGCTTGCGGTGAGCGCAAGAGTTGCGATCAATCCGAAGAAGCGCATGCCTGATCCCTTCGTTGGCTGAGTGAAAGGCCGCTCGGCCGCGGGCGGTCAGGTACCTGTCTGAGCGACTGTGGACGCCGTCGTCCGCGAGCAACTCCGACCCCGACGATACGACTTCGGCCGCGCAACTACAACCGCCCGGCTAAAAGACACTGAAACGTCACTCAACGGTCACAGACACCTGACACGTCGTCGCCTAACGTGGCAACGTGCTTGCGCGCACCGTCACCCACGCTCTCGTCGGCATCGATCCGCGCCGGGTCGAGGTCGAAGCGCACATCCAGAAGGGCCTGGCGTCGTTCGCCATCGTCGGGCTCGCCGACAAGGCCTGCCAGGAGGCGAAGGAGCGAGTTCGCTCGGGTATCTCGTCGGCGGAGCTCCAGTGGCCGGTCAGCCAGCGGATCACGATCAACCTCGCACCCGCGGCGCTGCGGAAGGAGGGATCCGGTTTCGACCTCCCGATTGCGCTTGCGTTGCTCGCCGCGTCATACCAGGTGCCGGCGCAGGCGCTCGAGGGGCACGCGGCCTTCGGGGAGCTGGCGCTCGACGGGCGGCTCAGGCCGGTGCCGGGCGCGCTCGTCGCGGCCGAGGGCGCGCGCCGCGCCGGCCTCACCAGGCTCCTCTGCGCGGCCGAATCAGGCCCTGAAGTGGCGCTCGCCGGGATCGAGCCGATCGGCGTGCGTCACCTCGCGGAAGCGGTTGCCTATCTGCGCGGCGAACGCGACCCGCCCGAGGTGCCGCTGCCGTCCGATGACTTCGAGTCGCTTGCCGGCGTACCCGACCTCGCCGACGTGCGAGGCCAGGAGCGAGCGCGGCGCGCGCTCGAGATCGCCGCGGCCGGCGGTCACAACCTGCTGATGGCCGGGCCGCCCGGCACGGGCAAGACCATGCTCGCGCGGCGGCTGCCCGGGATCCTTCCGCTCCTCGGCGACGAGCCGTCACTCGAGGTGACACGGATCCACTCGGTCAGCGGCGTGCTCGCGCCGGGCGGGGGTCTCGTCCGCGTGCCACCGTTCCGCGCGCCGCACCACTCGGCGTCGGTCGCGGGGCTGATCGGCGGCGGTCACGGCGGGATCAGGCCGGGCGAGGCGAGCCTCGCACATCACGGCGTGCTCTTTCTCGATGAATTGCCGGAGTTCCAGCGCGCGGGACTCGAGGCGCTCCGCCAGCCGCTAGAGGACGGCTATGTCCATGTCGCTCGCATCGGTGGCCGCGCCGTGTTCCCGTCGCGGTTCCAGCTCGTCGGTGCGATGAACCTCTGTCCCTGTGGCGCGCGCGGCGATGGGGCAGTGCATTGCTCGTGCTCGCCGGATCGCGTACAGCGGTATCGCGAAAAGTTGTCGCGGGCGCTGCTCGACCGCTTCGACCTCTTGCTCACCGTGCCGCGGCCACGGGCGCTCGAGCTGGCCGGCGCTCCGGCAGAGGCGTCGGCGCCCGTGCGAGAACGGGTGCTGGCAGCGCGGCGTCACCTCCGAGAGCGGTTGCCCACACGGAGCGCCGCAGCGGATGAATTGCTGACGCGCGCAGTCGACAAGCTTCCGCTCTCCGGACGCGGTCGTGCGCGCGTTGCCCGGGTCGCCGCGACGATCGCCGCGCTGGCGGAGGCCGAGTCCATTCAGCCCGAGCACGTCGGCGAGGCGCTCTCCTACAGGCCGCCGCGAGAGTTGACGGAATGAGCGAGCTCGCGACTGCCGTCTTCGCGGCTCATACCGACGCCCATCTGCTCGACGCGCCCCGGTCTGCCCGTTTCGCGTCGTTCCGGGCGACGTTCGACGAGGTGGGGTTCCTCCGGAAGTTGTCCGAGCGTGGGTACCGCTGGCTCGCGCGCAGCGATCACGCCTTCCCGGCGCGGTTGCGGTCGATCCACGATCCGCCGCCGGGGCTGTTCGTCCGCGGAGCCGCTCCGGTCGCGCTGCTCGATCGTCCCTCCGTTGCGATCGTCGGCGCACGTGCGTGCTCGCACTACGGCGCTTCGGTCGCGACGTCCCTCGCACGCGAACTGACCGCGGCCGGCGCGCTTGTCGTCTCCGGGCTCGCTCGCGGCGTGGACGGAGCGGCGCATCGAGGTGCGCTGCAGGCGGGAACGACGGTGGCAGTGCTCGGGTGCGGCATCGACCGCGATTACCCACGCACGCATGCGTCGCTGGCGGCGGAAATCGCACGCGAGGGGCTGATCGTCTCCGAGTATGCCCCGGGCGTCGAGCCTGCACCGTGGCGGTTCCCGGCAAGGAACCGCATTGTCGCGGGGCTCACGCTCGCGACGGTCGTGATCGAGGCACGTGAGCGGAGTGGGGCGTTGATCACCGCGGATCTCGCGCTCGACGAGGGGAGAGAGGTGCTGGCGGTGCCGGGTGAGATCACCTCGCTCCTCGCGCGCGGCACGAATCACCTTCTGCGCCTGGGGGCCGTTCCGGTGACGTGCGCGGCCGACGTACTGCGCGTGCTCGGTATCGATCCACCGCCGGCGCGCGAGCCGCCCGCGCTCGAGCCGGGACTCGAGCTCGTGCGCGCCACCGTCGCCGATGCGGCGGCGACGGCCGACGAAGTCGCGCAGGCGACGGGGCAAAGCGCGCGCGTGGTCGCGGCCGCGCTCGCAGAGCTCGAGCTACTTGGCGTCGTCGAGGAGGTGGACGGTGTCTACCGCGCCGTGGCCAAAGCGTAGATCCGCCCGCGGCCCGTGAGGTAGATCCCGCGCCCGTCGGTGACGACCGGCGAGTACTCGCCGTCCGGCCACGTCCAGAGGAGCCGGCCGGTGGCAGCTGCGAGTGCATACGTCCGGTGCGCGAACGTCGAGAAGTAGACGAGACCGTCGAGCACCGACGCTGCGCCGGAGATGCGGCCGTTCGCGTGGAACGACCAGCGGACGATGCCCGTTGCCGCGTCGAGGGCGTAGAAAACGTGGTCGTAGGAGCCGACGAGGACGAGCTGCCGCCACACGGCGGGCGACGCATAGACGTAGCTCCCGGTGCCGTGCGACCAGCGCAGGCGGCCGGTCTCGGCGCCGAACGAATACACCTTCCCGTCGGTCGAGCCGATGTACACGCGGTCGTACTCGACTGTGGGCGTCGAGTAGAAACTGCCATGCGACCCAAGCCGGGGTTGCGAAGACGCGCGCCACACGAGTCGTCCGGTGCGCGCATCAAGCGCATAGACGTGACCATCGTAAGAGCCAATGAAGATGCGCCCGCCGGCGAGCGCAGCCGAGCTCTTCACCGCGCCACCGGTTGTGAACGACCAGCGCGTCGCGCCGGTGCGGACGTCGAGCGCCGTGACGTGCCCCGACCAGTCGCCGACGTACACGAGCCCGTTCGCAGCGAGCGGTGACGATTCGGTCGGCCCGATCGTGCGTCGCCACCGAATTGCCCCCGTGTGCCGGTTGAAGGCGACTACCTCACCGTCCGCGCCTGGCACGTCGAGTGCGCAGTTACGACCGATGAACGTCTGGATCACCAGCGCGCCCGCGATCGCCGGCGAGGCCCAGCCGCAGCGGTTGCTGTTCCAACGCCAGACGGCACGTCCCGTCCGCGCGTCGAGGGCGTAGAAGCGGCCGTCGAACGTCGAGAGGAACAGCCTCCCATCTGCGACGACCGGCGGGAACTCGAGCAGCGCGCCGCCGTGCCACGTCCACAAGCGGCGGAACGGCGGCCGCAGTCCGAGACCGTCAACTGCGCGCAGTCGCGCCGGGCCGAACCCGTATATCGGCCAATCGATCGACCGGCGCTGCGCGCGAGACTCGCTCGCGGTGGTCTTGCCGGTCGGCAGCGTAGTCCGGAACTCCAGCGTCGACGAGCCGCGCACGTCGCGACCCGCACGGTGGACGTGCAGCACGTACGCGCCCAGGGCGGCGCCGAGCACCGCCAGGAGAGCGGCGCCCCCGAGCAGCGGCTTCTTCATCGCTCGAGGCTCTTCAGTCGCGCTGCGGCGTACGACTTGAGATTCGGAAGCCGTCCGCATAGAGCGCAATCGAAAACGTGGATGCTGCCGTCGCGGGCGGCCGTCGCGAGCTCCCAACCGTGCGGCGAGAACGCAACGCTCGCGATCGTCGCTTCGTTCCCGCGCACGAAGAACATGAAGTGGGCCGGCAAGTCGGTCTGTCCGGGGGCCCAGATGCCCGCCTTAGACGGCCCGGCCGTCGCGATCCAGCGCCCGTCGCCGCTGAAGACGACTCCACTCACCGATGCCGTGTGCCCGTGCAGCACCTTCACAAGTCGGAGCGCCTTCGTGTCCCACACGCGCGCATCGTGATCGCGGCTCGAGCTCGCGAGTTGCGAGCCGTCCGGCGAGAAGGACAGGGCGGTGACCGCATCGGTATGGCCCTGCAGCGTCGCGACCAGCTTTCCTTGGTGTGCGTCGTAAACGACCACGTTGTCACCGACACCCACGGCGACCAGGCGCCCTCTCGGATCGAGCGCGACCGAGGTGAGGCCTGTCGGAGGGTGCAACTCGAGGAGCTGACCGCCGGTCTTCGCATCCCACGTGCGTACGAAACCGTCGCTCCCCGCGCTCGCGGCCACGGCTCCGTCGTCGCGCAGCGCGGCGGCCACGAGGGTCGAGCCATGGGCGACTGCCGGCGCGTCTGTCGTGCCTGCGTTGGCGCGAAGGTGCAGTGTCCCGTCCTGCGCGGCGACCATGAGCAGCCCGTTCCGCGCCCACGAAAGCGCGACGACCGGCGAGCCGACGCTGAGCGTGCGCAGCGGGCCACCATGCGCGCGCTGCACGAGGACGTCTCCGTTTGCATCGCCGCTCGCGAGCAGTTTGCCGGTCGGATCAAAGGCAACGGAGGTAGCCGCCACGGTGCCTTTGTGGATGCCGTGTAGCTGCGGCTCGCCGTACGGTTCCCACAGCTTGGCACCCGAACCGGCGATCGTCGCAACCACGGTTCCATCCGGGGAGAAGAGCGCCTGGCGCATCCCGCCGTCCTGGCCGAGCAGCGAGATCTGCCTTTGCGCCGGGCCGGAGGTGATCGCCGACCCGTCGCTGCTCGCTGCCACCAGGCTCTCGGCGGTGGGCGAGTACGCGACGCTGACGACCGACGACGAGAAGCCGCGGATCACGTCGACAAGGGCGCCGGTCGCCGCAGTCCACTCGCGCGCCGTGCCGTCGACGCTGCCGGTTGCGACCTTGTCGCCTGCGGGGCTGAATGCGACGGCAAGCACCTGACCCGTGTGACCGGTGAGTGTGGCCGTCGCGGCGCCGGTGCGCGCATTCCAGATCTTGCCGGTGCCATCGCGCGAGCCTGTGACGACGAGCGTGCTGTCCGGCCCGAACGCTGCTGAGGTCACCTCCTGCTTCTGTGGCAGCTTCGAGACGAGTGCGCCGGTTGCGACATCCCAGACATGCGCGGCCGTCTCGTTCGAGACGGTCAGCAGCAGCCGGCTGTCCGGGCTGAACGACACCGTGCGCAGTGCACGGTCGTGCGGCAGCGTGCGCAAGAGCACGCCGCTCGCTGCATCCCACAGCTTCGCGGATGATCCGCCCGCGGTCGCGAGCACCTTGCCGTCGGGCGAGTAGGCGACGCTCACGACGGGGCCACCCTGGCGCGCCGTCCGCACGAGCGATTTGGACGCGAGATCCCAGACCTGAATCGTCCCGTTCCTCGCACCAGTGGCGAGCAAGCGGTCGTCTGCGCTGAACGCGACCGCTTTCACCGCCGTTGCGGTCGAGAAGCGGGCGACAAGGTGTGCGCCCGAGGCCGTATAGACACGGGTCTCGCCGGGATCGTCGGCAACCGCGATCCACGCTCCGTCGTGGCTGTAGGCGAGCTTCGTCGCCGACCCGGCCACAGGAAGTGTCGCCAGCACATGCGTGGCGAGTAGTGCCGAACGGAGGACGTCCTCCGTTCCGGCTGTTGTCGCGAGCTTCGTCGCGCTCAGCGCATCGCGGACGCTCTGGACCGGGTTCGTGGCGAGCTCGGCCTGTGAACGTTGCACGAGCAATCCTGCGCGCACGTGCTGGGTTGCGGCCTGCGCCTTGCGGGTCTGCGCCTGCGCAGCCCTGGTTGCGTTGCGTGCGGTCTGCGCGCTCAGATCGGACGTGCGCTTCGCCGCTTCGAGTTGCGTGTTGGCGTGCTTCAGCTGCGCGGTGCTGGAGTTCAGCTGGCCGATCGCCTGGTGCAGCTGATCGTTTGTCTGGTTGGCCTCGCTCGTCTTCGCGTCGGCACGGATGCGCTGCCGCTGTTCCTCAGCGGCCGTCAGTTTGTTCTTCCGCGCGAGCTGACGCGCCTTCCGCGCCTCGCGCCTCGCCGCGCGGCTCGAGGCGAGCGCCTCCTTCGTCGCGACGATCGCGCGTGCTTCTTGAGCGTGGGCGATCGCTGCCTGGTGGCGGGCTGTGCTGCGCTGGGAGAGGGCGTAGGCGGAAAGCGCGGCCATGAGCGCGAAGGCGGCGAGTGAGATGCCCGCGATGATCGCGAGGCGTCGTTGACGCCGCCGCGACGCAATGCGCTCCCGTTCGAGCGCCGTCTCCGCTTCATGCCGCGCCCGCCACGCGAGCACGGCTCCCGCGAGCACATCGTGGTATATCTCGTACCGGTCGCCTGCATTTCCGTTCTCGCCGGTCGGGCGAAGGATGCGTGCGCGGGCGAGTGATGACAGCACGGGCTCGATCCGCGCCTCGCCCACGCGGGCAAAGGACGCGAGGTCGGTAACGCCGTGCGCGATCTTTGCGCCGGACGGCGTCACGAGGTGATCGAACATGCCCGCGGCGACGTCGCGCTGCAGGGGTGTCAATGCGGCCATCGCGTGCTCGAGATGATCCTCGACGATCCGCTGCGCGCCACCGAGCTCGGCAAGCGTCGCAAGGCGCAAAACTGTGGAGTGGCGTTCGCGCTCGACTTCCCACAGTTTCTGCATCACGAGCTGGAGGTAGGGCGTCTCGACGCGCGTCCGGTCCTCCGCCGTCTCGCCGACCGAGCCGCGGCCGATCAGCCCCGGGTCGATGCGGCCCGCCGCCACCTCTCCAAGCACCGTCTCAACGAGTTCCGGTTCGATCGCCACCGGTTCGTCCGCGGTCTCGTTGTAGCGATCGAGCGGCCCGAGGATCGCGGCGCGGGCAGCGTCGCGATCCAGCAGGTCGAGTCGCAGGTAGTTCGAGAAGAGGCCGGGAATTCGCGCCTTGAAGATGTCGAGCTTGGCGAGCTCGTCGTCGCGAATGCCCAGCACAACGTTCACACGCAGCCCCGGCCGCGTCACGAGCTCGGGGAGCGCCTCGAGCAGACCGCCTTCCTCGTGGTAGAGGAAGAGCTCTTCGAACTGGTCGAGCACCAGACAGAGCTCGCAGCCGAGCGCCGCCGTCCATGCGTCGAGCCGGTCGGCGAGATCCCCTGCCGCTTCGCCGGGGTCGCCGCCGAACATCTCCGCCAGCGAGCCGCGTACCGCTTCCTCGATGCCGCCGAGCGGGTCTCCTGCCCACGAGCTGTAGTACGCGACGACGATCGAATCCATCTCCGTCAGCTTCCGCAGCGAATGCACGACGCCGGCGCGCAGCAGCGAGCTCTTACCAACCCCGCTCGGGCCGTAGAGCACAGTCAGCCGTGAAGCGAGGGCGTTGGCGACGACGATCTCGGTTTCGCGCTCGCGCCCGAAGAAGAGCAGCGCATCGAGCTCGGTGTCGTCGAACGGGCTGAGACCCTTGTACGGGGTGCGGACAGCGTCGGCGACCGCAGTCATTGCACTGCTTCCGGCGTCGCGTCGGCGAGTCGCGCGCGCAGCAGTGCGACGAACTCATCCAGTGGGCGGGAACTGGGATCGACGCCGCGCTTCCTCCAGAACTCGCGCTCGACCGGCCCGGCGGCGGGCTGCACGGCCCACGAGCGGTAGTCGACCTGCCCGTCCGACCAGAGACGGTGCAGGAATACGCGCAGGCTCCAGTCGAGGAGCCCATAGCCGAGGAACAGGAAGTGGCTGCGCCGCAAGCGTGCGGCGAGTGTGACGGGGAGGACTCCGCCGAGGCCGGTCTCCGCGAGATAGGCGATGTGATCGTCCTCGCTGACGACAAAGCTCTCAGACATGCGCCCCGGCGCGCGGTCGACCTCGCCGTGGATCTTCAGGATCACGGGTCGCCGCTCGAGCGGCACGTCTGCGTAGGCGTTCGGCAGTTGGATCACCCGCTCGTGGCCCTCGGCCGAGCGGTGCAGGAACTTGCCGCGGTCGCGCCCGAGCGCGATATAGGAGACGACGTCGTAGGCCTCGCCGACCTCGTCGAACGCGAATTCCAGCGCGCGGTCGTAGTGCGTCGTCACGATCAGCTGCTGTGGCGCGCCCGCGTCGCGCAACAGCGGCGGCAGCGCCGCGAGCAAGCGATGTATCGGCTGGGGCTCGTAGTCGCGATCGAAGATCGCGTGCAGCTCGTCGTACAGCGGGCCGATACCGCGCGTCACGACGACGTACTGCGCGACTTTCGCGAGGTCGCCCGCGTGCTCACGTGGTGCGTCGAACGCGCGCGCGAGATACGCGGCGAGCTGCTCGCGCGCGGGCAGATGACCGTCCGCGCCGCCGTTCAACGTCACGCCGGTACCGAGCACTGCGACAAGGCGGCCCGCGAGGATCGCATTCCACACCTCCTCCGAGTCGTCCGCCGTCTCCTCCGCCGCAACCGCCGCGGTCGTCTCGAGGATCCGCTCCTGGCGAAGGATTTGCGCGTACAGCTGCTGCAGCGCGCGGCCCGGCTCGATCCCCAGCTCGTCGACGAGGATGCGGCGGCCCTCGTGATAGGTCTTGAGCGCGTCGGCCTGCCGGCCGGAGCGATAGAGCGCGAGCATCAGCTGAGCCCGCAGCCGCTCGCGCAGCGGGTTCGCACGTAGCAGCGCCTCCACGTCGCCCACGACCTCGCGATGCCGTTCGAGCTCGAGTTGCGCATCGAGCCACTCCTCGGTCGCGCCGAGCCGCAGCTCTTCGAGCCGCTGTGCCTCGCCGAGCGCGAACGTCTCGAGCTCGGAGTCCGCGAGCGGGGGGCCGCGCCAGAGCGCGAGCGCCTCTCCGAACAGGCGTGCTCGTTCGGGGCCATGCGCGGCACGGCCCTCGTGGACCAGCTGCTCGAACCGTCCGAGATCGAGCTGGTCGAGCCGGATCGCCAGGGCATAGCCGGGCGCTTTCGTCAGGAGCACGTCCGGCCCGAGCGACTTCCGGAGCTGCGACACGGCGTTCTGAAGCGACGTCCCCGCGGTCCTCGGCGGCTGTTCGCCCCACATCTCGTTGATCAGGCGCTCGGTCGAGACCGTCTCTCCCGCGCGTAAGAGCAGGAGGGTGAGGAGTGAGCGCTGATTCCGGCCGCTGATCGCGACCGGAACCCCATCTGCCGTCACCTCGAGCGGCCCCAGGATCCGGAAGTCGAGCACTGACAAAGGTTGTAACAGGCTGCGGGACCCGGGGAAAGCCGTCGTTAGCGGGGCATTGGCGCAGCGTGAGTGAGCGATTTGGGGCCGGACCGACGGTGGCCCCATGGCTACCTTCAGTTCACTCAGCAGGGTTGCGCTGCTCGCAGCCGTCACCCTCGTCCTCGGCTCCGGCGCACACAATGGCCGGCCCGATTGGACCAAGAACCTCGACAGCGACGAGCGGAACCTCGTCGGCTTCGCAGGCAGCGTGCCCGACTCGGTCAAGCCGAAGGTCACGGCGTTCTTCCCCAACGAGAGCTATGCGGTCGGCTCGACCGCCGAGCTCGAGATCACCGACCGCGCCTCCGACGTGCGGGTGCAGATGTTCCGCGCCGGCATGACCGTTACGCGCATCACGGCGAACGACGTTATGACCGGCAAGCCGGTCTCGGCCGTTCGCCGGCTGGGCTCCGTCAGCGCTCACCGCACCGTCGCAATGCGCCTCGGCGCCGACTGGCCGAGCGGCCTCTACTACGCACAGGTGACTGCGACGGGCGACCGCGTCGGCTACGCCACCTTCGTCCTGCGGCCGAAGCATTTGGGTGCGCATTCCGTCGCGATCGTGATGCCGACCCAGACCTGGCAGGCGTACAACTTCCGCGACGACAACGGCGACGGCGTGCCGGACACCTGGTACGCCGCCGGCAGCACCGCGCGCCTGTCACGGCCGTTCCTGAACCGCGGCGTCCCGCCGCACTACAAGTACTACGACCACAAGTTCTTGGCATGGGTCAACCTGACCCGCAACGGCGCCGACTACCTGTCGGACGCCGACCTGAACGGCACCAGCGGCGCAAAGCTGCGCAAGGCGTACCAATTGCTGGTCTTCGAGGGGCACCACGAGTACGTGACCGAGCACGAGTACAACGCGGTCACGAACTACCGCGACCGCGGCGGCAACCTGATCTTCCTGTCGGCGAACAACTTCTATTGGAAGATCACGATCAGCAACAACGTGATGACGCGCGTCGCGAAGTGTCGCGATCTCGGACGGCCCGAGGCAGCGCTGATCGGCGTCGAGTACTACCACAACGACCTGGGCGAGCATCGCGGCTCATGGGTCGTGCGCCGTGCAGCCAAGAAGCTGCCCTGGCTGATCAACGGGACCGGCCTGCGCGTCGGCACGAAGTTCTCGAGCGGCGGCATCGAGGCCGACGACGTGACTTCAGCGTCACCGAAGAACGTGCGCGTGATCGCAGCGATCCCGAATCTCTACGGGGACGGTCGCGACGCGGACATGACGTACTACGACACGCCGGCCGGGGCGAAGGTCTTCGCAGCAGGGGCCTTCTCGATCGCGGGCTCGGTGTGGCAGGGCCACGTCCGCCAGTTGGTGGGCAACCTCTGGGACTGGATGGCGAAGGACGGAACATAGGATCACAGGACGTGAGCACCACCTCGTTTTGGCTGAAGGAGCCACACGACGATCTTCCGCGCTCCCCGACCGACGGGCGCGCGGAGGTCGTCGTGATCGGCGGCGGCGTCACCGGCTGCTCGTGCGCTCTGACGCTCGCGGAACGTGGTGTGCGCGTTCGCCTCTACGAGGCAGGCGAGATTGCAGGCGGAGCGAGCGGCCGCAATGGCGGCTTCGCGCTCCGCGGTGCGACGGCGGCGTACGATGAGGCACGGCGTAGCCTCGGCGACGAACGCGCACGGCTCGTGATGGATCTGACGGAACGTGCGCTCGATCGGATGGAGGAGCTCGCCGGTGACGCGTTCCGCCGAGTCGGGAGCCTGCGGCTGGCCTTTGACGAAGATGAGCGGGATGCGCTGCGTCGCGAGCACGATGCGTTGCGCGAGCACGGCTTCGCGGTTGAATGGGTCGACGAGCTCGAGCCGCCGCTCGACGAGCTCTATCGGGCCGCGATCTTGCACCCGCGTGACGGCGCGCTCCAGCCGGCGCGCTGGGTGCGCAGGCTCGCCGCGCAGGCCGCGCACGCGGGCGCAGAGATTCGTGAAGGCGAGCGCGTGACGATCGAGGAGCTCGACGCCGATGCGATCGTGGTCGCAGGCGACGGCTTCATTCCGCAGCTCCTGCCAGAGTTGCCTGTCCGCTCGACTCGCGGCCAGGTGCTCGCGACCGAACCGCTCCGCGAGCAGCTCTACGACCGGCCGCACTACGCGCGCGGCGGCTTCGACTACTGGCAGCAGCTGCCCGACGGCCGCCTCGTAATCGGGGGCAAGCGCGACGCGTCGCTCAAGACCGAGGACACGGACATCGAGGAGACGACCTCACTCGTTCAGGACCGGCTCGAGGCGCTCGTCGAACAACTCGCCGGTTACCGGCCCGCCGTGACCGACCGCTGGGCGGGCATCTGGGGCACGACGCCTGACCTGATGCCTCTCGTCGGCGAGGTGCGCGAAGGCGTGTGGGTCGCCGGCGGCTACTCGGGGCACGGAAACGCGCTCGGCCTCGCGTGCGGCGACCTCGTCGCGATGGCCGTTCTCGGCGAGCGGCCGTCCGAACTCGAGCTCTTCGACGTTGCGCGCTCTGGAGCGGCTTGGCAGGCTCCGGTTGATGGTTCGTGAATCGCCGCTCGAGTCGACCGAGCACGGGCTCGTGCCCACGGGAAAGGGCTGGTTCGTCCTCAATGCCCGCGAAGCGCCGTGGGTCGCCCGCGAGGGCCGCGGCATCTACAGCGAGTTCGAAGGCTTCGAGGACGCTTCCGACTTCTCGCAACTCGGGATCAACATCACGATCCTCGGTCCGGGCGAGCCGATGGCGATGTACCACTGGGAGGCCGACCAGGAGGATTTCCTCGTGCTCGCCGGCGAGGGGCTGCTGATCGTCGAGGGCGAAGAGCGCCCGCTGCGTCGGTGGGATCTCGTGCACTGCCCGGCCGGCACGAAGCACGTGATCGTCGGTGCCGGAGACGCGCCCTGCGTCGTGCTCGCCGTCGGCGCGCGTGACCGCTCGACCGGCCCGGAGTGGGGCGGCTACACGGTGGACGAGGCGGCGCTCCGTCACGGCGCGGGCGTCGAGCAGGACACGACCGACCCGAAGCAGGCGTACGCGCGCTTCCCGGCGGGCGAACGGGCTCGGTACGCCGAGGGCTCGCTCCCCGACTAGCTGCCCCGCCGACTGAGACGGGCTGGTCGAGCAGCGCGCCGGCGTGAACGAGACGCTCGCCGGCGCGTTTCGCTGGTTGGCAGCCGAACCTCCTACACGCAGTGCGTGACCTCCGACATAAGGAACTCGGCTGAGCTCCCCGACGAGAACAGCACGACGACTGTCTCAGCCTCGCGGCGGTAGAAACCGATCACCTTGCCGACACGTCCGTCGGGGACACGAACGCGGTCGTGGGCGTCAATCGGTTCTTGGACGAGGAGTGGATGTCCGGCGAGCCTCATCGGTCGCCTCCTTCTGGGTAGAGCGAGCTACCTGCGGTTGACCGGAGCGCGGTGACCCCAATCGCCGCCTACAGGTGCAACGCCGCCGACCGCCGCAAAGGTGCGCCTGCTCGTAACGCTGAGGTAAGGCTCTCGAGCGAGGGCCTATTGGCGGGTGCCGCGTCCCGACTGGTAATTCTCGCCGGCGGTCGACCTCTGACTGATCCGTTGGGTCAGCAGCTCATCGCGGAGACGCGCTGCCTCCGCGAGGGCGGCGACGTCCTCGGGCGTCTTCGGCGTCGGTTTGAGCACCTCGAGGATCTCACGGAGGCTCTTCATGGTGACGAGTCTAGAGCTCGGGGCAGGCCAACTCCAGCGAATCAACCCGGGAAGAGTGGTCGAGAAAAAACCACCCATCTGGTTACTAGGCGTCCCTTTCCGCCAGGTCTACGTTCCGACCGCGCGGGTGCGCCGGTTGCCAGACTGAGGGACGGCTGCAGTGGCCTTTGGGAAGTGACCGGCGTGCCTCCGCGTGCCTGCCAGATGCTCACGCCTGACGCCGTCCCGACCTGAGCCCGAGCGGTCGAGCCGCGCGAACGCTTACAGGTCGAGCGTCGGCAGATCGACCAGTTCGCTCGCGTTCTCAATCGCAACGAGGGCGATGGCCAAGTCTTGGATTGCGAGACCGGTCGAATCGAAGAGCGTGATGTCGGTGTCGGCCTCGCGGCCCGACGCGGCGCCTGCGAGCACGTCACCCAGTTGCGTCACATCCTCGCGTTCGATCTGCCCCGACGCGACGACCTGGGCTATCTCACCTGAGTGGCTCGCCTGTTCCCACTCGTCGATGTAGAGGCGCACCCTCGGCTCGGGCACTGCCGTTCCGGCCTGCTCCCGGTCGTTGCCGACCAGGCGTGCGCGCGCGAGTACCGGGCCTGCCAGCTCGGCCTTGCCGGGGCCGTCGGCGCCCATCAGCGAGACGTGCTGGCCGGGACGCAAGGTTCCTTCGCCGATCACGATTTCGTGACCGGGCGTCACCGTGACGAGCAGGTCGGCGGCGAGCGCCTCCTCGAGCGACGGCGCGAGCTGCGCACCGAGCTCCTGGGCGACGTGCTTCGCACGGCCCTCGTTCACGTCCCACACCCCGACCGGGCGGCCGCGTGCGAGGAACGTCCGCGCAGCGGCGCGTCCATTGACGCCTGCCCCGATCACGGTCGCCGTGACCGAGTCTGCGCGACCGAGCGTCTCCGCGGCGAGCACCGCTGCTGCTCCGGTACGCAAGGCGGTCACCGACGCCGCATCGAGCACCGCGCGCAGCTGTCCGTTCTCCGCATCGGAGACGAGCACGACACCCGTGACGGTCGGTAGGCCCTGCAGCGGGTTGCCCGGGAACGACGTCACCCACTTCAGCAGCGCGTGCCCAGCACCGAGCGCCGGCATCGCGCGGAAGTCGCCCGCGGGGTAGTTCGTGACATAGATCTTCGGCGGCATCGTCCACTCGCCGCGCGCGTGGGCGATGAACGCCTGACGCACCGCCTCGACCGCGCGGTCCGGCGATACCGCCTGCTCGACGTGCTTGCCCGTGAAGACTGGCACTGCCGTCATTTCTGATCCGTCGAGCTTACGCCTACAACGCCTTGACGCCGGCGGCGAGTTTCGCGACGGACTCCTTCGCGTCCCCGAACAGCATCACGGTCTTCGGGTCGACGAACAGCGGGTTCTCGATCCCTGCGAAGCCCGGGGCCATCGAGCGCTTGAGGACGACGGTCGCCTGCGACTGGTCGACGTTCAGGATCGGCATTCCGTAAATCGGACTGCCGTGGTTGTTGCGTGCGTCCGGGTTGACGACGTCGTTCGCTCCGATCACGAGCGACACATCGGTGCGCGAGAACTCGGCATTCGCCTCGTCGAGCTCCTTGAGCTGCGGATAGGGCACGTTCGCCTCCGCGAGCAGCACGTTCATGTGGCCGGGCATGCGGCCGGCGACCGGGTGGATCGCGTAGCTCACCTCGATGCCCTTCGCCTCGAGCACGTCCGCAAGCGCGTGCACGTCGTGCTGCGCCTGCGCCACCGCCATCCCGTAGCCCGGGACGATCACGACCTTGCTCGCGTACGCGAGCATCACCGCGACATCGTCGGCCGTCGCGGAGCGGACCGTGCCGCCGCCGGCGCCCGCCGTCGCAGCTTCGCCTGCGCTGACCTGGCCGAATGCCCCGAAGAGCACGTTCGTGATCGACCGGTTCATCGCCCGGCCCATCAGCAGCGTCAGCATCGTTCCCGAGGCGCCGACGAGCATGCCGCTGACGATCAAGACGTTGTTCGAGAGCTCGAAGCCGGTCGCCGCGGCGGCCAGGCCGGTAAACGCGTTCAGCAGCGAGATCACGACCGGCATGTCCGCGCCGCCGATCGGGAGCACGAACATGACGCCGAAGACGAGCGCGCCGGCGACCATCAGCCAGAGCAGCCACTGGTGCTCGGTGCCGGTGAGGATCACGGCGCCGAGCACGAGGCAGCCGAGGAACACGGCCGCGTTGACGAGCTTCTGCCCCGGGTAGGTGATCGGGCGGCCCTTGATCAGCTCCTGCAGCTTCGCGAACGCGATCAGGGAGCCGGAGAACGAGATCGACCCGATCAGCGCCGAGAGCAGGATCGCAACGGAGATGTCGCCCTGGATCCGGCCGGCTGCGGGCGCGCGCTCGTGGAACTCCGCGAGCGCGACCAGCGCCGCGGCGCCGCCGCCGACGCCGTTGAACAGCGCCACCATCTGCGGCATCGCGGTCATCTTCACGCGCCGCGCGCCGACAAGGCCGAATGCGCTGCCGATCAGAGCCGCGACGAGCATCTCCCACGTGATGTGCACGCCCGACTTGGCAAGCGTGGCGATGATTGCGATCGCCATGCCGAAGGCGCCGATCCAGTTGCCGCGCCGCGCGGTCGCAGGCGACGAGAGGAACTTGAGCGCGAGCACGAAGCACACGATCGTGACGAGGTAGAGCAGGTTGACGGCGTTGGTGCCCATCAGTCCTTGTCCTTGTCCTTGGGCTTCGCCTGCGGTTTCTTCTTGAACATCTCGAGCATCCGGTCGGTGACGACGAAACCGCCGACGACGTTCGCGGAGGCAAGCGCGACCGCGACGAACCCGACCACACGGATCAGGCCGTCTTGCTGCGCGGAGCCGGCGACGATCAAGGCGGCGACGATCACGATCCCGTGGATCGCGTTCGTGCCCGACATCAGGGGCGTGTGCAGCATCGTCGGCACCTTCGAGATCACTTCGATGCCGAGGAAGATCGCCAAGACGAGCACCGTCAGCTCCGCAACGAGTGTCGCGGTGTGGCTCATGCGGTCGCCTCCCGTTTCGTGACGCAGGAGCCCGAGACGATCTCGTCGTCCCAGTCGATCACGAGCTGGCCGTCGCGTACGAACAGTCCGACGAGCGACGCGACGTTCCGCGAGAGCAACTGGCTCGCGTGCGTCGGCATCGTCGAGGGCAGGTTGGTCGTCCCAACGATCGTCACGCCGCTGTCGACGATTTCTGTGCCCGGCTCGGTCAGCTCGCAGTTGCCACCCGACTCCGCGGCGAGGTCGACAATCACCGATCCGGGGCGCATCGCGCGCACCGCCTCGGCGGTGATCAGCTTCGGTGCGGGACGTCCCGGGATCGCCGCGGTCGTGATCACGGCGTCAAAGGTGGGGATGCGCTTCTGCAGCTCGGCCTGCTGTGCCTCTTGCTGCTCCGGCGTCAACTCGCGGGCGTAACCGCCTTCGGTCTCCTCGCCGCTCACGCCGACGTCGAGGAACGTTGCGCCGAGCGACTCGACCTGCTCGCGCACAGCGGGGCGCACGTCGAACGCGGACACGACAGCGCCCAGCCGCCGCGCCGTCGCGATCGCCTGCAGCCCGGCAACGCCCGCGCCGAGCACGAGCACCTTCGCGGGGGGAATCGTCCCAGCGGCAGTCATCAGCATCGGCAGGAAGCGGGGGAGCCGGTCAGCGGCGATCAGCGTTCCCTTGTAACCGGAGACGGTCGCCTGCGAGGAGAGCGCGTCCATCGACTGGGCGCGCGTGATGCGCGGGATCGACTCGAGCGCGAATGCGTGCACGCCCGTCGCGGCGAGCCGCTCGACTCCAGCCGCGTCGGTCAGCGGCTGCAGGAACGCGATCAGCACCTGTCCCTCGCGCAACTTTGCCGTCTCATCGGCGGTCGGCGTTGCAACTTTTGCCACGACATCGGCGCTCCACGGATCGCCGATCTGCGCGCCTGCCTCGGTGTACGCCGAGTCGGGAAAGCCTGCTGCGTCTCCCGCGCCCGCTTCGATGATCACGTCGACGCCGTCGCCGAGTCGCGCGACAGTCTCCGGTACGAGCGCGACACGCCGCTCGTCCGAGCTCGTCTCTTTTGGGATTCCTAAACGCATGGCGCGGTGACGCTACCGGAACCGTCGGCCTACACTGCGCCGCGTGACGCATCTGCTGATCTCGTACGGGCTCGTGCTGCTCTTCGCACTGGTTGCGGCGGAGTCGGCGGGCGTCCCGTTACCGGGCGAGACGGCGTTGATTGCCGCGTCAATTCTTGCCGCACAGGGTCACTACTCGATCGTGTCGGTGATCGTCGTTGCGGCGTCTGCTGCGATCATCGGCGACAACGTCGGCTACTGGATCGGCCGCACGGGCGGGCGGAAGTTGCTCGAGCGCTGGGGCCCGGTCAGGCGCTACGCCGAGCGGGCGATCCCGCCGGGCGAGCGCTTCTTCGAAAAGCACGGCGGCAAGACGGTCTTCATCGGCCGGTTCGTCGCGGTGCTCCGTGTCACGGCGGCGTGGCTCGCCGGCATCACGCACATGAGTTGGTGGCGCTTCTTCCTCTGGAACGCGGCCGGTGGCATCGTGTGGGCGACCGGCGTGAGCCTGCTCGCCTACTACTTCGGCAAGGCGGCCGCAGACGCAGTCCAGACCTATGGTGTCTACGCACTGATCGCGATCGTCGTCGTTGTCGTGATCGGCTTCTTCGGCATGCGGCTGTTGAAGAACCGGGTCGAGCCAAAGTAAGGTCCGTTCTCGCTCGCAGGGATCTGACGTTCGAAGCGGAACGAGGTGAGGCCGATGGGGACGGCTTTGAAGCTGACACAGACGCTGGTCCTGCGCGATCCGGACAACGCAGGGCATGCGACCCGCGTCACAGAGCTCGCGCTGCGGCTCGCTGCCGCGCTGGACGTGAGCCCTGAGCGGATCAAGGCGATCAAGGCCGGCGGCCCTCTACACGACATCGGCAAGCTCGAGCTCGACCGCGCGATCCTCGACAAGCCCGGGGCGCTCGATCCCGAGGAGCTCAAGGAGATCCGCGCGCACCCCGAGCTCGGCGCGCGCATGCTCCGGGGCATCAAGTCGCTGCGTCCGTCGCTGAACTGCGTTCTCCATCATCACGAGCGCTGGGACGGCGACGGCTATCCGTCCGGGCTCGGCGGCGAGGCGATCCCGCTCGAGGCGCGGATCCTCGCGGTCGCCGACGCGTACGACGCGATGACGTCACAACGGCCCTACCGCGAACCGCGCACGCGCGAGGAAGCGCTGGCCGAGGTCGAGCGGTGCGCCGGGTCGCAGTTCGACCCGCAGATCGCGCGCGCATTCCTGTCGCTCTAGCGGCCCAATGCGGATCTAAGGCACTCGCGGATGGTGGCTCAGACACGGCGCATCTCGCCGCGCCCTTTAAAGACGTGGTCGGGCTTGAACGTAGGCACCGCTATGCCCTGCGCCCGACCCGTGCGACCTGCTTGGTCTGAGCCATCCCCGCAAGCACCCCAATCCACATCGGGCCCGCTCGCCGCTAAAGGCTCGACCAGACCTCGAGCTTCGTCTTCGTACGACGGATCACCTCGTCGGTGTACTCCGTCGTCGACGAATGCCCGCCGAGGTCGGCCGTCTTGATGCCGTGCGCGACGGCTTCGAGCGCTGCCTCGCGAATCGCGCGGCCCGCGGTCTGCCCTTCGTCCGTCTTGGAGAGCAGCGCCGCGACGGCGAGGATCATCGCCATCGGGTTCGCGACGTTCTTACCTTGAAGGGCCGGCGCGGTGCCGTGCGCGGCTTCGGCCATGAGCGCGGTCGGTTCGAAGTCGTCGCCTTCGAACGCGACGAGCATCGACTCGGAACCGGCGATCGAGCCGAACAGTGGGAGCACGAGGTCGGAGAGGATGTCGCCGTCGCGATTGAGTGCCGGGATCACGAGGGGATCGCCCGTCGACGCGACGAGCAGCGCGAACGTCGCGTCGATCAACTGCGGCTCATACGGCACGTTCGGATGCCGCGCGGCGGAGGCATCCATCTCTTCCTTGAGCATTCCCTCGTACGTGGGGGAGACGGTGTACTTCGGACCGCCGAAAACCTTCGCGCGCGTCCGCTCCGCTTCGCGGAATGCGAACTCGGCCACTGCGCGGCAGACGGTGCGCTCGATCCGCTCCGTGCGGAAGGCAACTTCGGAGTCGCCTTCGCCCTCGCGCCACTCCTTCGCGCCGTAGGCGTCACCGACCGCCATCCGCACGACCGAGATCGGCGCGTGCACGCCGCCGAGGGGAACCACGCCGGGAATCCGGCGGCCGGTCCGAACGATCACCTTGCCGCCGATCTCCTCGCGCAGGATCCGGTTCGGCGAGCCGACGTCGTCCCGCGTCTCGGGTGTCACCGTCGCGGCCTTCAGCCCTAGCCCGTGCTCGCGGATCGCCCGCGCGGCCTCGTGCACGATCTCGTTCGTCGTCTCCCGCCGCTTCTCGAGTGAGAGGTCGAAGCGGGGCAGCGACACCTCGAGCCCGATCACGTCGGGGGTGAGCAGGCGGAGCGATTCCTCGAGCAGTTCCTGCCCCGTCTGGTCGCCCTCGAGGACGACGATCGTTTTGAGCT
>DATBDB010000193.1:0-19332 GCA_036270155.1 Gaiellaceae bacterium
CGCTCGTCTACGCGAAGAACCTCGGCGAGGACTCGCGCGTGCTGACGATCCTTCCCGACTCCGGCCGCTCCTACCTCTCCAAGTTCCTCGACGACAACTGGATGATCGAGCACGGCTTCCTCGAGCGCTCCGCGCCGGCGCCGACGGTGCGCGAGCTCTTGCGCGCAAAGGGCGGAGAGACGCCCCAGCTGCTGACGATCTCCGCGCACCAGAAGGTCGCCGAGGCGATCGCGGTGATGGAGCAGTACTCGATCTCCCAGCTGCCGGTCGTGCGTGACGGCGAGGTGTCGTCGCTCAGCGACGTGATCGGCTCGCTGCAGGATCGCGCGCTTCTCGACCTCGTCTTCAAGAACGCCGATGCGTTGCACGAGGACGTTGCGGTCGCGATGCAAGGCCCGCTGACGACGATCGACGCAGACGAATCGGTCGACGAGATCGTCACGGCGCTGACCGGGGGCGTGAACGCCGTCGTCGTCGCAGACGCCGGCAAGCCGATCGGCGTTGTCACGCGCTCCGATCTGCTCGAGTACCTCGCGCACGCGCGCTAGCTCCGTACGCTCTCTCGCCGCGAAGCTCGTCAACAGCCCAAACGCTCCTTCGTCCCCGACAGGACCACCACCGCATCCGCCTTCGCCGGCCGGTCGTCATGGTGAACGACGAACAGATAGACGGCCGCCGCGAGGTACACGATCACCAGCGCGCCCACCACGCGGCGAATCACAGAGCCGCCCGCATGAGCCCGTCCACTGGATAACGTCGCAGCAGCTTGTCGACCCGGTCCTCCACCATTTCCGGCCCGAAGGTACTGCAGTGGCCGTGAGCCTGGCGGCAATCCGGCGGCTCGTCGTCGGCGCCCAGGGTTATTCCCCACGCTTCAGACGAGCCGGCGAGAGTGATGTCGAGGCTGTGATCCGACGCCTGACCGCGGTGCAACTCGACTCGATCACGACGGTCGATCGAGCGCACCGGCTGACGCTTACGTCGCGCGTCGGCGCGTTCCCCGAGGAGATGGTCGCGCGCCTGCTCCGCGAGGGGCGCGTCTTCGAGTACTGGGCGCATGAGGCGTCGATCCTGCCGATCGAGCTGTGGCCGCATTTCCGGCACGTGATGGACGGCGGTGGGCACTGGGGCTCGCACGACCGCGCGCTCGTACAGCACGCCGACCTTATCGAGCCGATGCTCGAGCGGATCCGCGCAGAAGGCCCGCTCGCCTCGCGCGATTTCGAAGGACAGGGTGACGGCGGGATGGGCGGGATGTGGAATTGGAAGCCGGCGAAGATGGTGCTCGACGCGCTGTGGGACAGCGGCGTGCTCGTGATCGGCGAGCGGCGGAACTTCCAACGCTCCTACGACCTCGCAGAACGCGTGATCCCGAAGCGGTGGCTCGAGGCGCCGGTGCCGTCCGAGGCCAAGACGCTGCAGGTGTGGGCGCTGCTCGCGGTCGGTGCGCGCGGCGCGCTGACCGAGGGGGCGATTCGCGAGCACTGGCGTTTGAAGGGGGGCCGGGCGCGGCTGCAGCCGCAGCTCGACGCGCTCGTCGCGGACGGCCGGCTGCTCGAGGTCGACGCAGACGACGACGGCCCGCCGTTCTACGTGCTGCCGGGCGTCGAGCTCGACGGCGATCCGGCGCCGCCCGTGCTCGTCTGTCCGTTCGACAATCTCGTCTGGGACCGGCCGCTGCTCGAGCGCCTGTTCGGCTTCAAGCACCTGATCGAGGTCTATAAGAAGGAGCACGAGCGCGAGTACGGGTACTACGTGCTGCCGCTGCTTGCCGGTGACCGCTTCCTGGGCCGGGCCGATCTGAAGGCCGACCGCGCCGAGGGCGTGCTTCGCATCCGCAAGTTCACGCCCGAGCCCAGGATTCGTGGCGACATCGACGCGAAGCTCGAGAAGGCCGCCGTCCGGCTCGCGCGCGTGGTCGGACTCGAACGGGTAGAACGAGCCGCGTGAAGCCAAGAGAGGTGGCGGTCGAAGAGGCGCGGCGCATCGCGGTGCGCGCGCAGCTCCTCGACGGCTCCGCGACCGACGTGCTCAGCACCGTCCGGCGCCTCGGCTTCCTGCAGCTCGATCCGATCTCGACCGTCGCACCGCCGCAGCACCTCGTGCTCTGGAGCAGGCTCGGACCTCACGATCGCGAGGAGCTCGACCGCCTGCTCTGGAAGGAGCGCAAGCTCGTCGAATGGAACGCGTTCCTCTGGCCGGCCGAGGACCTGCCGCTGCTTCGGGCACGAATGCGCCGCAAGGACCGGCCGCGCGACCTATGGCTCGAGGAGTACCTGCGAGAGCATGCGTCCTTCAGGCGCTACGTCTTGCGCGAGCTCGACCGGCGCGGCCCGCTGCTCTCACGCGAGATCGAAGACCACGTCGACATGCGGCGCGAGGACCACCGGTGGTGGGGCAGCCGCAAGATGGGGCTGATGCTGCAGATCCTGAACGCCCGCGGTCACGTGGCAGTTGTGGGCCGACGCGGCAAACAGCGGGTCTGGGATATCGCCGAGCGCTGGTACCCCGAGACGGAAAAGGTCTCCTGGCCAGAAGCGCAGCGTGCGTTCGATGAGAAGCAATTCCGCTCGCTCGGCGTCCGGCTGCAGCGGGGACGTCTGCTCGCGCACCCGGAAGCAGAAGATGCGCCGGCGGGGAAGCGCGTCACGTTCCTCTCGCCGTTCGACCGGCTCGTGCACGATCGCAACCGCGCCGAGGCGCTGTGGGACTTCTACTACCGGCTCGAGATGTACGTGCCGAAGGCGAAGCGCGAGTACGGCTACTACGTCCTCCCGATCCTGCGCGGCGACCGCGTGATCGGCCGGATCGAGCCGCTGCACGACCGCAAGACAGGCGAACTGCGCGTGCTCGGCACCTGGTGGGAGGACGGTGTGAAGCCCGTCTCGCTCACCACACCGCTGCGCAACCTCGCGCGCTTCCTGGGCGCGCGACTCACGGTGCCAGACACCGTGAAGTAGACGTCACACATTGGCCAGGCACCTGGCGGCCATGGCCGGCCGGGTAGGCTCCTGGGCATGGATTTCGAGACACGCGCGATTCACGCCGGGCAGGAGCCTGACCCGTCGACCGGCGCGATCATCACGCCGATCTACCAGACGTCCACCTACGTGCAGGAAGCGGTCGGCGTCAACAAGGGCTACGACTACGCACGCGTCGGCAACCCGACGCGCACCGCGCTCCAGGTTGCGCTCGCGAGCCTCGAGAACGCGGCGCACGGCGTCGCCTTCAGCTCCGGGCTCGGCGCGACGACGACGCTGATGCACCTCGTCAACCCCGGCGAGCGCGTCGTTTTGATCGCCGACGTGTATGGCGGCGTCTACCGCATGACGTCTCAGGTCTACGAGCCGAAGGGCTACAAGTTCACCTACGTCCCCGTGAACGAGTTCGACGACAACCTCTCGTCGTACCTCGGCGACGACGTGAAGATGGTGTGGATCGAGACGCCGTCGAACCCGCTGCTGAACATCGTCGACATCCGCAAGGCTGTCGACGCGGCGCACGCTATCGGTGCGATGGTCGTCGTCGACAACACGTTCGCGACGCCGTACCTGCAGCAGCCGCTCGACCTCGGCGCAGACGCAGTCGTCCACTCGACAACGAAGTACCTCGGGGGCCACAGCGACACGATCGGCGGCTTCGTCGCGACAAACGACGACGCGCTCGCCGAACGCCTCTTCTTCCTGCAGAAGTCGCTGGGGGCCGTTCCCGGACCGTTCGACGCGTGGCTCGTGCTGCGCGGGATCAAGACGCTCGCCGTACGCATGCGCCAGCACTGCGAGAACGCTCGCCGCGTCGCCGAGTTCCTCGACGGCCATCCAGGCGTCGAGCGCGTTCTCTACCCCGGCCTGCCGAACCACCCCGGCCACGACATTGCGCGCACCCAGATGCGCGACTTCGGCGGGATGGTCTCCTTCCTCATGGACTCCGAGCAGGAAGCGGTCGAGCTCGTCGCACGCACGCGGATCTTCCAGCTCGCCGAATCGCTCGGCGGCGTCGAGAGCCTGATCGAGCACCCCGCGCGGATGACGCACGCGTCCACCGCCGGCGCTCCCTTCGCACCGCCCGGGAACCTCGTGCGGCTCTCCGTCGGCATCGAGTCGGCGGAAGACCTGCTCGCCGACCTTGAAGCGGCGCTCGTCAGACGGTCCACACCCGCTCGCGCGCTAGATGGTTGATGCCACGCGGCGTGGGTCTGGGGGCGGATCCAGACCAAGCAGGACGGTCGACTCGCCAGCAGGGCAGGCGGTACGCCTGACCGAGGGCGAGGCGGGCGTCATGCGCCGCGTCTGGGCCGTTCCCAGGCGGGCGTAAGCGTGGCATCAACCATCTAAGTTTCAGCCCAAGTGAGAAGATGTCGCAGTGCGTCATCTCGATCTGAACTTCGGTGGAAGTCCGCACGCGATCGGCGTCTACGTGGTCGACACCGACGACGGGCTCGCGCTGTTCGACTGCGGGCCGAGCTCGACGCTGCCCGCGCTCGAAGCGGGGCTGGAAGCGCACGGCCTGCGCATCGACGACCTTCGGCACCTACTGCTCTCGCACATCCACCTCGACCATGCGGGCGCGGCCGGAACGCTCGTCCGCCGCCATCCTGGGCTGACCGTCTGGGTCTCGGAGATCGGCGCGCCGCACCTCGTCGATCCGTCGCGTCTCGAGCGCTCCGCGCGGCGGCTCTACGGCGCGTCGTTCGATCCGCTCTGGGGCGAGCTCGCACCGGTGCCCGAGGAGAACGTTCGCATCGCAGCGGGTGATGTGCTCGGCTGGGAGACGTTCCCGACGGTCGGCCACGCGTCGCACCACGTCAGCTATTTCCGGGACGGGGCCCTGCTCGCAGGAGACGCCGCCGGCGTGCGCATGCCGGGTGCGAGCTACGTGCTCCCGGTCTCCCCGCCACCCGATGTCGACGTCGAGGGCTGGCACGCAAGCGTGGCCGCGATCCGCGCGCGCAACCCCGAGCGACTGGCGCTGATCCACTTCGGCGTACACGAGGACGTCGACGTTCATCTCGACCGCCTCGAGCTGGAGCTCGACCGGTGGGCCGCGCGCGTGCGCGACGGGATGGAGCAGCAGTCATTCGTCGAGGCCGCGCAGGCCGACGCTGGCGCCGACGCCGATTTCTACGACCGCGTCGCCCCGTTCTGGCAGTCGTGGGTGGGGATGAAGCGGTACTGGGACATACGCACGGGGTGAACGAGCTCGAGCGAATCGAGGCGCAGTCGCTCCGAGAAGCGGTTGTGCTGTGCGGCGGGCAGGGCGAGATGGTCGGCGGGGCGATGTGCGTGCGGCATCCCCGGGTGCCATGGATGGAGTTGAACCGGGCGATCGTGCTCGCGCAGGCCGTTGACCTCGACGCGATCGCGTCGTGGTTCCACGGCCCGCACGCGATCGCCACTTGTGACGACGAGCTCGGACGCGCCCTCGCGTCGAGAGGTTACGAGCGCGCCCGATCGTGGATGAAGTTCGAGCGCGACGCCGCGCCGGCTCCGACTGCCGCTACCGAGGCACGCATAGAGGAGACGATGGACGCGACCTTGCTCGGCGAGCTGGTCGGCCACGCGGAGCTCGGTGCGATCGCGGGCGCGCCGGGCTGGCGCTGCTTCATCGCACTCGTGGACGACGTGCCGGCCGCCTCGGGTGTGTTGTACGCCGACGGAACTAGCGCATGGCTTGGGGTCGCGTTCACCAAAGAAGCATTCCGAGGGCGCGGACTCCAGAGCGCGTTGATCGCAAAGCGCATCGAAGCGGCGCGCGCGCTCGGCGTCACGCTGCTGACCTCAGAGACCGGCGAGTTGGTATCCGACCATCCCGGCAGTTCATACCGCAACCTCAGGCGCGCGGGTTTCCGCGAAGCGTTTCTCCGCGCAAACTGGACCGCTCCCGTATGAGCCGGCCTTTTCCGCGACGGTGCATGGAGCCGCCGTCGGCGGCCCCGGCAATCGCCGAGACCGCCGACGCACTCGCTTAGAGCGCGATCCTGACGAGCTGGCCACCCGCGCCGCCGAAGGGCGACTTCTTGGGCGTGGAGCCCGGAAGGACGCTGTAGTTCGAGACGTACAGGAAGCCGTCGGCGCCGACTGCGGCACCCGACGGGAAGAACAGCTTCCCGAGACCCAGCCGCGAGCGCGACTCGCCGTCGGAGGTCACCTTCACGACGTCGCCGCGGAGCTCGCTCCGGCTGAGCGGGTTGAGCGACGCTTCGGTGACGTAGAGGTTGCCGTCCGCGTCGAACGCAACCCCGGTGATCGCGTTGAATCCCTTGGCATAGACCGTTGCCTTGCCGGTGTCAGGGTCGACGCGGAAGACACGCGCGATGTTCTTCGCGTGCTTCTTCGCCTCACCGACGAACTCGCCCACGTAGTACGCGCCGTCCGGGCCGACCGTGATCGAGGTCGGGACCGACTGGCCCCCGGTCGGGGCCTTCGGGAACAGGGTCAGCAGCTTCACCTTGCCGCCGTTGACGTCGAACAGCGTGTTCGCGCCCGCGTCGACCACGACCGCGTGCGTCGGCGACAATGCAATCGCCGCGTACGGATCCGAGTTGCGGTCGGCGTGGTCGTAGTTGTGCGTGCACTCGGCGGCGTTGAGGTTCCCGTACTGCTGCGCCTTGCCACGCGCCTTGCGCAGGAGGTAGCCGACCTGGAACTTCCCGGCCGGCGACAGCACCTTCGTCGGGCCACATTCGGGCACCGACGTCATCACGACGAACAGCGTGCCGTCTCCGGCGACCGCGACGCCGTCCGCGCCCACGGTGAACGAGCCGTCGTGGCCGCCGATCGAAGCGAGGCCCGAGACCACGCGCGTCGACTTACCATCCTTGACGCGGGTGATCGAGCCGGAGAACCCAAGGCAGAGATCCTTGGTCGGACATGTCGGGCCCGCCTTGCCGGCCTCCGCGACATAGACCGCGCCGGACGGAACGGCTGTGACCTGCCGCGGGTTGTTCAGGTTCTTCGCAACGACGGTGACGGTGCCGGCCGCTTGGCGCGATGCAGAAGCACCTACGGTGGCAGCCGCGAGCAGCGCGAGGGCAAGCGCCGCCGCGAGGAGCGTGCGTGATTTCACTGTTCGGCCTCCTAGAGTGGTGTCGAGGCCGGAGCGTATGGAGCGGCCCGTCGTCCGCTCGGACGATTCGCGCTAGCTCTCGCGGAGGATGTTGCCGCCCGAGACCTGGGCGAGCGCCATCACGAGGATCTCGTCGATATTCACGTTCGGGCGACGCGTGAGGGCGAAGAGGACGCATTCGGCAATGTCCTGCGCAGTCAGCGGACCACCCATCGCGACGTTCGTGTAGACCGCGTTCGCCTTCTCCTCGTCGCCCTTGAAGCGCACCTTGGAGAACTCCGTTTCGACCATCCCGGCCGCGACGTTGGTGACACGCACCGGCTTCCCTTGCAGGTCGTCGCGCAAGGCGCGGGTGTAGCCGTGCACCGCGAACTTCGAAGCGACGTACGAGGAGCCGCTCGGGTAGGCCCAGACGCCGGCCACCGAGCCCATGTTCACGATGTGGCCCTGACCGCTCTCGATGAGGTACGGAAGGCAGAGACGCGTCATGCGCATCAGACCGAGCACGTTCGTCTCGATCACCTCGCGCTCGTCCTCCTCGAGCGACTCCCAGACCGGGTCGCGCCCGCGCGAGAGGCCTGCGTTGTTGAAGAGGATGTCGAGGCCCCCGAGCTCCGCCACCGCCGCCTTGACGAAGCGCTTCGTGCTTTCCGGATCGGTGACGTCGAGGTTGCCGTCGCGGCGCGAGCCCGTGTAGACCCGGGCGCCTGCCTCTTTCAGTTCCCGCGCAGTGGCAGCGCCGATGCCGCTCGAGGCGCCGGTGACGATCGCCCGTTTCCCGTCGAGTGTGATCACGCCCCCAGACTAATGATCCCGTAACAATGAGCGCCCGCCTACCGCGTCTACGTTTCCGGAATCGCCGTGGAGCCTCCCGACACCGGCCGCAGCATCCGTCTGGCTCTCGTCGCCTTCGGCCTGCTCGCGCTGCTCGGGGTGGTCGCGTTCGCGAGCCGCAGCGGGCTGGGGCACCAATCGCAGGCGAAGCCGACCCCCGGCTACCTCAACTACGCGTTCTCGGCGTTCTTGATCGTCTTCGTGCTGATGATCCCGGTCGCCGCGTACGCGTACCTCATGCAGGCGCGCGAGGGCGGGATCGCGCGCAAGAGCTACCGGCAGCGCACGCTCGAGAGCATCGGGATGCTGCTCGTCTTCAGCTGCCTTGCGCTCGTCGTCATCTACCTCAAAACCCACCACCATCACCTCCTCGGCCTCAACCTGAGTGGGATCAAGAGCGCGAAGAAGCCTCTGAACGGCATCGCAAATGGGAAACCGGCGGAGGTTCAACCCCACTTCGAGTACACGGTGCTCTGGGTTGCGCTTGCCGTGATCGCCGTCGGCGGTGCCTGGCTCTACTACACATGGCGCACGCGCAAGAAGCGCACGGCGGTTCCGCTCGAGCTCGAACAGACCGTGGCCGAGGACTTCGCAGCATCGATCGGTGATGCGATCGGCGATCTGGAATCTGAGCCCGACCCGCGGCGCGCAGTGATCGCGGCGTACGCGCGGATGGAGACCGTGCTCGCGCGCAATGGACTGCAACGCAGGCCGAGCGAGACGCCCCTCGAGTATCTTCGCCGGATCCTGCTCGGCCTCACCTCTCGCGGCGATTCGGTCAGCCGCCTCACCGATCTGTTCGAGCAAGCGAAGTTCAGCCGCCACGCAATCGGTGCGTCGATGAAGCAGGACGCGATCGCAGCGCTGCGTGAGATCCGCGACGATCTCCAGGAGACCCCTGCGTGAGGCGCCACCTGCTCGATCTGATCGTTCTGTTCGTCCTCTCGTCGCTGATCAGCGGCTACATCGCCTTCGCACAGCCGAGCCTGCGCAACGTGACGCTTCACGTCTACGTCTTCCTCCTGGGAGCGATGTTGATGCTCGGTGTCGTCGCTGCCGCAGGCGACTCGGTGCCGCGGCGGCTGAGCTCCGAGCTCGACCGGGCGCTCTCAGAATCGGCACCCCGCGAGCAGCCCGTGCCCGAGCTGGAGCGAACCGAACGCGAGGTCACGCTCGCGACCGCGACCGCCTACGACTTCCACGTCCGACTGCTGCCGCACCTGCGCGAAATCGCGCAGTGCCGCCTCGAGCGCAGCGGCAAGACCTCCGGCCCCGACACGCTTGGCAAGTGGTGGGAGCTGCTCCGCCCGGGCCGCCCGGAGCCCGACGACCGCTTCGCGCCAGGCATCAAGCCGGCAGAACTGCGCGCTCTCGTCAGCGACCTTGAAAGGATGGGCCGGTGAACCTGACCGAGGTCGCCGAGCTCAGCAACCGTGTCCTCGACGAAGTCGAGAGGGTCGTGCTCGGGAAGCGGGACGCGCTCGAGCTGCTGATGCTCGGGTTGCTCGCCGACGGCCATGTCCTGATCGAGGACTACCCCGGGCTCGCGAAGACGCTGATGGCGCGCTCGTTCGCGCAGGTCACGTCGATGGACTTCTCCCGCATCCAGTTCACGCCCGATCTGATGCCGTCGGACGTGACCGGCTCGTCGGTCTTCAACCAGCGCGAAGCCGACTTCGAGTTCCGGCCGGGACCGATCTTCGCCAACCTCCTCCTCGCCGACGAGATCAACCGTGCTCCGCCGAAGACGCAGGCGTCGCTGCTCGAAGCGATGCAGGAACGGCAGGTGACGACGGAGGGGCAGACACGCAAGCTCGGACCGCCGTTCCTCGTTCTCGCAACGCAGAACCCGATCGAGTACGAAGGCACCTACCCGCTGCCGGAGGCGCAGCTCGACCGTTTCCTCCTCCGCATGTCGGTCGGCTATCCCGCGCGCGAGGACGAGTGGCAGATGCTCGCGAACCGTGCCGAGCGCCGCACCGACGAGCTGCAGCTCACACCGCTCGTCGACCGCGACACGCTGCTCGCGATGCAAGCGGCGATCGAGAACGTCTACGTGTCCGAGCCCGTCGGCCTGTACATGGTCGACATCGTCGCGGCGACACGCAATGCCCAGTCGATCCAGGTCGGAGCCTCGCCGCGTGGCTCGCTCGCGCTGCTCAAGCTCTCGCGTTGCCGCGCCGCGCTGAACGGCCGCGACTACGTGACGCCGGACGACGTCAAGTCCGTCGCCGTGCCGGCGCTGGCGCATCGGTTGACGCTGCGGCCCGAGCTGTGGGTGCAACGCGTCTCGGCCGAGGACGTCGTGCGCGAGCGGCTGGAGACCGTGCCGACCCCGGCAGCCGAAGACCTCGCCGCGCGGACGTGACGCGCTGGGCGACGCCGAAGCTCGCCGGCTACGCCGGCCTGTCGGCCGCCGGCCTGCTCGCCGCACTCGTCTTCGCCCGCCCGGAGCTCGTCGCGCTGACGGCGCCGTTCCTGCTCGCGCTCGCGGCAGGGCTTGCGCTCGCGACGCCGCCGCGGCTCCAGATCCACGTCGAGCTCGACCAGGGCCGCGCACTCGAGGACGACGACGTCGACGCGCGGATCGTCGTCGAGTCGTCGACGCCCGTCGACCGCCTCGACCTCTACCTGCGCCTGCCCGACGGAATCGAGCTACGCGACGGCAAGAACCCCGTAGCGCTTCACCTCCGCGCGGGCGAGCGGCGCGAGCTCGAACTGCGGCTCGGTGCAGCCCGCTGGGGCGGTCATGTGCTCGGGCCGGCATACGCGCGCGCACGCGATCCGTTTGGCCTTCTCGTCTGGGAGACGACCGCCGCGACACGGCCCGAGCTGCGCGTGTACCCGCGCGAGGACGTGCTCCGGCGCGTCCTGCAGCCGCGCGAGACGCAGGTCTTCTCGGGCAACGAGGTCTCCCGGCTCAAGGGCGAAGGGATCGAGTTCGCGGACATCAGGCCGTGGGCCGCCGGGGATCCGTTGAAGCGCGTCAACTGGCGCGCGAGCGCACGCCGCGGCGACCTGTGGGTGAACGAGAGCCACCCGGAGCGGAACACCGACGTGATCCTCTTCGTCGACTCGTTCGCGGAGGCAAGGCAAGGCGGCGTGGGAACGCTCGACCTCGCGGTGCGCGCGACGGCGACACTCGCAGACGCCTACGTCGGACGCCGCGACCGCGTCGGCTTGATCGCATTCGGCGGGATCCTGCGCTGGCTCGTCCCCGGCATGGGCACCGTCCAGCTCTACCGGATCGTCGACGCGCTGCTCGACACGCAGATCGTGCTCTCGTACTACTGGAAGGAGATCGACGTCATCCCACGGCGCACACTGCCGCCGAACGCGATGGTGATTGCGCTCTCACCGCTGCTCGACGGTCGTTCCGTCGGCGCGCTGCTCGATCTCCGCGCGCGTGGGTATGACCTCACGGTGATCGACGTCTCCCCCGTTCCGTTCACGTCGCGTCCGGCATCGGGGCTCGACTCCGTGGCGTACGACATCTGGACGTTGCGCCGCGACGCGCTCCGCCACCGTCTGCAGAGCGCGGGCGTTGCGGTCGCCGAATGGCGAGACGGCGCGCCGTTGCAGGCTGTCCTCGAGGAGGTGCGGGAATTCAGGCGTTACGCCCGGCACGCGCACGTCTGATCGCTGCTCTCGGCGCAGTTGCTGCGCTCGGTGCTTCGATCGCCTACATCGCCGGCAGCGGCGGCCGGCTCGCAACAGTCGGCGCCGT
Organism: Gaiellaceae bacterium; assembly: GCA_036270155.1. GTDB lineage: Bacteria > Actinomycetota > Thermoleophilia > Gaiellales > Gaiellaceae > PALSA-600. The sequence continues at coordinate 11,627 of DATBDB010000193.1, forward strand.
CGTGGGCGCGCTCGGGCTCGGGCTGCTCGTGCTCGGGCTGGCTCTCCGCTGGCCGACGTCGATTCCGTGGGCGGTTCTGCTGGTGGGCGGTGGCTACCTCCTCTCGCGCGCAGGGAACTCCGTCGTCGACGGCTGGGCCGCCGCGATCGGCGTGCTCCTGCTGCTCGCCGCCGAGCTTGCAAGCTGGTCGATCGAACACGACGCGCGCATCGCAGCCGAACGCTCCCTGGTCGTCCGCCGCGTCGCGACGTTGAGCGCGCTCGTTGCAGCAGCGTTGCTCGTCAACTTCATGCTGCTCGCGACAGCGGGGATCTCGGCATCCTCCGGTGTGCTGCTCGCAGCTGTCGGCGTCGCCGCGGCGGTTGCTGCGGTCGCCGTCGTGCTCCGGCTCCTGCGCGCGTGAGGCTGATGCTCGCCACGCTGCTCGCGGCGGCCGTGCACGTGCCGCCCGGCTACCACGTGACGACGTACGCGACGGGCCTCGTCCACCCGACCGCGATGTCGTTCGGTTTCGACGGGCGGCTCTACGTCTCACAGGACACGGGCGAGATCGTGTCGGTCGTCCGCGGCACCCGACACCCGAGACCGTTCGCGACGAAGCTCGTGGTGCCGCTCGGTCTGCTCTGGCACGACGGAAAGCTCTACGCGTCTGAGAGCGGCCGCGTTCAACTCTTCACGCGCAACGGCGCGCGACGGACGATCGTCCGCGGGCTGCCCTACAAGCTGCACCAGCAGGACGCGATCGTCGCCGGGCCTGACGGCCGGCTGTACCTCGGGTCGGGCTCGACCTGTGACGCCTGCGCCGAGCGCGATCCGCGCAGCGCCGCGATCCTCTCGTTCCGTCCCGACGGCAGCGACGTCCGCGTCGTGGCGTCAGGCCTCCGCAACCCGTACGGGCTCGTGTTCGTCGGGCGAACGCTGTACGTGACCGTGAACGGCAAGGACAAGCTCGGCGACGACGACCCGGCGGAGATGGTCGTGCGCATCAAGCCCGGGGCGAACTACGGCTGGCCCGACTGCTGGCCGAGCTACGCGCTCCAGAGGCTGATCGGCAGCTGTGCGGGTGTGACGCCGCCGGTCGCGTACCTCGAGCCGCATTCGTCCGCGGACGGGATCGCGTCGTGGGGCGGCGACCTCTTCGTCGCCGAATGGGGCGAGTACCTCCACAGGAAGCACGGCCGTGTCGTCGTCCGCATCCGCCGTGGGCATGTGGCAACGTTCGCGACGGGCTTCGATCACCCGCTCGCACTCGCCGTCGGCCCCAGCGGCGACCTGCTGGTCGCCGACTGGGGCCGGGGCGTGATCTACGCGATCAGGAAACCTTGATCAGCGCCGTACGGACCTCGCTGTGACCGTTGGCCTCGTTCGCCGTCGCAGTCACCGTGTAGGTGTGCCCCTTGAGCGGCTTGAAGTCCGCCGCGAACGTGATCGAGTCATCAGCGCTGAGCGAGACGACCGGCTGACCGATTGCCAGCTTCTTGCTGCCCTCGTTCACAACGTAGGTCATCCCGATCTGTGCGCCCGGGTCCGAGTAGTAGCCCAGGTACGGCATGTACATCGTCACGTGCGGCGACGTGCCCGCCTTGACGGTGAACATCGTGCCGTCGATCAGACGAGCAACGGCGCTGAAAGCCTGGTACGCGGGTTTCTGGGTGCCATTCGCGCTGTAGAGCCCACTCTGCCAGGGGTTGCCCGGGCTGTCGTGGAACACGAACCAGATGAACATCTGCACGTTCGGATCGTTCTTCGCGATGTTCAGCGCCTGCACGGCGTACTTGGCCTGGGTCGCGTATGAGACACCGTGCGGATCGGGCGGCTTGGTCTCGTGACCGTACTCCGTGATCCACACCGGGACGCTCCGGTGGAAGAACGTCTTCAGGTCCTTCTCGAACGTCGGCAGCGTCGAGAGCGTGACGTTCGGATAGCGCACCTTCTGCGTCGGCGGCAGGTTCGGCGACGTCGGGTACGGATGATGCGCCCATGCGTCGAACTTCAGACCGGGCACCTTCGCCAGGTACTTCGCGAACGTGCCGGGAGCGACCGAGCCACTGACGCCGGCGAGCGGCTTGTCGCGTCCGCGGGCGGACGTCTCGCCGATCGCCACCTTCGACAGGGAGTTGCCTGCCTTGATGCCGGCGTATGCAGCCTTGAAGAGCTTCGCGTAGTTCGCAGGGCCGACGATCTTCTTGCCGACGTACTGCGGCGTGAGGAACATCTGGAGATTCGGCTCGTTCCAGACCGACCAGAGTGAGACTGTCCCGTGGCCTTGGCGGCCGTTGTACCGGGTTGCGAGCATCTTCGCGAACGCGGTGAGATCGCTCAGGCGCTTCGGCATCACGTTCGGTGCCTTGCCACCGTTCGCCCACTTCGGCGTTCCGTTGATATTGATCATCACGCGCAGACCGTGGATGCCCGACTGGTACACGAGCTCATCGAGATCGTCGAGCTTGTACGCGGGGTCGTCGCCGTTGGCGGCATTGGCCGGCTTGGTGGGCGCGAGGCCGGCCCAGCTAGCGGTCGTGTGGATCACGGATGCACCGGCGGCGCTTGCCTGCCGGAGGTTTTCCGCGCGAGTTGGCGACCAGCGGAATGCCGGGTCATCGAAGAAACCGATGGGCATCTTCTGGGCGGCGTGAACCGTCGCGACCGGTGCGGCCAGAAGTGCGATGAGCGCGAGCAGCGCAAAGCGTGCGGGCTTCGACACAGGCAGATCCTCCCTTTTGTTATCCCGGGGGGCGGGCGAACTGGGTGACCGTAGCGAGGTCTCTTGAGGGTCGTGTAAAGAGCGTTTTGTGAGCGCCGTCCGTGTTCGGTTCTCTCGCTCGCTGATGTTTGGAAGAGAGACGGAGCGGTTAATCGGCGAGGTCGCTGCCCGACCTTGAACGAGAGCGAGCGGCTTCGCGAGCGACTACCGTGCAGCGCGATGAAGCGCCTGAGGCGGCTGGACCTGCCGCTTGTACTCGCGATCTGGATCGCGTCGGCAGTGGCCCTTGCTTCGCTCACGACGCGCGTCGCGGACTGGTTCGTGATGACCGACGAACTGCTGTACGAGCGGCTCGCGATCAGCATCCATCGCTTCGGCTCACTCCTTCCGCACGTGCACCACCAGGTTGTGCCAAACCTCAACCAGCTCTACCCCGTGTTGCTCTCTGTCCCCTTCAGGAGCGATTCGGTTCGGCAAAGCTTGCATGACGCTCACGTGCTCAATGCATTTTTGATGACGTCTGCGGCGGTCCCGGCATACCTGCTCGCGCGACGCGTAACGGAGACACGGTGGGCGCCATGGATCGTCGCGACGCTGAGCGTGACCCTGCCGTGGATTGCGCTCGCATCGTTCCTGGTAACCGAGGTCGTCGCATATCCGATCTTCTTGTGGGTAATCATGGTGTGCCAGCAGGCGCTCGTACGGCCATCTGCACGCAACGATGCGCTGGCGCTGGCCGGATTCGCGCTCGCTGTCCTTGCCCGGACGCAGTTCGTCGTCTTCGCCGCGGCGCTCGCTTTGGCGATCGCAGGACACGCGCTCACCACGTCTAACCGGGGCGGCCGCCTGGCGAAACTGCGAGCTGCCGCGCGATCGCACGTGGTACTGCTCGGCGGGTACGCGGTTGTCGCACTCGTCGCGCTCATTCTTATCGTCGCCGGCCACAGTCCCCTCGGCTCGTATTCTCAGACGACGGAGGGCCAGATCCTCCCGGCGAACATCCTCCAGTCGGCAGCCGCGCACCTGGCGGTGCTCGCCCTCGCGTCCGGCATCCTCCCGCTTCTCATCGGGGGAGCCTGGCTGGTCTCGAATCTCTTGCGCGCGTCAACGCCTGAGCGGCATGCATTTGCCTGGCTCTCCACGACGATGGTCATCGTCCTGACGCTCGAGGTCGCATCCTTCAATATCCGGTTCGGCGGCGGAATCGTCCGTGAGCGGTATCTGTTCTACCTCGTCCCGCTGCTCTTGGTGGCGCTCTTCGCGGCGTTCACCGATGTTCGCCTTCCGCGGTGGTCGCTGCTCGTTCCGCTCATTGTGCTGACTGTCGGATTTCTCGAGGCTCCGATTTTGGTCTACGAGAAATACAACGTCGACACTCCCGCGGCAGTCCTCAACAACTGGCTCATCAGCGCATTGAGCACTGCCGGCGCGGTGCGCGGGTTTCTGATCGTCGCGACCTTCGTGGTTGCCCTGCTCTATGTCGAGGGTGCCGTTTTACTCGGTCAACAGCGCATCGCGGTGATGCTGACGGTGTTACTTCTAGTTGCGCTGCCTAGCGAAACCGCCTACGCGTTCAAGCGGCTGTTCGCGGTCAACGGCACGTCAGGTCTGCCGATGACGCTCGACCAGAGCGTCGTATTCGGTTGGGTGGACCGCGTGATCACTCCCAACTCGGAGACGATGATCATCCCCTACCCGCTCCTTCGCACCGATTACTGGGCCGATGTCGCTTATTGGTGGGATCTCGAGTTCTGGAACCGATCGGTGACCCGCCAAGGCGGGACGCCCGGCGTCTTCGAGGACACGCCCCGCGGATCATTTCCGAAGATCGCGCTGTCCTTCGATCGGAAGACGGGCCGAGCGAACGTAGACTTCGACTCCTACGTCACGCAAGCTGTGGGCGATACGCGCTTCCATATCGCCGGCAAGCAGTTCACGGTTCAACGTGACGCGACGGTCGTCTTCCCGGAACGGCCGTGGCGGGCTGACTGGATAACGACGGGGTTGTACGTCGACGGCTGGACAGTCCCCGGGCGCACCGCCCGGATCCGCGTCTTCCCACGGCCGCGGCGCGCAACACCCGAACTACGAACCCTGAACGTATTCCTGGTTGCCCCCGAAGCCGTGAAGCCCCGTTCGGTGCGCTTCCGCTCGAACACCGGCACGGCGTCTGCGGAAGTGAGCGGGGCGACCGCGCAGCAGCGACTTACGGTTTGCGTCACACCCGGCCGGCCGGCCGATGTCACACTCAACGCTGAGGGATCGTCTCGGATCTCTGGGTCGTCTGCAACGCCTTTGACGGTCGTGACGCCTCGGAAGGTCGGCGTGCTCGTACAACGCATCGAGCTTGTCGACGAGGCAGGCCCTGCCTGCCGTCCCTCCTGACGAAGGACATGGGCGGTGACGGGATCGAACCGCCGACCTCCTCGGTGTAAACGAGGCGCTCTCCCAGCTGAGCTAACCGCCCGTGTTGCGCAATACCCCCAACGGGATTCGAACCCGTGCTGCCGGCGTGAAAGGCCGGAGTCCTAGGCCACTAGACGATGGGGGCGCTGACGGCAGAGTACCGTGGCCGTCAGCCGGGAACGACTGTCAGCAGCTGTCAGTCGCTCGCCCGCGGATCGAACCGAGCGGCGTACTCGCTCCCCGCTCCGAGCTTCTCCACGATCGTGTAGCCGCTCCGTTGCTCGACGACACGCTCGGCCTCCGGCGAGAGATGGCCGGGGCGGACGGCGAAGCGCGCAGGGTGCGCTCGGAGCTGCTCGTATTCGGCGACCGTCATCTCGATTCGCTCGATGCAGGTGAGGTCGGCGCATTCGCAGACGAAGTCGCCGACGGGGATGATCTCATCGAAACTGGCATTGAGCCCCTCGAGCTTTTCGTTGATCTCCCGAAAGACGACCTGCTTGGTGGCGGCATGCAGCTGGCGGCGTTCGCGTTGGTGATGGGAGGATTCCGGCGGTTGATCCATGCTTCCCTCCGCAATCATCAGCAAGGCGAGCGAGGCCACCCCTGCCAAAAGGTCTAGCTCTCTCGGTTCGTGCGTGCGGGTTCGGCCCGAGCAAGCAGTCCAGCGTTCGCAGTACGGTTGCCCTGTGACCGTCATCCGGGACGCGACCGAGGACGATTTCGAAGCGGTGTTCGAGTTGCTCGACGCCCGCAGCCGAGTGGCCTTCGGCATCTCCCAGCAGAAGCGCGCGTACCTGCGCCAGCAATGGGGGCTTCCGTCGACCGGCAAGTGGGTGGCGGTCGACGATGGCGCGATCGTCGGGTACGCCGAGCTCGCCGAGAATCGGGACGTTGTCCACGCAGCGACCGATGACGACGCCGGCGACGCATTGATCGCGCACGTCGAGGAAGAGGCGCGTGCGCGCGGCTTCGCTCACGTGGCGGTCACCGCCGTGCCGGAGGACGCGCCGCTGTACGGCGCGGTGCAGCGCAACGGCTTTACGCTCGACCGCGAGATCCTGCGCATGTGGCGCCGACTGGACGGCGCCCTTCCCGAGCCAATGTGGTCAGACGACGTCACCGTCCGCTCCTATACCGACACGGACGCCGAACATGTGCACACGCTCCTCGACGATCAGTACGGCCGCTGGGACAAGAGCTACGTCGCACGAAGCCACGAAGGCTGGCTCTCGTTCATGACGGAACATGACGAGTTCGACCCCGCGCTGTGGTTTCTCGTCGAACGTGACGGGGAGCTCGTCGCGTGCGCCCTCCACTGGAAGGAGAGTCAACGGCGCGGCTGGGTGAAGGACATCGTCGTGCGCGAGAGCGAACGCGGTCGCGGCTTCGGCAAGGCGCTGCTCCAGCACGCGTTCCGCGCGTACTCGGAGCGCGGTGTCGAGCGCGTCGGCCTGAAGGTCGACTCGACGAACCCGACCGGCGCACTTCAGCTCTACAAGCGACTCGGGTTCGCCACCGATCAATGTCTCGGAATCTGGCAGAAGCGACTGTGACGACTGCGACAACGGTTTCGCTTCTCCGCTGGCTCCGTCGTCAGCTGCGCGAGCCGACGCCGACACGTGAGCGGCTCGAGGCGGCGATTGAGAACAACGATCCCTCAGAGGCACGTCAGCTCTTGAAGGGAATGGACTTCAACGACGCGCAGCAACGCCACGTCGAATCGCTCTTAACAGAGTGGGAGCGCGAGGTTCAGAGCTAACTCGACGATCGCCGCTATCGTCAGTAAGTGCGTGAGGGGTCGCACGCTCATTGCCGCCGCGGCGGTCGCAGTCACTCTCGTGGGCGCAACGCCGGCGGCGTCGGCGACGTCGCTCGAGCGCTCGGCGCTGAAGGCACTGGCGACTCCACGCGTTACGGCGGCGACGAAGGAGCGCGGTCGCGCCGAGGTTCGCCGCGCCGCATTCCTTGCGCGCACCTTGCCGCCCGGCAGGCGTGAACACGTCACGGTTGCGCTCACGGAGATCGCGTCGTTTGGCGGCAAGATGACCGAGCCGCGCGCGCTCGCACTGATCGGCGAACTGAAGGCGAACGACGACTACTTCCTCAAGCACTACGCGCCGCAACCGAAGACCGACATCACCGATGCGGACGGCATCGTGTACCGCTATTTCGCAGGACGCTGCTTCGAGTTCCACCCGCTCGCGAACTTCGGCGCGCTCAACGCGCGCGTTGCGGCAGGTGACGCGGACGGCGCGCAGCGGTTGGCAGATGCACTGGTCGCGCGCGGCGTCTACCAGAGCAGTGGCGGCATCGGTTGGGAGTACACGTTCCCGTACGCGGGCGGCCGCGCACCGTGGCTCTCGGGAATGGCGCAAGCGGTCGCCGCGCAGGCACTCGCGCGCACCGCGGGGCTGGTGCTCACGCAGTCGGAGTCTGCGTCGCTGATGGGGAAAGCACGCGCCGCGTACCAGGCGATCCCGGGACGCCTGCTCACGTCGGTCGCGGCCGGACCGTGGATCCGGCTCTACTCGTTCACGTCGCTGCAAGTGCTGAACGCACAGTTGCAGGCGGTGATCTCGTTGCAGTCGTACGC
>DATBDB010000194.1:0-3311 GCA_036270155.1 Gaiellaceae bacterium
TCGAATCGCTCGAAACGATAGATGCGCTGTCGCTCGTCTGCGTCTGTTCCGACGACGCGATTCTGCGTCAACGCCGAATGCAGGTAAATGACGTGCGGCATGACGGTCGCGCCGAGGATCCCGACCGAGAGCAGCACTGCGTCGCTGCCGCCGAACTCCGGCGTCACCGCGTGCTTCAGCACCTGGTCCCACGCGGGGTTCGAGAACAGGAGCTCGTAGACGTAGCAGCCACCGATCACGCCGACGAGCGTCGCGATCACCGCTTCGAACGGCCGGAAGCCCCAGCGCTGCAGCCCAAGGATCGCAAAGGCGCACACGCCCGAGAGCACGGCGGAGGGGAAGAGGCCCCAGCCGAATAGCAGATGGAACCCGATCGCCGCTCCGAGGAACTCGGCGAGGTCGGTCGCCATCGCGATCGCCTCCGCCTGCAGCCAGAGCAGGATCGAGGCGCGTCGCGGGAACTCGTCGCGGCAGACCTCCGGCAGGTTCCGGCCCGTCGCGATCCCGAGCTTGGCCGACAGCGTCTGGATCAGCATCGCGAGCAGGTTGGCCGCGACGATCACCCAGACGAGGCGGTAGCCGAAGCGCGAGCCGCCGGCGATGTTGGTCGCGAAGTTGCCGGGGTCGATGTACGCGACGCACGCGATGAATGCCGGCCCGAGGAACGGGAGGATGCGGAACCGCGTGCGGTGAAGGGCCTCGTCAACGGTGCGAAGGCCCTCTGGGAGCGAGTCCCGAGTTTCGATCACACCCAAAGTTTAGCCGGACCTAAAACTCGAACGGCTGTTAAGGCAAAACTCAGCGGCTGACGAGGCGCAGATCCGCAAGGTTCCGGTAGCGCTCCTCCAGTTCGAAGCCGTAGCCGACGAAGAACTCGTCGGGGATCGTGAAGCCGACATAGCGCACCGGCAGGTCCTCGACGAGCCGGCGGTAGGGCCGGTCGAACAGGGTGGCGATGTGGAGCGAGGCCGGGCGGCGCAGGGCCATCGAGCGGACGAGGTAGTGCATCGTCATCCCGGTGTCGATCACGGCATCGACGAGCACGACGTCGCGGCCCTCGATCTCCGCATCAAGGTCTTTCAGGAACCGAATGCTCTCCTCGTCGACGCCGTAGCCCGTGAGCTCGATGAAGTCGAGGTTGTGATGGATCGGCATGGAGCGCGACAGATCGCAGACGAACGGCACGCACGCTTTCAGCGAGCCGACAAGGAGCGGCTCCTTGCCCGCGTAGTCATGCGTCAGTTCCGCGCCGAGTTGCCGAACGCGCGTGCCGATCTCGTCCGCATCGAGAAAGACCTCGCCGATGCGCTCGTCGAGCTCGACCAGTGTGCTCAGGAGGCCTTCCGCAACCCGTACCGGGTTGCGAGCCGTTCGAAGTCGCGCTCATAGAAGAGCTTCACCTTCACGTCCGGGTAGAGCTCGCGGAGCTTGCGCAGCTTCCGGTTCTTGCGGGTGACGAGCGACTGCTTCATCACGGTCACCTCCAGGTACAGATCCTGGTCCGGGAGGTAGAAGTCCGGCGTGAAGGCCTCGGTGACGCGGCCCTGCTCGTCACGCGCGAGGACGAAGGTGGTCGGCTCGTACTGCCACGGGATTCCGTGCCAATCGAGCACCTTTGCGTATTCGAGCTCCGCGGAGTGCTGGAAACGCGGCGGCTCGGAACCGCAATATGCCTGGAAAACAGGTGTTTCCGGCAGCACTCGAGCTAGGGTAGCAACAGCCTCGGATGCAGAGAGACGTCTAGAGTCCTTGTCGTGGGGCCGTTGACGATCGCTCAACTCTCGGACCTCCATTGCGGATCACCGCACTTCGTCCCTGATCTGATGGAAAGGGCGATTGCCGAGATCAACGACCTGAAACCCGACATCGTCGTCTGTTCCGGCGATTTGACGACTTTCGGGTTCAAAGAGGAGTACGCGGCCGCCCGACGCTACCTCGACCGGATCCAGTGCGAGGCGCTCGTTGTGGTCCCCGGGAACCACGATTCGCGGAACGTCGGCTATGTGCATTTCGAGGAACTTTTTGGTGACCGTTCGTCGGTCCTGCGCAAGGGCGGCGTGACGGTCGTGGCGATCGATTCGACCGAGCCGGACCTCGATCACGGGCAGATCGGCCGCGGCCGCTACGGGTGGATCGAGGAGCAGTTCGGCGCCGAGCCCGCCGACCTCCGCGTCTTCGTCCTGCACCACCACTTGCTGCCGATCCCGGGAACGGGCCGGGAACGCAACGTCGTCTATGACGCCGGTGACGCGATCGAGTGCTTGCAGCGCGCGGCGGTGCACCTCGTGCTCTCGGGCCACAAGCACGTTCCATACGCGTGGAAGCTCGAGAATTTGTTCGTTGTCAACACCGGCACGGTCTCGACGCTCCGCTTGAGAGGGCACACGCGTCCCTGTTACAACGTGGTGGAGGTGTCGGGCAAGCACGTCGACGTCTGGCGGCGCTATCCCTTCCACGGGCAGGAGCGCATCATCCAGTTCAATCTGGCGACCGGCGAGTACGAGAAGTACACGGGGCGCATCGAGCGCGAGGTGTCAGCTCGGCGGTGAACGGGCTCACGTTACGGCGGCCAGGGGCGTGAGAGCCGTGGCTCTGATCGACGGCGAGCACTATGCGCCCGTCGTGCGCGATGCACTTCGGGCGCTGCAGTACGAGTGGGTAGGGGCGATCATGGTGGGCGGCACCGAGAAGCTCCGCACGTCAACGGCGGACGGCGACGCGGATTACGGCGTGCCGCTCGTGGAAGGGTTTGGCGATGCAGAGGCGGTCGTCGACCTCTCGGATGAACCGGTGCTCGGACCGGCCGAACGGATGCGGTGGGCCTCGCGCGCGTTGGCCGCGGGATTGCCGTATATCGGTGCGGACTTCCGCTTCGACCCGCCGGCCTTCGAGCCGTTCGAGCTGCCGTCGATCGCCGTGATCGGGACCGGGAAGCGCGTTGGGAAGACGGCGGTCACCGCGCACCTCGCGCGACTGCTCGCGCGCGACCGCGCTGTGGTCGTCGTGGCGATGGGCCGCGGCGGCCCGCCCGAGCCCGAGGTGGTCGCGACGCCGCCGACCGTCGAAGACCTCGTCGCGCGCTCGCGCGCGGGCCGGCACGCGGCGTCCGATCACCTGGAGATCGCCGCGCTCTCAGGCGTGCCGACGATCGGCTGCCGGCGGGCCGGCGGAGGGCTCGCGGGCGCGGTCTTCACGTCGAACGTGCTCGAGGGCGCGCGACTGGCCGCAGAGCGCAAGCCCGACGTCGTCGTCTTTGACGGTAGCGGCGCGGCGATCCCGCCGATCGACGTCGACCGGCGCGTGCTCGTCGT